>DATMZT010000014.1:0-12745 GCA_035573335.1 Hyphomicrobiaceae bacterium | reverse complement strand
CAGGCCCGCGGTCAGCGTGCCGATGCCGTAGGGCGGGCCGGCAAACAACGACGACAGGATCGGCACCTCGCCAAACGTGTCAATCAGCAAGGGCTGCACATGGCTCTGCAGAAACGGGGCGAACACGAACAGGCCCCAGATGCCATAGATGATGCTGGGAATGCCGGCCAAGAGCTCGACGGCGATTGCAATCGGCCGCCGCAGCCAGAGCGGGCACAACTCGGTCAGGAACATCGCCACTAGCAAGCCGATCGGCACCGCGATCGCCATGGCGATAAAAGAGGTGACGATCGTGCCGTAGATCGGCGCTAGCGCCCCGAACTTGTCGGTGACCGGGTTCCATCTCTGCGTCAGCAGGAAATCGAAACCGAAGGCTTGAAACGCCGGTAGCGCGCCGATGATGAGGGCGACAATAATGCACCCGAGTAGGCCTAGAACCCCGATGGCGGTGGCGTGCGTCAGGTACTGGAACGCCTTGTCGGCGAGACGCATCCGCACCAAGACCTGGGCGCGCGACGGCATGGCCATCTCAGCCGCTTCCTGTCGCAAAGCTACCTCGGCCACCCTCGCCTCCCGCCAACTTGGCGCGGCGGCCGCCGCGCCTAAGCTCCCACGCTATCGCCCAACAGGGAAGAGGCGCCTGCCGGCGCCTCTTCCTGCGCTCGCTCGCGCTATTTGCGTGCAACGAATAACGACTTGCCCGTGGCATCCTTGATCTCGGCCGACCACATCTTTTCGATGTCGCCCACCACTTTATCAGGCATCGGCACATAATCGAGTTCGTCCGCCATCTTGTCCCCCTTGGCGTATGACCAGGCAAAAAACTGAGGGCTTCGGCGGTCGCCGTCGGGTCCTGCGGCTTCTTGTAGAGCAAAATCCAGATGGCCCCGGTCATCGGCCACGAGGTGGCGCCGGGCTGGTTGGCAAGAATGGCGCCATAGCCGGGCTTGGAGTTCCAATCGGCGTTGGCAGCAGCGGCCTGGAAGGTCTCCGAGCTCGGCGTCACGACCTTGCCGTCCTTGCTGATCATCTTGGCATAGATGAGTTTGTTCTGTTTGGCGTAGGCATACTCAACGTAGCCGATCGAACCCTTGGTCTGTGCGACGTTGTTGGCAACGCCCTCGTTCCCCTTGGCCCCGAGACCGCCGGGCCATTCGACGGCGGTGTTGGTGCCGACCTTGGTCCTCCAGTCGGGACTGACCTCGGACAAATAGTACGTGAAGTTATAGGTTGTGCCCGAGCCATCGGAGCGATGCACGATGGCGATAGCTCGGTTCGGCCCTTGACGCCCGCATTGAGCGTCTGGATCGCCGGGTCGTTCCCGGTCTCGACTTCGCCGAGGAAGATCTTGGCCAGCGTCGCCCCGTCCAGCACGAGATCGCCGGGCAGGAGGCCCTCGACGTTCAGGACCGGAACGATGCCACCCATCACCATGGGAAACTGCGCCAAGCCGCTTTCATCCAAATCCTTGCCGGTCAGGGGCGCATCCATCGCGCCGAAGGTCACGGTCTTGGCCTTGATTTTCTTGATGCCGCCGCCGGAGCCAATCGACTGGTAGCCGGAGCCCGGTGCCGGGGGGAAGCTCGCGCCGGCGAGACCTGAAATGCTGTTCCGCATCCGTTAACCTCACCTGGTGGGTCGGGGCGAAATACCCCCGACCGGTCATTGCCGGGGCGCTTGAGCGCAGTTGTGTAAAGCCTATGAGACAGTCGCAGCCAGCGCCGCCAAGCCGTAGGCGCGCCGGGCTGGCGCGCACCCTCCTGTCTCACCCTTAAGTGCTTTTTACACCGTAAGAATTTGCACCAGGAACCGGCGCCAGAATTTGCGCCGGTATTTGCAGCTCAGGCCTGGCCCGCCTGCGACGCCGGCGGGCTTTTTTCTGAAAAGCGTTCAATGAGGCCTTCGGCTGTCATCGCCAAGACGCGCTAGAACTGGCTGCGCACTCCCATGACCAGCGCGCTCATCAGCGTCAAGCCGAGGAGAATGGCGGTAAACCCAAAAATAGTGACGCACGAGCGCACGGCGCGCATGACAGTCGCTCACGGCAGGCTGCCAACATTGACTGTGTCTTATAACGCACGCGACAACGTCATCGTCCCGCTCGAGCCCGACCTGCTGTGGACAACCCACCCGGGCCCAGTCGCACGCAGCGATGGCTACAAGGGGGCAATTCGCCCGGGCTAGCCTCTAGGCGGCGGCTTTTGCTCGACGCCAGCGCGGCCGCGGCCATGTTCGTCGCCCGCCTCGATGGCATCGCCAGGGTGCAAACCGTCGCGCCCCCCACCGCCATGGCGCTTGCGCGCCCGACGTTTCTGTGGCCGCCGCTCGGCGCCGGCCGCCGCCTCTATTTGCGCCTTGCTGATGAGCGGCGCCTGCCGGCTCGCCGGTCGCGCCGGCGGCTCGGTGCCGGTGGCTTGGTTTGAGGCCGGCGGATCGCTGGCGGGAAAGCTCAGGTCTAAGGACTTGTCGACTTTCTTCTGCTTGGCGTCATCCATGTCTCAAGCCCTCCAGGCTCCTGGTGTTGCCAGGCCCAACTGCTCGCCAGGCCCTTTCTCTCGGGGCCCCGTTGCGGTTCCGCCGCACCCTGCTTGCGATGCGGGCTCGATCGGAACCGGTGCTGTGCACTAGGACGAAACGGCACAATCGCGACGCTGGTTCCCCACTGCAGCCCATTTTGCTTCGCTAAGGCAAAGGCCGATCGGGCTGGCGCCGGCCAGCACCACCGACGCCGCTGCAGGGGGGTCCGCCTCAGCCGCTGTCGTGAAATGCTCAGGCCGCGGCACGATAAAGGGTGCTACGCCCGGAACGCGAATTCACTTCGCCTTCGGCGTGCGGCGTCGCGCGGGCGGAGGGTCGTTGGCGGGCTGCATGCGCACGCTATCGCGCAACATCTCTTTGAGCGTCGTGGGCCGGCGGTGCTTTTTCAACAGATCGCGGAAGGCCTCCTCCGCAAGCTCCTGGATAGACTTCACGCTGTCGAGCGAGAGCTGATGCAGGGCGTGCCAAGTCTCTGCGTCGAACTCGATCCGCCGGCGCACCGAGCCTGGCGGTCGCGCCGCCATCAACCCTTGGCCTTGCGTTTGGCCGGCGTCGGGGCCGGCGCCGCCGCTCGCTTGGCCGGCGCTGCCTTCGCCTTGCGCTTGCCGCCTTGATCCGCCTCGACGCTGCGTCGCAAGGCATCCATCAGATTGACCACGTTGGCGGCGCGCGCTGGTGCCTTCTCGACCTTGGCGGGCAGGCCTGCTTGCTTGGAGCGGATCAGCTCGATCATCGCGTTCTCATAGCGATCTTCGAACTTCTCCGGCTCGAATTTGCCGGTCATGCGGTCGATGATCTCTTCGGCGAGACCCACCATCTGCTCGGGCAACTTCAGGTCCGGAATTTCCTCGAACACGGATTCTTCGCCCCGGATCTCATAGGGATAAAGCAGCGTGGTCCCCATCAAGCCTTTGCCGAACGGCTCCAGCATCATGATGCGCTCGCGCCGCGCCATTACCACCCTGGCGATGCCGACCATCTTTTTCTTCTTCATCGCATCGCGAATGACCGCAAACGCCTCTTGACCGACTTGATCTTCAGGGGCCAGATAATAGGGTGTGTCGCGGTAACGATCGTCGATTGCCGCTTTCGGCACGAAGCGCTCGATATCGACCGTGCGCGTACTATCGATCGCGATGCCGGCAAGTTCGTCGTCTTCGACGATCACATACTGATCCTGGCCGACGGCATAACCTTTGACCTGATCATCGCTTTCAACGACGTCGCCCGTCTCGCTATCGATCATTTGACGCTTGAGGCGGTTGCCGGTCGCCCGGTTCAAGGTGTTGAAGCGCACCTTTTCGGATTGGGAGGTGGCGGGAAAGATGGCGATTGCAGCAGAAACAAGGGAGAGCTTGAGATAGCCCTTCCAATTGGACCGGGGTGCCATGTCTAGTCCTATTACGCAGATACTCCACTACATATTGTAGCCAGCGGCAGCACGGTCAACAGCGAACTTGGCGGCGGCCGAAAGTTGTAGCTGCGCCGCGAGGGCGCTTTAGCCCGCAAGCCCAGCGTTCGTCCCCGCGTGGGCGTCACCGCGTTAAGGCTGAACCAGGCCTCGGCTTGAGCGCCAGCATGGCGATGGCCCATGCTCAGCCAAGCCTTCAGCCCCCGGGAGCCCCGCATGGCCCGCACCCTGTTACGCCGGATCGCCTTCGCCCTGGCCCTGATCGGCGCCAGCAGCAGTAGCGCGATGGCGTGGTGGGACCGCTGCAATTGTCAGCCCTCCGCCTTCTACCCGCTGCCCCCGGCTTACATCTACGACCATACGGGGGGGCCGAGCTGGAGCGCGAACGGTTGGAGCTATCCGCCGGTCGGCGTCTATTACCCCGTCACGATCGCGCCAGCTCCCTATGTCGCGGTGCCCTATCGTGCCGACTATTTTGCGCCGCCGCCGGCCCCACCGGGGATCCGCGTGCCGGTCCGCGGCGGCGTGCAACCCCTGAAGTAGGTCCCGCCCGCCGGTAGCACGCGGGCGCACACTCGAAGGCTTGGCACCCGGAGCACCGGCGGCAAGAACCGGCGCCAGAGAGCGGCGGCCGAACGATTGTCTGCCGGCGAAGGCGGTGCAGGAAGGCCTCGGCCGAGGTCGGCGATTGCTGCCGGGCGCGCTGGCCCCTACGCGCCGGCCACGCGCGCTGGCCCATGCGCGCTGGCCCATGCGCGCTGGGCTTGGCAACGGGTGGCCGCCCACGCGCCCTTAGAGCTCCAGGCCAAGACGAGCCCAAGCGAAAAAGTTCGTCGCGAACGCCGGGCTGCTGGCGCCACCTGCCGTCCGCTCGGCAGGTCTTGACGCAGTGCGATCAGCCGACCTTGCAGCCCAATCGCCTCGGTCCCCGACATAGTTTTGACCGTCTTTGTGACAAAGATCATAGTCCTCCTCGTCGCCCGCGGTTTTGAGCGTTCGTCGATTGCAATCTCCGGGGTGAGCACGAAGCCCCTTGCGTTACGCGGCGAAGAGGTCGACAGAGGTCGTGGGAGCTTGGAGATCAGGATGCCGAACACCTGCGAGGGCCGCTGACGCCGCCGAGCGACGACAGCGACCGATGCAGCAACGGGAGAAGGCGAAGCATGCGATGCGCACACGAACGCAAAAGGTTCCTGGGGCGCATCGTGCTACCCGCCGCCATCGGCTGCCTCCTGATCCCCACCTTGGCTGCCGCGGCCGGGGACGCCAACCGCGGGGAGCCGATGTACCAACGCTACTGCTCGGGTTGCCATGGCGTCGACGGCCGCGGCGGCGGCAAGAATTTCATGCCCCACATCGGCCCCCTGAACAGGAAGGGCCACACGGAGCTCCTCGATGATGGTTATGTGGCGAGCATCATTACGGAAGGTGGCCCTGCCTTTGGTAAGAGCGGCTACATGCCTTCCTTCAAGGGCACCCTCTCGCCCGACGACATTGCCGATGTGATCGCCTACGTGCGCAGCCTTTCGCGCAACTAATCTTGCTTCGCAGCGATGCTGCAAGGAGGTAAGCTGGATCCGTGCAGGTTGGCGTTGCCACCGGCGCCGATGGGGATCGGACCCCACGTCCGATTGAAGAAAACGTGAAAGGACGCAGCCAAGAATCGGGGGAAATCGCGGGACTATTGATAACCACAAACTAAGGAGGAAAGCCGTGAAAGTCTTCCTGCGCATCATGCTGACTGCCGCCGCTACGGTATGCCTGGCACCAGCTGCCATGGCCCAGAAAGTGGTAAGCGGCGAGTGGGTGAAACGGGAACCCGTCAAGCCCGATCCGAGCAAGGTCAAAGTCCCGCCTGGTTACAAGGTAAGCGTGTTCAAGGCCGGGCTCGATACGCCCTCCTCCGCAACGCTGGACAAAGACGGCAACCTGTGGGTGGCGATCTCGGGCCTTCTTCTCGGCAGCGCCGAACCCGACAAGTTCGAGCCCGCGCACGTCAAAATCTTCGACAAGGATGGCAAGCTGCTGCGTGAGGTCGGCAAGGGCACCTTCACGACGGTGATGAACGAGATCGGCTACTGCGCAGAGAACGGCAAGACCTACATTCCCGAATACGGCGAAAAGATCTGGGAAATGGACAATGTCAACGCCCAGCCAAAGCTGATCGTCAAGGATTTGTTCAACGGCGACCACCGCAACGGCGGCATCACCTGCAAGGACGGATATATCTATTTTGCGCTGGGCCTTCCAAGCAACAGCGGCTTTGCCGATCCGGACAATCATGGCTGGACCGACATTCCCAACGACCCCTTCTGGGTCAAACATCAGGACGGCCACGGCACCACCCCGCACGATCCGGTGTGCCGCGACATCGAGCATACCGGATTGAACGTGCGCTCCTCCGACGGCCGCATGACGGGAGCCTTGCTGCCGGTCGGGGTTGCGGCAAAACCCGGTATGATCATCAAAAAGCAGGTGCCGTGTGGCGGCTCGGTGATGCGTGTGAAGATGACGGATCAGGGCGCCGATGGCATCTACCCGCACGAGAAGATGGAAGTCTATGCCATGGGCTTCCGCAACCAGGCCGGCGTTGCCTTTGGTCCGGCCGGAAGCCGGTTTGCGAACGCCCTTGCCGTGACCGACAACGGCGCCAATGACCTGGGGCACCGTCGCGTCGCCAATGCTCCCGAGAAGGTGTTTATCATAACGCAAGCGGGCCAAGACGCCGGCTTCCCCGACAAGGAGGGTTTTGCTTTCGTCACCAACAAGCGCTTTGCCTGGCAAGCCTACCGCGGCAATCCGGTTGACCGGCCGCTGCCGCAGCTCTACATCGGCGACAAGCCATTCGTGCCGAAGATGGTGCCCTACAGGTTCCAGTTGCACGTCGACGGCGTACGTGGCGTGCCGCTGATTGCCGCGAACCCGAACCCGAACGGATACATCAATCCGGTGCTCGAATGGGACACCAACAATCCCATCGATGGCATCGCCTGGAGCGCGCGTAACTTCGGTGCCGACAACAATCTGTTCGGCGCCGTTTACGGCATTCTGGACACGGGCCCGGAGAGCCTGGTGCCGACCTGGCCCTTGGTGCTGCGCATTGAGTTCCTCGAGCCCGCGGGCGTCAAATGGTCAGCCTTCGCGCAAAACATCGAGCCGGGTCCCAATGCCTATCAGAAGCCGGAGAATCGCGGTGGCCTGGAGCGACCCAACAAGGTCGTTTTCAGCAACGATGGCCGCACCATGTACGTGGTCGACTACGGCGAGGTGTTCACCGACTACCAGATGACCCCCCCGATGTACACGGTGCCGAAGTCGGGTGTGATCTGGACCATCACCTACGAAGGCCGCTGAAACGGTGGGGCGCCGCTTAAGGCGGCGCCCCAGGCTCGCCCCCAGAGCGGGGCTCGGCAATCCACCCTCTGGCGGTGGTGGTGGCGGCGACGCGCCGCGCGCAGCTTCCCTTTCCCCCACGTCCTTGTGGGGGGCACGGCAACCCCGGCGCAGAAATGGGCCGCAGCCAAGGTTCCGTATGAACCCAGCGGCACAACGTCCCGGCACAGCCGCCTAGGGCCCCACACTTAAACGCGTGACCTCACGGCACTTGCGAAGGCCCGGAACGCAAGGCGACTTTCTTGGTTTCAGCAGCGGGCCCCGCGCTGCCGTTCAACGAGGTTGCAATGCAGATTGTCTATGACCTTGCCCCCGTGATCGCGGAGATCATTTCCGGACACTGCGCCGGCACACGCGCGCGCGAAGACTTCGTACACGCTTGCCTGCACGGTGATTGGCATGAAGCCAAGGTCATGGTCGAAGGGATGCTGGCGGAGCCGTGGCATTTAATCGGTCACCAGGAACGGCGGCTGCGAGAGTTTCTCGACCTGCTCCACCTGCGCGATGGCACCCTGGTATCGCAATAGGCCGCAGCACACCGCTGGCGATCCGCTGGGCAGCGACGCGCCGTCGCGAAAACGAGATCGTGAGCCTCGTCCAGCTCGCCGCGCCGCCAGCCGGCGGCCCTGCACGCAAAAGAACGAAGAAAGGCCGCCGCCTTCAGCCTAACAGGACTGGGCTCGGCAGCGACAGCCCGAAGACGGGGCCTCGTCGCCCCGACGGTTGCCCGGCCGCGAGCGGGCACCGTCTTGGCGCGCCAGTCTCACGGCTCCAGCCGGCGCGGCACCGGGATGGCGCTGCCCGCGCCGATTCGACTTGGCCCGCGTGGGCGGTCGGCGGCGCAGCCCGACATTGCCGCCGCCACAGGGTGGCCCTAAAGTCCCCGCCGGGACGGTTGCGGAAGCGTCTGGCCACCGCCAAGCGGCTCCGCGAGGGATCGGGATGACAAAAATGACAACCACACGCTGGCTCGCGGCTCCAGGCCTGTTGGTGGCCTCAATTGCACTCGCCGCCGCGGCCCAGGCCCAGGAGCTCAAGATCGGCATCATGGCGGTGCTGTCGGGTCCCCAGGCCGTGTTGGGTGGACAGTTGCGCGACGGCTTCAATCTCGGGGTCAAGCATGCCGGCGGTAAGCTCGGCGGGTTGGCGACGAGTGTCATCGTCCAGGACGACGAACTGAAGCCCGACGTCGCCGTCGGCAAGGTCAAGCAATTGATCGAGCGCGACAAGGTCGAGTTCGTGGTTGGCCCCGTGTTTTCCAATATCCTGCTGGCAATCCACAAGCCGGTCAGCGAGGCCAAGGTATTTCTGATCAGTCCGAACGCCGGGCCTTCACCGCTGGCCGGCAAAGGCTGCTCTGCCTTTTTCTTCTCCACCTCCTATCAGAACGATCAGCCACCCGAGGTGCTTGGCAAGTACGCGCAGGACAAGGGCTACAAGAAAGCCTTTCTGCTGGCGCCAAACTACCAGGCCGGCAAGGACATGATCGGCGGCTTCAAGAAGCATTTCAAAGGTGAGATCGCTGACGAAGTCTACACACCCCTGGGCCAACTCGATTTCTCGGCCGAGCTCGCCAAGATCGCCAGCGCCAAGCCTGATGCCGTCTTCGTTTTCATGCCTGGCGGCATGGGCGTGAACCTGGTCAAGCAATATCGTCAGGCCGGACTTGAGACCATGCCGTTCCTGTCGGTCTTCACCGTCGACGAATCGACGCTGCCCGCCCAACAGGACGCCGCCGTCGGCTTTTTCTCCGGCATGACCTGGGCCCCCAATACCGACACGCCCGAGAACAAGCGGTTCGTTGCGGACTTCGAAAAAGAGTATGGCTATGTCCCGGGCAGTTACGCCATGCAGGCCTATGACGCCGCGCAACTGATCGGCAGCGCCGTCAAGGCCGTAGGCGGACAGCTCGCTGACAAGGACGCGCTGCGTGCGGCGCTGCAAAAGGCCGATTTCAAGTCCGTGCGCGGGGCTTTCAAGTTCGCCAACAATGGTTTTCCGGTGCAGGATTTTTACCTCGTGCGGGTCGCCAAGCGCGCCGACGGCAAGTTCCAGACCGAGATCGTGGAGAAGGTGTTCGCTAATGCCGTCGACAGCTACGCCGGCGATTGTCCGCTGAAGTAGGCCGGCCCTGATCTCGACGGAGACCCATCCGCGGGCGCTGGGCTGGTTATCGAGCAACTTATTGCGCACCCGATCTGGGAAACGTCGTCGTCGCGTTTGCCGCGCTGCCTAGGGTCTCGCGATGTCTGCCTCGCTGTTTGTCGTACAATTGTTCAATGGCCTGCAGCTCGGCATCCTCCTGTTCCTCGTGGCGGCAGGCCTCACGCTTGTTTTTGGCGTGATGGATTTCATCAACCTCGCGCACGGTGTGCAGTACATGCTGGGCGCCTACCTGGCGGTGATGGCCTACGGGATCACCGGGACTTTCTTCCTCAGCGTGCTCCTTGCGCTGTTGGCGTCCCTGCTGTTCGGCCTCCTCCTCGAGCTGCTGGTCTTTCGCCACCTTTACGGGCGTGACCACCTGGAGCAGGTGCTCGCCACCTTCGGCATCATCATGCTCCTCAATCAAGGCGTAAAACTGCTTTGGGGTGCGGCGCCCCTCAACATGCCGATCCCCGACCTCCTGTCGGGATCGGTGCCGCTGCTGGAAGGGCTGCGCTATCCCGTCTACCGCTTCGCCATCATCGCCGCCGGCGTGCTGGTGGCGGCCGGCCTGTATCTGTTCGTCACCTCGACCCGGCTTGGCATGTTGGTGCGGGCGGGCGCCACCAACGCAGCAATGGTGTCGGCCCTCGGCGTCGACATCAAGCGGCTGTTCACGGTGGTGTTCGGTTTCGGTGCCATGCTGGCCGGCTTCGCCGGGGTAATGGTGGCGCCGATCCTGTCGGTGGAGCCCGGTATGGGCGATCAGATTCTGATCCTGGCATTCGTCGTGATCGTGATCGGTGGCATCGGCTCGATCCGCGGCGCCTTCCTGGCAGCGGTGCTGGTCGGTGTAATCGACACACTCGGGCGTTCCTTTATGACCGACGTCTTGCGCTTGGTCCTGGCGCCGACGACGGCGCGGGTCATTGGACCCGCACTGGCCTCCATGTCGATCTATCTGCTGATGGCGATCGTGCTCGCCATCAGGCCCGCCGGCTTGTTTCCCGCCAAGGGACGCGCCTAATGCCAGGGGCCATGCGCGGCATTCCCGCTGCGGCGCCAAGCGCGCCTCGTGCGCCGAGCTTCGACCAGTGCCTGGCGGCCAGCCTGTTTGCGCTGCTGGCGCTGCTGCCGCTCCTGAGCCACGGCATCGCTAGCAGTTATTCGCTTCTCGTCGGCGAACGAGCGGTGATCTTTGCCATCGCCGCGCTGTCGCTTGAGTTGCTGATCGGGGCAGGCGGCCTCGTCTCATTTGGACACGCAGCGTTTTTGGGCATCGGTGCCTACGCTGCCGGTATCGCTGCTAGCCACGGCCTCGGCACCTTGTGCCTGGCGCTGCCCGCCGCGCTTGCCGCCTCGGCCGTGTTTGCCCTGGCGACCGGGGCAATCGCTGTGCGCACGCGCGGGGTCTACTTCATTATGATCACGCTGGCATTCGCGCAAATGGCATTCTTCATCGCCACGTCGCTTGCCCCTTACGGCGGCGATGATGGCCTGACCTGGCCGACGCGAACCATGGTGTTGGGCAGGCCCATCCTGAAGGATCAACTCACCTTCTTTTACGTCTGCCTCGCCCTGCTGGTCGCCACCTACCTCGGCGTTAGCCGCCTCATCGCCTCACGCTTTGGCCGCGTGCTGCGTGGTCTCAAGGACAACGAAACGCGCATGCAGGCGATCGGCTTCACGCCCTACCTCTACCGCCTCACCGCCTACGTCATTGCTGGCACGCTTTGTGGGCTTGCGGGCTTCCTGCTTGGCAACCAGGCGGAGTTTGTCAGCCCCGCCTATATGCACTGGCAGCGCTCCGGCGAACTGATCATCATGGTTCTGCTGGGCGGCACGGGCACGCTCTATGGACCCATGCTGGGCGCGCTGGCGTTCCTGCTGCTGGAGGAAGCCCTGTCGCGGCTGACCGAGCATTGGAAGGTCATTCTCGGGCCGGCGCTGGTGCTGACAGCCCTGTTCGCCAGTGGCGGGATCGCCGGTGCCATAGCCGCTTGCCGCCGACGGCGGGCAGCACCCCGGGTGCCGGTCACGTTACCCCGGTTGGTCCACCACCTCCTCGACGCCGGCCTCGAGCCTGCACGCTCCTGGCGCCGCGCGATCCGGCGGCGTCTTTTGCGACCCGCCCACCTCTTCAAGCGGGGCGCGCACAGGGCTCGCGCCGCTTGCGAGCCGGCGACACTGGCGCTTGGCCGCGGCCTGCAGGCCTTACCGTCGCTGGCCGAGCGCGGATTAAGGACCAGCGTCGAGCGCTGGTGGCGACGATGAAGCGAGCGGTTCTGAAGCTTGACGCCTTGAGTAAGTCCTTCGGCGCATTGCGGGTCGCCGAGGCCATTGGCCTCGAGATCCTGGCCGGCGAAACGCACGCCATCATTGGCCCGAACGGCGCCGGCAAGACCTCCCTCATCAACCAGATTTCCGGGGCGCTGGCCCCGGACAAGGGGCGCATCGTCTTCGAGGGCCGCGACGTCACCTGGATGTCGATGGCCGCTCGCGCGCATCTGGGTTTCGCACGCTCATTTCAGATCACCCAGGTGTTGCGGCATTTCTCGGCGCTCGAGAACGTGGCGCTCGCCGTGCAGGCGCGTTCCGGGTCGAGCTTTCGCTTCTGGCAAGCCGCGGCGGGCGAAGCGGCCCTCAACCGGGCCGCCATGCGATCCCTCGATAGCGTCGAACTCGCGGCACGCGCCGACACCCCCGCCGGCTCGCTGTCGCATGGCGAGAAACGCCGGCTCGAGATCGCCATTGCGCTTGCCCAGGCACCCAAGCTCCTCCTGCTCGACGAGCCGATGGCAGGGGCCGGCATCGAGGAAACGCAGCGCTTGGTCGCCACGCTCAAAAGCCTAAAGGGCCGCTACACCATTGTTCTTGTCGAGCACGATATGCAGGCCGTCTTTGCGCTGGCCGACCGCATCTCCGTGCTGGTTGCCGGCCGTATCATCGCCTCCGGCGAGCCACAGGCCGTGCGCGCCAATGCGGCCGTGCGCGCCGCCTATCTTGGCGAGGCGACGTGAGTTCGGCGCTCCTTACCATCTCGGGGCTGCAGGCCGGGTACGACGACCAGCAGGTCCTGTTCGGCTTCGATCTGAGCGTGGGCGCGGGCGAGGTGGCGAGCCTGCTCGGCCGCAACGGCATGGGCAAAACCACCAGCGTCCGCGCCCTGATGGGACTTCTGCCCATAAGCGGCGGGCGCATCGCCTTCGACGGCCTCAGCATTGCAGGCGCGCCCCCCTTCCGTATCGCCCAGGCCGG
>DATMZT010000013.1:0-9454 GCA_035573335.1 Hyphomicrobiaceae bacterium | reverse complement strand
GGCGCCGACTTCGGCCATGGCCTGCAAGATCATGGCCGGGTGGGGCTTGGAGGGGTGATCGTCGGCCGTTTGGATGGTCAGGAAATGTCCGGACCAGCCCTCCCGTTCGAGAATGCGGGCAACGCCCCGACGTGATTTGCCGGTCGCCATGCCCAACACCATGTCGCCCCGACGCGCCAGCGTCGCCACCAACGCCCCGACGCCGGCATACAAGGGATCGTGCAGCGCCGCCTCGCGGCGTCGGGCCGGAAAGTCCATGCGATAATGCTCAGCGAGCTCGGCCTGCACGCTTGCCGGCTGATCGGGGGCGAGCACGGCGAACACCTGCGGCAGGGACAGTCCAACGATGCCCAGGATCTCGGCGCGGGCTGGTACCGGCAAAGCCATGGCGGTGAAGGCATGCACCATGGCCGCACAAATTTTGTGCTGGCTGTCGACCAGCGTACCGTCGCAATCGAAGATGATGAGCTGCATGGGCGACTTCAGACAGCCTCGTCCGTCACGGGCGAGGTCACCACCAGGAAGATGAGATCGACCAGGCCGGAATTTTGGATGGCGTGCGCCACCCCCGGCGGCAGATAGATGACGTCGTGCTTCCTCACTACGTGCTTTTTGCCATCGATATCCATCAGGCCTTCGCCCTCGAGCACGTGATAGATCTGCTCCTGCACTTTGTGGGTATGCAGCTCGACGTAGGCCATCGGCTGGTACAGCGAAATGCGGTAGTCAAGATGTCGCGAGCCGGCCGTTTGCGGCATCACCAGCGGTTTGGACAGCGCACCGCCGAAATGATTGGGGAACTGCTGCCACGCCACCTCGGCGATGTTGCGGATCAGGACGCAGGGCTTGGTTTGGGGCATTACGCGCAATGCTCCAGTTGGCGGCACGGCCCGACGGCTGCCCGATCGGGTGCCGGTGGGCGGACCATGCGCGAGCCCGACGCCAGCGTCAATGTGCACGACAGCGCGGGCTGGCTCCGTGGCTTGGACTATGCCTCGCAGCCGTTGGCTGCGGCGTCCTCGCCGACGTGTCGGGCTACTTGGCGGACACCGGCTCGCCGGGGACCCAGCGTCGTCCGAAGGCCGGCTCTCGATGGGGCGTCGGCGGCAGCTGCCAGGTGCCCGTCGCCGGTGGGCGCACCTCGGCGTCGACGTGCACGTCGAGCAAGAAGGGCTTGTTGGCCTTGATGGCATGCTCGAGGGCACCCTTGAAGTCCTCCGAGCGGGTGACCGTGGCCGCCGCAACGCCGCTGGCCTTGGCCCAGGCTGCAAAGTCCGGGTTGTAGGGCGTGTTGTTGGGCCCCTGATGGAACATGGTGCCGAGCTCTCGGCCGCCGAACATGCCGAGCTGAATGTCGCGGATCGAAGCCCAGCCGAAGTTGTTCCAGATCACCCACACCACGGCAATGTCGTACTCTACCGCCGTCAACAGTACGTGCGGTACCATGCTGAAAGAGCCGTCGCCGGCGATGGCAACACAGGGCCGTTCCGGCGCCGCCAGCTTGGCGCCCAACACACCCGCCGCGCCGAAGCCCATCCCGGAGAAGCCCCAAGAATTGAGCATGCTCTGCGGGCGGCGTGCCCGCCAGAACTGCATGAACCAGTTGTGATTGACGCCAACGTCGCAGGCGAGCACCGCATCCGCCGGCAGCACCGCCTGGCAGTCCGCCACCACCCGCTCGGGGCGGATCGGGGTGGCGTGGAGCTCGAAGTTTGGTCGCGTGTAGGCCTCCCACGCCGCCGTCCAGTCCTTGATCTCGGCATGCCAGCCCTTGAGGGCGTCGCTAGGCCGGGCAGGACGCCGCGGCAGCTCGGCCAAGACTTGGCGCAGGAAGGTGCGCGCGTCGGCGAGAATGCCGAGGTCGGGTGGGTAATTGCGCCCGAGCTCCTCCCAGTCAACGTCGACGTGGATCAGCTTGGCGTGTGGGAAGTTCCAGGAATAGCCAGGGATCCATGACGACGCCGAGCGATCATCAAAGCGTGCGCCGATGGCCAGCACCAGATCGGCGCGTCGACCGGCCTCATTGGCGGGATAGGCGCCGTTGCGACCGATGAAGCCCAGCGACAAGCCCTGCGTCATGTCGAACGCGCCCATGCCGTTGGGCGAGGAGATCACCGGGAGCTCAAGGGTCTTGACGAGAAGGGTCAGCTCTTCGCTCGCCTCCGATAGCGTGACGCCGTGGCCGATGAACACCACGGGGCGCTTGGCGGCCAGCAGCATGTCCAGGGCCGCCGCAATCTGTTCGGGCGCAGCACCGCTGCGCTGGGCGCCATGCGCCGGCGCCGCCGGCGGCACCTCCACGTCATCTTCTTCCTGGAATAGATTGAAGGGCACATCCAGGTTGACCGGCCCCGGTCGTCCCGACAGCATCGCCGTCATCGCCTGGCGCAAGGCCAGCGGCAACATCTCGACGCGGGTCGGCTGGAAGCTCTTTTTCACGACCGGCCGGATGATGTTGGGAAAATCCGCCTGAAAGTGCCGGTTGACCTCCTGAAACGGGCTGCGATTGAACTGCTGGGTCGGGACATTGGCGGTAATCGCCAGCAGGGCCGAGGAATCCGATAGCGCCACCTGCAGCGGCATGACGATATTGCAGGAGCCGGGACCGCACGAGGTCAGCGTCGCCACCGGTTGGTGGCGCACCCGAAAGTAGGCGTCCGCCATGTGCGCTGCGACCTGTTCGTGCCGCGGCGACACCAGTTTGATGTGCCCGCGCGCCTGATAGAGCGCATCGAGCATGCCCACGTTGCCGTGCCCGCATATGCCGAACACGTAGGGGATCTTATTCTTGATCAGATACTCGGCGATGAGCTCGCCACCCTTCATGCGCGCCATGCCGTTTTGCTCCGCGGTGCTGGGGAAACCTAAACGCCGAGTGCCGCCGCCCAGCCCCAGCGCATCATAGGTTCAATGCGCCGTCGGGCAACGTGAAAGGACCCGCTCCCTCGCCGCTGGGCGTGCAACCCTGTCAGCACCGGCCTTGCGCCGATGCGACTACCTGCCCGGCGCCGCCTTTGCCTTGGCTGGGGATTGTGGGGTTACCGGTGGGCCGACCGGGAAGTCCACATAGGCGGCATCGACGAACGGCTCCTGGCGCAAATCTTGAATGACCTTGGGGGTCAGCGCGGCGCCGAGGCTTTTGGGCGACCGGCTCGGAGCGACGCGGGGGGCTAGGCGAAGAATGTCGAGACCCTTGTTGAATTTGACGATCCGCAGTTTGTATTTGTCGCGCAGCGTGGCGATCGCCGCATCGCGCTGCGCCTTACTGAGGCCGGCTTTGAACTGCACCGCATAGTTCATGCCCGCCAAGGCCCGCAACCCGGCCCGGGACTGGGCGGCGCGGCGTTTGGCGACCGGCGTGCCCAGCGCCAAGCCCGCGGCATGGCGCCGGCGCTTGATCGGCGGCGGCCGGTACACCTGCCAGTCCGGACAGACAATGAGGTGCGCCTGTTCCGCGGCGCGCTGGGGCGCGAAGCGGACGTTGGGGTGAGCGCCGCGGCGCGGCCGCTCGCTATCGGCCCGCGAGGAGGCGGCAAGCGCAGGGCTCACCAGGAACACCACCGCGGCCGCAAACAACAACGCGTGCACTCGACCGTCTCCCGTTTCTCTCCACCGCGCGCGCCCCGCGGCTAGTCTAACAGATTACGCAGGCGGGGCGACAGCAGGCTCAAGCCGCCCCCGCCGGGCCGGGGAGCCCTCGCGGGGGCACCGTAAAAGCGCCTAATAGCCTTCCTTGAGCAGCGGAAAGGCCGCGTCCAACCAGGGCCGACCGAGCGGCGCGACCGGCTCCAAGTAGGAGCCGTCGAGCTCGGCGAACGACCGCACCCCTAGCAGGCCCAGGCAGCGCGTCGCCTCGTCTTGCAGGAGCTCAAGCATGCGGACCATACCGTCGACTCCCCCCGCTGCCGCCGCCAGACCCTGTAGGCGGCCGATGCCGACGGCGCTGGCCCCAAGCGCCATCGCTTTGACGATATCGCTGCCGCGCATGAAGCCGCCGTCGACGATGACGGCGGCGCGACCGGCCACGGCATCGACGACCTCCGGCAAGACCGCGAGCCCGCCCTTGCCATGGTCGAGCTGGCGGCCGCCGTGGTTTGAGACGTAGATGCCTTCGATGCCATGCTCGACGGCGATGCGCGCATCTGCCGCCGTGGCGATGCCCTTCAGGATGATGGGGATCTTGAATTTGCTTTTAATGCGGTCGACGTCGGCCCAGGCGAAGCGGGCCTGATATTGCTCCGACGTGGTGCGCCGACGCGCCGTTGTCAGGTAGCGCTTGGCGATGTCCCGCTCGCGCCGGCCGTAGTAATCGAGATCGACGGTGAGGCAAAGCGCGACGTAGCCCTGGGCAATCGCACGCCCGACGTAGTCATCCACCCAAGCCGCATCACCGCGCACGTAGAGCTGGAACAGCTTGGGATGCGGATTGGACGCGGCGACGGCCTCGAGCCCCGGCGCACAGGCCGAGCTCAGCATGTGCAGCGCACCGAAGCGCGCGGCCGCCAGCGAGGGCGCGATCCCACCCTCCTTGACCATGTCCTGCAGCGAGCCAATCGGCGCCAAAATGACGGGCAGGCGCAACGCTTGCCCCAAGAGTGTGCCGCGTGTGCTGACGTTTTCGACATTGCGCAGCACGCGCGGCCGGAAGGCGAGGGCATCGATGGCCTGGCGATTGCGCTCGAGCGTAGTCTCGGTTTCGGCGCCGCCCATCAAATAGTCCCAGGTCTCCTTGGTCAGGTTACGTTTGGCCGGCGCCACGAACTCGTGCAGGGTTTCAAAGCTCGTCGTCTCGGATGCCTTGTCTTGCATTCTCTCAGCTGCCCCCATTCGCCTAGCGCCCCCAGGTGCCGCGCCCGACCCGCAATCGCTTTCCGGCCACGCGCTTAACCTCAAGTGTCCTGCCAACATAGCCAATCGCTGTGGCGCAGGCGACGCACAATTCGGCTTGCTGTCCAGCGGCTTCGCGGTTTACGCGGCGGGGTGATCTGGCGCGGGCTCGCGCAACAGTGCCTCGATGCCGGCGCGATCGACGGGGAAGGCGCGAAGCAAGGGCGCGCGCAGCGCCCCGTCGAGCGCCAAAGCCGCCACGCTGCCCCGCATCGGCGCCAGGTCGTGCACCTTGAGACCCGCTTGCGACAGATGGCTCAGCACGCGCGCGGCCACCTCGCTGCGGTCGCCGGGCGGCCCACCCTGCCGAACGCCGAGCGCGACAAGCGTGCGCGCGAGCCCACTCCCGTCCGCCTTGGCCACGGCCTCGAGCCGGACCCAGGCGCGCATGAACGCTTCCTCGGCCGGGGCATCGACGTCCTCGGCCGCCCGCAGGGCCGCGCCCGCCCACAAAATGCGCTCTCGACGCGCTTTGGCGATGCGAACCGGCCGCACGCGCTCCAGGTCGACGCCGATCGCGGCACCGCGGCTGACGCCGATCAGCGCCGCCGCCTCGCTATGCGCAAGGCTGAACGCAACCCCGACGCATCCGGGCAAGCGCGGCTTGGCGCCGACCGGGCGCTCAAGCTCCGCCCCGCGCACCCCGGTCCCGAGCACGCGCTCAAGCAAGACGCGCAGGGCGAGATGGGCAATGAGCCGCTTTTGCCGTATCGCAGCATCTTTGCGCGCCAGGATGGCCGCGCGATCACGCGCGCCCAGGCGCGGCGCCTCCTGCTCCAAGCCCTCCAGCACCGCCGCCGAGCGGGCAAGATCGACAAGCCACACCTCGGCGGTGTTCGCTGCGCTGGTGTCTTTCACCATCATGCGCTGGGGCCCACCGGCTCGAACGGCTCAAAGGTCATGGCGCGGCCAGTTAGGCCAGAAGGCGTCCCCTGGCAAGCCGATGGGCGGATCGATGCCCCCAGCCCCGCTAGCTGCGGGAGGCGGCGCGCTTCTCGCGCTGGCCGCTCGATCGGCGGACCGCGCCGGTGCGCAAGATCTCCGCGCAGGCGTCGAGTTCGCCCGCTATTTTTTGCAGCGTGCGCACTTGTAAGGGGGAGAGCAGCAGGGGTTTGGCGGCCAACGCCCCGTCCGCGGGCGCGGCCGCGCCCGTGCGCGCGGCAACCATGGCGCCGGTCAGCTTCACCTGTTCGATGCCTTGCTCGCGCAGGATCTTCTGCACCCCCTTGATAGTGTAGCCGGCGTTTTGCAAAAGATCGCGGATCCCGCGCAATAGCTCGACGTCGGCCGGGCGATAGAGCCGCCGGCCGCCACCACGCTTCATGGGCCGCACTTGCGGAAACTTCTGCTCCCAGAACCGCAGCACGTGCTTTTTGACCGCGAGTTCCTTGGAGACTTCACCAATATTGCGAAACGCCTCGGTTGCCTTCGGCACGATCAGCCCCCGCTGAAACTGCAATGGACAACTTATTCGGCGGCTCTGCGCCGCAGCAATCCGGAGTTAATCCGGTCCTTCATGATATTGCTCGGGCGGAACACGAGCACCCGCCGCGGCGTGATCGGCACCTCCTCCCCGGTCTTGGGGTTGCGCCCGACGCGCTGGCCCTTCTGGCGGATGCCGAACGAGCCGAAAGAGGAGAGCTTGACGGCATCGCCGGCCGCCAGCGTGGTCGAAATCTCTTTTAAAATAAGCTCGACGAGCTCCTGGGATTCGTTGCGCGGCAGGCCTACCCTCTGCACCACCGCCTCAGCGAGATCCGCTCGCGTGAGTGTTTTGCCACCCATGAAATACGCCCCTCCCCAACTTTACCCACGCTCGATGCTAGCCGCGGCCAATTTAGGGGTCAACATCAACAGGCTGAAATTGCACATATAAATGAGGACGGTGTGGCTTTTACCACCGCACCAGGGCGGCCCCCCAGGTAAATCCCCCGCCCATCGCCTCCATCAGCACCAGCCGACGCTCCTTGAGGAGATGGTCCTCGAACGCCTGATTGAGCGCCAGCGGAATGGAGGCGGCCGACGTATTGCCGTGCTTGGCAAGGGTAATCACCACCTTCTCGGCCGGGATCTCGAGCCGCTTGGCGATGCCGTCGAGAATGCGTCGGTTGGCTTGGTGCGGCACGTAGAGATCCACCTCATCGGGTGCGTAACCGGCCGCCACCAACGTTTCTTCCATGATGCCAGAGATCTTCTGCACGGCGTGGCGGAAGACTTCACGCCCGTTCATGCGCAAGTATCCCGTGGTCTTGGTCGAGCCCGGACCACCATCGACGTACAAGAGCTCCTCGAAGCGTCCATCGGAGCGGATGCGGGTGGCAAGAATGCCGCGATCGTCGCGATTGCCGAGCTGGGTCTGCGCCTCCAGCACCACCGCCCCGGCCCCGTCGCCGAACAAGACGCAGGTGCCGCGATCCTTCCAATCCAAGATGCGCGAGAAGACCTCCGCGCCGACGACGATGGCGCGCTTGAACTGTCCGGTGCGTAGAAAATTGTCGGCGACCGCCAAGGCATAGATGAAGCCCGAGCAGACAGCCTGCACATCGAAGGCTGCGCCCTTGGTGACGCCGAGGCCCGCTTGAATGCGCACCGCCGTCGCCGGAAAGGTGCGATCCGGGGTGGCGGTGGCGCAGACGATCAGGTCGACGTCGACCGGATCGACGCCGGCGCGCACCAGGGCCTGGCGCGCCGCGGCAATTCCCAGATCCGAGGTCAGTTCGCCATCGGCCGCAATATGCCGTTGCTCGATGCCGGTGCGCTCGCGAATCCAGGCGTCGCTCGTGTCGACCATGCGCGAGAGGTCGTGATTGCTCAGAACCTTTTTCGGCAGATAGGCGCCGACACCGCGAATCACGGCTCGAATGAAGGCCACGTCTCACCTCGTCCACGTCTCATTCCGGCCGGCAACAGACCACCAGGGGGTAAAACCTCCGCACCACCAAATCTCAGCCGAACTTCATGAAGTCTTACGGGCCGCCTCGACCTCGTGCAGGTTGCCGTGGAAGGCATCCAGATCAGCGGCCAATCGTTCGAGCACGTTGCTTTCCACCATCTGATAGCCGACGTTGATGGCGCTGGCATAGCCAAAGACGTCGGTGCCGCCGTGGCTCTTGATGGCGATGCCGTTGAGCCCCAAGAATGGGCCACCATTGAGACGCCCGGGATCCATGCGGTCCTTGAGCGCGCGCAGGCCACGCGCGGCGAACAGGGCGCCGATCCGTGCGGCCCACGAACTCGTCAGCGCCTCGCGCACGTAGGCCGCCATCTGCCGCGCCGTACCTTCGGCGGTCTTGAGCGCCATATTGCCCGCGAAACCCTCCACGACCACCACATCGGCCACGCGCTGGCCGATCTGGTCGCCCTCGACGAAACCGCGATAGTCGATTTGCAGATCGGTCTGCTTGAGCCAGGCGTGCGCCTGGCGCACCTCCTCGATACCCTTGATCTCCTCCACGCCGATGTTGAGGAGCCCAACGCTCGGGCGCTCGACGTGAAACAGCGCCCGCGCCATCGCCGCGCCCATCAGGGCGTAGTCGGCGAGCTGGCGTGCGGTGGCGCCGATGTTGGCGCCCAGATCCAACACAATGCATGGCTTGCTGATGGTCGGCCACTGACCGGCGATGGCCGGGCGCTCGATCCCCGGCATGGTTCGCAGGCATAGCTTCGCCATCGCCATCAAGGCACCGGTGTTGCCGGCCGAAACCATGCAGTCGGCCTCGCGCTTCTGCACCGCCTCGAGCGCCAGCCACATGCTCGAGCCGCGACCGCGGCGCACGGCCTGGCTGGGCTTGTCCTGCATCTCCACGGCAATGTCGGTGTGCACGATGGAGGCCCGCGCGCTGAGCTCCGGGTGGGCCGCGAGCTCGGCCTCGATGCGTGGGCGCGCGCCGAAAAACACAAAGCGCAGCTCCGGTTGGCGCTCGAGCGCCAGGGCCGCACCCGGCACTACGACGCCCGGACCGCCATCCCCACCCATCGCATCGAGCGATATCGTGCGCGGCCTTGTCATGACCCGTTGTCTACCTTGATTGACGTGGCTCCAGTGCCGGGCCAGCAGGGTCTCAGCAAATACATCAACTCGAGGCCGCCAAACCGCCCGACCATAGCCGGTTGCCGCCGCGAAACAATACATTTTCGCAGGCTTGACAGGGTTGGGAAAGCCACCCCTCTGCGCCGCTGCTGCCCCTCACTGCTTGCCCTTGAGATTTGCCAGCACGGCAAAGGGACTTTCCGGCTTGTCCCCCTGCGGGCTCGACAGTGGGCCCTCGAAGACCGCACCCGGCAGGCGCGGAAACGGATCGATGGCCGCGGCAAGGCTTTCAAACACAATGCGACCGACGTCCATGCTGCCGCCCACGATCGGCTCGGGGTCGGGCTCGCCGTTGAGCGCCACCTGCCCCTTGGCGGGCTCGGGCATCGCCTCCGGGGGCCAATAGGTCGCCGCATAGGTCTCGGCGATCTCACTCCTGACGGGCTCAAGCGTGACGACGCAGGTCTGCGCGAGGACGGCCCGCAGCTCGCCCGTGAGCTTGTAGCGACCAAGGCTCAAGGGCGTGATCTGGTAGCG
>DATMZT010000012.1:0-15260 GCA_035573335.1 Hyphomicrobiaceae bacterium | reverse complement strand
GCACCATGCCGCCAACGGGGCCATCGAGAGGGATATAGTAGCCCAGCGGTCGCACGGTGCGCAGCAGATAGCGGCCCTCGGCGTCGGTATTGAAAACGCCGCGGCAGTCCATCGTGCTGGCGTCGGTCTGGATGTCATAGCGGCCATCCGCGGCCGTCTGCCACACCGTGACCTGGGCGCCCGGCAGCGGCTCGCCCTTGGCGCTGGTGATGCGACCGAACAGGACGACCTCCGCGCCCTCCGCGCCCTTGGCGATCTGTGCGCCGGGCTCGAACGTCGGCGTATTCTCGCGGAAGAAGGGCCCGAGCAGGCTGGCGCTGGTCGCCGCCTCGACCTTGGTCTTGTCGTGCATGATGTTGACCAGCGCTGATAGGCCGACGGTATCCGACAACAAAATGAACTCCTGTCGCGCCGGGGTGCACATCTGCCCAACCTTGGTCATGAACTCGATGCCCTTGATCCACTCGGCTGGCGTCAGGTTGACCTCGCGCGCGAAGGCGTGCAGGTGTCTAACCGCGCTTTCCATGATTTCCCTTAGGCGCGGATCGGGCGTCGTCGACATCTGTTCGATCACGGCGTCGGTGATCGTTTCCGGCGTATAGGCTCGCATGGATGCTCTCTCCCTTGGCGGTGGCGCAGCTGGCCCTGCCTCTCATGGCCAGGCTGTTCCAGGCGGCCCAGGCTGTCAAGTTGAGGGCGCGGGGCTTGGGGCCCGTCCCACTCATAGTCCCAGATAGAACTTTTTGATCAATTCGTTGTTGTTGAGCTCCTCGGCGGAACGGCCCTCGACGGCAATCTTGCCGTGCACGATGACGTAGCCGCGATCGGCAATGCGAATGGCTTGCGTGAAGTTCTGCTCGGCCATCAGTACGGTCAGGCGATGCTGCTCCTTCAGTTGCTTGATCGCGTCGATGGTACGGGCGACCAAGAGCGGCGCCAGGCCGACGGAGGGCTCGTCGACGAGTAGGATACGCGGCGCCAGCATCAGCGCACGACCCAGCGCCACCATTTGCTGCTCGCCGCCGCTGAGACTGCCGGCAAGCTGCGCCCGGCGTTCGGCAAGACGGGGAAAGGTGGCAAAGCAGCTGTCGAGATTGCGCCGCATTTGTGCGCGCGCCTTGCGGCGGAAGGCGCCGAGCAGCAGGTTCTCTTCTACCGTCAGTTTCGGAAACAGGCGCCGACCCTCGGGCACCAGCGCGATTCCGAGATCGACGATCTGTTCGGTCGCCAACTTGGTGAGTTCGTGACGCTCGCCGTCGATGTCGGCGACGATGCGCCCGGCGCTCGGTCGTACTATGCCCATGATGCACTTGATCAGCGTGCTCTTGCCGTTGCCGTTGGTGCCGAGCAGGGCCACGGTTTCGCCGGGTGCGACCGTAAGCGAGACGTCTTCGATGACGCGTACCGCGCCATAGCCAGCATGGACGCCATCGATGCTAAGGCTATTGGCCAAGATAGGCACTCACCACGCTAGGATTATTGACGACCTCGTTGGGCTTGCCGTCGGCAATCTTGCGACCCGACACCAGGACGGCGATGCGCTGTGAGAAGCTCATCACTGCCCGCATGATATGTTCGATCAGAATGATGCTGATCCCCTGGGCATTGAGCCGCAGCAGCAGTTGAATGATATCCTCGATCTCGGAGTGCGAAAGGCCGGCCATGACCTCGTCGGCGATCAGCAACTTGGGCTCGGCGGCCATGGCCCGCACCAGCTCGAGTTTGCGCATTTCCACCTGGGTCAAATCTCGCGGCAGTCGTCGCGCTTTGGCCTCAAGCCCAACCATGCGCAACAGCTCGATGGCGCGCGCCTCGAGCTCGTGAGGCTGAGCGAGCAACGGACCCCGCCGGCGCACGGCGTAGATCAAGGGGATGCGCAAGTTGTCGGCGACCGACAGGCTCATGAACGGCCGCGGCAGTTGGAAGCTGCGTGCCAGGCCCAGATGCGTGCGTCGATTGGCCGGCAATCCGTCCAGCGCGCGACCTTCGAAGCGCACCGTGCCCGTCTCGTTGTTGAGGGTGCCGCAAATGCAATTGACGAGGGTGCTCTTGCCCGACCCGTTCGGGCCGATCAACCCGAGGCGTTCTCCTTGCGCGACGTTGAGATCGATGCCTTCGAGCGCGACGAAGCCGCCGAACCGCTTCCCCACGGCCTTGATTTCGAGCAGGGGTGCGGTCATGGCTTGGTCCGCGCGTGCCGCCAGTCCTCGATCAGACCCAGAATGCCTTTGGGCGCCACCACTACGAAGCCGACCAACAGGACACCGACGATCAACAGATTGACGGCGGAGGAGATGGTCACGGTGGCGATTTGCTGCAGTGAGCCAAGCAGAATAGCGCCGAGCAAGGGGCCCGGCCAGCTCGTCGTCCCGCCGATCATGGGCATGGCGATGGAATTGACCGCATAGGGAAGGCCAAAGGTGGCGGCCGGCTCGACGTAGCCGATGTAGTAGGGAAAGGGGGCGCCGGCCATTCCCATCAGGGCGCCGGAGATGGTGGTTGCGATCAGCTTCAGGCGCAAGGTGGGTACACCACAGGCCTCGGCGGCCAGCTCGTCATCGCGAATGCTGGCAAAACCGTAGCCGAGGCGAGAGCGCTCGATCAGTCGAGCAACCGTCAGGGCGATCACGGCAAGCAAAAGCATGATCAGGAACAGATACTCGATATAGCCGATGGCGAGCGGGCCGAGCGCGAGGTTTGCGGGACGCACGATGTAGGCGCCGCGTGCGCCGCCGACGAACTCCCAGTTGATGATCAAGGTCTGCAACACTACCGCCATGGCCAGCGTGGCGATGGCAAAGAAGACGCCGCGTAGCCGCAGGGTCAGGTAGCCCATGCCAAGGCCGATGATGCCGGCGATGATGCCGGCGACCAATTGCAAGGCCGGGATCGGCAGGGGCAGCAGGGGTTTGAGGCCGCCGGCCAGAAACTCCGGCAAATAGCGCGCGGGATTGGCGCCCAACTTGGTGAGCGCAACCGAGGTATAGACACCGATGGCAAAGAACGCTGCCGAACCGAAGTTCACATAGCCGCAATAACCGCCGAGGATATTCCAGGCCGTGGCCAGGACTACGAATTGCAAAACGACATAGCCGGCGAAGAACAAGTAATCGCTGCGCAGCAACAAGGCCAAGGCGAAGACGATGGCGCCGATCGACAGGGCGATGCAGAAAAAAAGCCAAGACCGCATGTGCTACCGCCCGAGGATGCCGGCCGGCCTGATCGCCAGCGTCAAAAGCAAGAACCCGAAGGCAATCGCCGGCGCCCACGAAGGCCCGTAGAAGGTGGCGGTAAAGCTCTCGACAATGCCGAGCAACATCGAGGCAATGACCGTGCCCGGTAGGCTGCCCATGCCTCCGAGCACGCAAATGGCAAAAACGCGGCCAATATACTCGCGTCCGACCGATGGCTCGACCGGTTGGATGATGATTAGGAAGGCGCCGGCGAGGGAGGCCGTGGCGATGGAGACGGCAAACGCCATGCGCTTGATGCGGATCGGATTGGCAGCCATCAGCTGCAGGGCGAGCTGATCCTGGGCGACGGCCATGATGGCACGCCCGTTAAAGGTGTGCGTCAGCAGCAGCTGCAAGATGACAACAAGCAGCAGCGACACCAGGCATGGAACCAGCATGCGCAGTGGCAAATCGACGAAACCCAGCCGCCATGTCGGTCCGATGTAGGGCGCCTCGACGTAACGATAGTCGACGCCGAACAGCAAGATCAGCACTACCTCGGTGATGAACAGAAGCCCGAAAAAGAAGGCAAGGCCCCGCAAAGCATCCTGACCGCGTCGCTCGAACGACAGATAGTAGACCTGATAGACGGCTAGGCCGAGAACGTAAAAGGCCGGCAGCATGATCACGGCGGCCAAGATCGGATCCAATCCGAACGTGAGATTGAGCAGATAGGCGATATAGGAGCCAAGAATGATAAAGGCGGGATGCGCGATATTGACGACATCGAGCATGCCGAAGGAGATGGAGACCCCAATCGTCACGGCGGCGTAAAAACCGCCAAGCAGCAGGCCAGCCACCACCGCGTTGACCAGAAGATCCAATGAAACGCCCATGGCGCGCGAGCCCGCTCAAGCCAGTAAAGGGGCGTGCACGGCATCGACTGCGCGAGGCAGTGCGCGGCCGTTCGATCTGCTAGGCATGCCCAATCCCTCCCGGCCGATGCGGCTTTTGCAGCGCGCTTGTAGGGGTGATGTCGTGGTTATACTGCAGCAACGTGGGCTGATTGGCTATCCTGCTTTGTGCGCCGGCATGGCTATTTACGCGATGGTGCAAAAATGAGACCCGGACGGCGCCGTGCCGCCATCATCGGCGGCTCCATGAGCGGGCTGCTATGCGCGCTCAACCTGCGCCAACGTGGCTGGCAGGTCGATATTTTCGAGCGCTCGCCCGTGCCCCTGCGCGGCCGTGGCGCCGGCATCATGACGCATCCCGAAATGCGGGCGGCATTGTCTAAGATCGGCATCGACTGTGCCACCAACTTCGGGATCCCGGTCGAGCGCAGGCTGGTGCTGGATGCCGTCGGCAACCCCCTTGCCCGGCGGCTCTGTCCGCAAATGGCAACCTCGTGGAACCGCCTGTTCGAGCTGCTCAGCGCCGAATTCGGCGCCGGCCACTATCATCTCGGCAAGGACCTTATCCGGGTTAGCCAAGCGGGCGACGTGGTTGAGGCGCAGTTCGTTGACGGCACGTCCTATCAAAGCTCACTGCTCGTGGGGGCTGATGGTTTCCGCTCGGCCGTGCGCGGGCAGTTCCTGCCCGAGGTGGAGCCCCGCTATGCCGGCTACGTGGCCTGGCGCGGTTTGGCAGGCGAACGGGAGGTGGCCGCCGTGCTGTCGCAAGAGCTATTTGACGGTTTTGTCTTCTGTCTGCCGCCGGGCGAGCAGTTTCTGGGCTATCCGGTCGCGGGGCCCAACAACGACCTGCGCCCGCAACACCGCAGCTGGAACATTGTCTGGTACCGGCCCGCCGAGGAGGGCAGCGAACTCGGCGAACTTCTGACCGACGCCACGGGTCACAGGCACGAGCTCTCCATTCCACCGCCTTTGATCAGGCCGGCCGTGGTTGCCGCCATGCGCGAGGCGGCAAGACGCCTGTTGCCGCCGCAGCTTCGTGCCGTGATGGAGCGCATCGGGCAGCCGTTTCTGCAACCGATCTACGATCTGGAAAGTCCGACCATGGCGTTCGGCCGGGTTGCCCTGATCGGCGATGCCGCCTTCCTCATCCGTCCACACGTCGGCGGTGGCATCGCCAAGGCGGCGGCGGACGCGGCCGTGCTCGCCGCGGCGCTCGATCGCCAGCCGAGCATCGTCGCGGGGCTTGAGGCTTTTGCCGCCGAGCGGGTGGCCGTGGCCGGCAAATTCATCGCCCAAGCGCGCCGACTCGGCTCCTATCTTAGGTACCAGTTTTCTTCGGAGGCCGACCGTCTCGAGGCGGCCCACCACGCCGACCCGCACAGGGTCTTGGCCGAGACGGCGCTGCTCGATTTTTTGCGTGCCTGAGCCTCAAGCCTGGCAATGGGCCAACAAACTGGGGCAAGATGGTGTGCGCGCCCCCAAGGCTTTTGGCCGCAAGGACCCGAGCCTTTCGGCCCGAGGACAAAGGCCCGAGCGAGAGGATGACAGCCATGCCTGAGCCCAAGCAGCCTGCGGTCAAGCGCAATATCGCCGTCTCCAAAGGGGCCGTCGATGCGGCCTTCACGGCGCTCTCCAATTGGGGGCGTTGGGGCCAGGACGACCAAATTGGTACGCTCAATCACGTGACGCCGGCCGACGTGGTGGCGGCCGCCAAACTCATCCGCCGCGGCAAGGTCTTTGCCCTCGGTATCCCGTTGGGCGCCAGTGGGCCGCAGCGCGGGTTGTTCGGCAAGCGCTGGAACCCGATCCACACCATGCTCGCCACCGGCACCGATGCGCTTGCCGGGCGGCAAGTCGGCCTGCTCTACGCCGACGATGCCCTCAACATGCCGATTCAGTCGGCCACCCACTGGGATTCGCTCGGGCACATATTTTATCACGACAAAATGTACAACGGGCATCATGCCTCCGCCGTCGATTCCAATGGCTTGTCCAAGCTCGGCATCGAGCACGCCAGGGACAAATTGGTCGGTCGCGGCGTTCTGCTCGATATCGCGCGCTACAAAGGCGTCGACGCTCTCAAGGATGGTGAAGGCATCTCCAACGATGATCTCGACGCCTGCGCCGAGGCGCAACGGGTCACGGTCGGCAAGGGCGACTTCGTGATCGTACGCACCGGGCAAATGGAAGCCTGCAAGCAGCGCGGCGACTGGGGCGGCTACGCGGGCGGCGACGCCCCGGGCCTCAAATTCGAGAGTTGCTATTGGCTCTATGACAAGGAGGTGGCGGGCGTGTGCTCGGACACCTGGGGCGTCGAGGTGCGGCCGAACGAGACCAAGGACGTGAACCAGCCCTGGCATTGGGTGGTGATCCCCGCCATGGGTCTCTACATGGGCGAGATGTTCGATTTGAAGGAGCTGGCCGAGGACTGCGCGCACGATAGGGTTTATGAGTTTTTCTTCTGCGGCGCCCCCCTCGTGATTCCGGGGGGGACCGGCTCGCCCATCAATCCGCAGGCGATCAAATAGCTTCGAGCAACACTGACATCGGGAGCCTTGCAGGCATGAAACTATATACATATTGGCGCTCACTAGCGACCTTCAGGGTGCGCATTGCCCTCAACCTCAAGGGCCTTAGCTACGAATCGGTCTACGTCGATTTGGATGCTGGCGATCAGAAGCGGCCCGAGTTCAAGACCGTCAACCCGCAAATGGTGATCCCGGCCTTGGTCGAGGATGACGGCAATATTCTGTTTCAATCCTTGGCCATCCTCGAATACCTAAATGAGATCCATCCCGAACCACCGCTGTTGCCGAGCGATCCGCGCGCCCGTGCCCGCGTGCGGGCGCTGGCCTTGATCGCCGTCGCCGATTCCCATCCCCTGATCGTGCCGCGGGTGCGCAACCACCTGGCCGCCACGCTCAATGTCGAGGAGGAAGGCAGGCTGGCCTGGGTACGCCACTGGTTTACGGCCGGCCTTGACGCCTACGAGGGCCACCTCGCCCGCGACAAGGCTACCGGCACCTACGCCCATGGCGAGCAAGTCACCATGGCGGATATCTGCCTGGTGAGCCACGCCATCGGCCACCAGGTGTTCAAGGGCACGCTTGAGGCCTATCCGACGGTCAAGCGCATTGTCGAGACCTGCATGAGCGACGAGCGTTTCGCCAAGGCCCAGCCGCGGCGGCAGCCCGGCGCGCCGCAAATGCACTAGGCCGAGCCAAGGAGTGCTGCCGGCATGACTTGGTCGATCATTGCGCGCGATGCAGGCACGCAGCGGACCGGTATCATCGTCGCCACCAAATTTTTCGCCGTGGGGGCGATGGTGCCGCATATCAAGACCGGCGTGGGGGCGATCGCCTCGCAGGCCTTCATCAATCCGAACTTCGCCGCGCCGGGCCTAGAGCTCCTGGCCGCCGGTGCGACGGGCGAGGCGGTGATCGCCAAGCTCGTCGCGGCGGACCAGGGCCGGGCCAATCGTCAGCTGCATCTCATCGATAGCCGCGGCAGCTTTGCCGCCTACACGGGGGCGGCCTGCATCGATTGGTGTGGGCACGAGGTGCGCACGGACTATAGCGTTGCCGGCAACATGCTGGCAGGTCCGGCCGTGTTGAGGGAAACCATCAACGGCTACGAGGCCAACGCCCAACTGCCGTTTGCCCGGCGCCTGATCGCCGCCATGCAGGCGGGCGAGGCGGCCGGCGGCGACAAGCGCGGCAAGCAGTCGGCGGCCCTGTTGATCCATGACGGGGAAGACTATCCCCTTTACGACCTGCGCGTGGACGACCACGCCGAGCCCTTGGCGGAGCTGGCAAGATTGGAGGAGGTTGCGCGCCAGCGCTGGCTGCATTTCCGGCGCTTCATGCCCAATCGACAGCACCCCTCGGGTCTGGTCGATCGCGCGCAACTCGAAGGCCTGATCGCCAAGTCGATTGCCGAGGGCTACCAGTGATCGCGGCACCGCTGCTCACGGTCAAGGATTTGCGGGTCGCCTTTGAGGGCGATCGCGGCAGGCTTACGCAAGCCGTGGACGGCACCAGCTTCGCGCTGGTAGGGGGTCGCACGCTGGGGATCGTCGGCGAATCCGGCTGCGGCAAGAGCGTGACGGCGTTGGCCATCATGCGGCTACTGACCGAGGCCGGCACGCGCATTTCCGGGTCGATCAGGTTTGAGGGCCGCGAGCTCGTGGGCCTACCGGAGCGGCAGATGCGGGACCTCAGGGGCAATCGGCTGGCCATGATCTTCCAGGAGCCGATGACCTCTCTCAATCCGAGTTTCACGATCGGCGATCAGGTCGCCGAGGTCCTGGTTCGCCATCGCGGCTTGGCGGCTGCGGCGGCGCGCCGGTCGGCGATCGACATGCTGGCGCGCGTTAGAATTCCGTCACCGGCCGCGCGTGCCGACGAGTATCCGCACAAGCTTTCCGGCGGCATGCGCCAGCGCGTCATGATCGCCATGGCGTTGGCCTGCGCGCCGGCCTTGCTGATCGCCGACGAACCGACGACGGCGCTCGACGTCACCATCCAGGCACAAATCCTCGATCTCATCGGCAAGCTGCGCGAGGAGACCGGGGCAGCCATCATCCTGATCACCCACGATCTCGGGGTGGTGGCCGAGACCTGCGACGATGTGCTGGTGATGTACACCGGCGAGATCGTCGAGCAGGCGCCGGCCCGGCAGCTGTTCCTCGGCCCGCAGCATCCCTACACGGTGGGCTTGCTCGGGTCTCTACCGCGCCTCACTGAGAAGCGCGAGCGCCTGTCGGCCATCGCCGGTAGCGTGCCGAGCTTGACGGGAGCCGAGTTTGTCGGCTGCCGCTTCGCCGGCCGATGTCCCTTCGCCGACGCGCACTGCCGCACGGAGGCCCCGCCCCTGCGCGAGCTCGCCACCGGACATTGGTCGCGCTGCTGGAAGGCTCCGCTGGATGGGCTCGCCGCATGACCTCGCCGCTCCTCGTGCTCGACGGCGTCGCCAAGGCCTTCGTGGTGCGACGCTCGCTGTTCGGCGTGCCGACCGCCGTGGTCCGTGCCGTCGACGGCGTCTCGCTCAGCGTCGATCGCGGTGAGACCCTAGCGCTGGTCGGCGAATCGGGTTGCGGCAAATCCACCGTCGGCCGCCTGGCCCTGCGGCTGATCGAGCCGAGTGCGGGAACGGTTCGGTTCGACGGTCAGGACCTTGCCGCCCTCTCCCCCGCCGCGCTGCGGCAGGCGCGCGCCGGTGCCCAGCTGATCTTTCAGGATCCTTACAGTTCGCTCAATCCGCGCATGCGCGTCAGCGAGATCTTGGCTGAACCGCTGCTGTTGCACACGAAGTTCACGCCGGCGGACCGCCGCGCGCGCGTTGGCGAGCTGCTGCGCACCGTTGGGCTTTCTCCCCAGCACGCCCAGCGCTTTCCACACGAGTTCTCCGGCGGCCAGCGGCAGCGCATCGCCATCGCCCGCGCTTTGGCACTCGAGCCCAAGCTGATCGTCTGCGATGAGCCCGTCTCGGCCCTCGACGTTTCGATCCGCAGCCAAATTCTGAATCTGCTCAAGGACCTGCAACAACGCCTCGGGCTCGCCTTCATCTTCATCAGCCACGATCTGGCGGTGGTGAAGCATATCGCCAGCCGAGTGGCGGTGATGTACCTTGGCCGCATCGTCGAGAGCGCCCGTTGCGATGCGCTGTTTGCCGCCCCCCGCCACCCCTATACGCAAGCTCTGCTTTCGGCCATTCCTCGCCTTCACGCCGACAGTCGGCGCCAGCGCCAGCTGCTGCCGGGCGATCCGCCCAGTCCCATTGCGCCTCCGAGCGGGTGCCATTTGCATCCGCGCTGTCAATTTGCCGTTCGGCGTTGCGCGCAGGAGTCTCCCGCCCTCGTGGCCGAGCCGGATGGGCACGCCACGGCTTGCCATCTGTGGCGCGACATAGTTTGTTCGCAGCGACCAGCCGTCGCCGCCGAGCCGGGCTTTTCACCGGAGCTTGAGCGACTATTTCGGGCGTTCGAGCGGCCGGCGGTGAATTAGGGTCGAGATCGGTCCTTGGCAAAGGAGGAGTGCCGACCATGGCAAGGCTACCTTACATCGGATTGCTGGCAGGCTTGCTGCTGGCGAGCTCGCCCGTGGCGGCACAAACCACCCTGCGCATCGGTCTTGCCGAGGATCCCGACGTGCTCGACCCGACGTTGGCGCGCACCTATGTCGGGCGCATCGTCTTCGCCTCGCTCTGCGACAAATTGTTCGACATCGACGATCAACTCAACATCGTGCCGCAACTGGCGCTCTCGCACGAGACGTCCAAAGACGGCAAGACGGTCACCATCAAGCTGCGGCCGGCCGTGAAGTTCCATGACGGCACCACGCTGGATGCCGCCGCCGTCAAGGCGAGCCTCGAGCGGCACATGAGCCTGCAGGGCTCGTTCCGTCGGCCCGAACTGGCAGCCGTCGACAAGGTGGAGGCTGCCGATCCGACCACCGTGCTGCTGCAACTGAAAAGCCCCTTCTCGCCCTTGATCGCCCAGCTGGCCGACCGCGCCGGCATGATCCTCAGTGCCAAGGCGATCGCAGAGGAAGGTGACAAGTTCGGATTGAAGCCGGTTTGTGCCGGCCCCTTCAAATTCGTCGAGCGCGTGCAGCAGGATCGCATTGTCCTGGAAAAGTTCGCCGACTATTGGAACGTGGCCAATGTCCACATCGATCGGGTCGTCTTCCGTCCGATCGTTGAATCGACGGTGCGTCTTGCCAACCTCAAGTCGGGCAGCCTCGACCTGATCGAGCGAGCGCTAGCGACGGACTTGAAGGAGATCAAGGCCGATCCGAAGCTCAAGCTCGCCACCCAGATCGAGATCGGCTACCAGGGTCTTACCCTCAATCTTGCCAACGGTGAGGCGGGAAAGAACGGGCCGTTTGGCAAGGACCCACGCGTGCGCCAGGCGCTCGAAGCCGCCATTGATCGCACGGCGCTCTCCGAGGTCGTCTTCAACGGGGAGTATTTGCCGGGCAACCAATGGGTCAGCCCCAAGAATGCCTATTACCAACAGAAATTCCCGGTGCCGGGGCGCGATGTGGCAAAGGCCAAGCGGCTCATCGCCGAGGCGGGCGTGACGACGCCGGTCAGCGTCGACTTCATGGTGCCGAACAACCCCGAGAGCCGTCAGGCGGCGGAGGTCATCCAGGCCATGGCGCAGGAGGCCGGCTTCGAGATGAAGATCCGGGTCACCGAGTTTGCCACCTCGCTGAATGAGGCCGAGCAGGGCCGCTTCCAGGCCTACTTCATCGGTTGGTCTGGTCGCGTCGATCCCGATGGCAACAGCTACATCTTCCTCAAATGCAAGGCGCCGCAGAACAATGGCCACTTCTGCAGCCAGGATGTGGACCAATGGCTCGATGATGCGCGCCAGGTGAACAAACCCGAAGAGCGCAAGGCGATCTACGAAAAGGTCACCGACAAGTACCTCAAGGAGGGGTCAATCATCTATCTGTACCATCGCCTGGTGATCATCGCCCATAGCAGCAAACTCGAAGGCTACCAGCAGTTGCCGGACGGGCTCGTGCGGGTCGTGGGTGTCAAGTTGAAGCCTTAAGATCGGTGGGGCGCCGATGGCCTACCGCCGCGGGCGGGGGATCGGCGCAGCTGGGCTAACACGATGCTGTTGTTTCTTGGCAAGCGCCTGCTGCAATTGCTGCCGACACTGTTCTTTGTGTCATTGATCATCTTTTCCCTGCAACAACTGCTGCCCGGCGATCCCGCCCTTGCCATGGCCGGAGAGGAGCGCGACCCGGCGGTGTTGGAACAGATCCGCAGGCAATACCGGCTCGATCAGCCGCTCTACGTGCAATATGTCTATTGGGTCGGCGGCGTGCTCTCCGGCAATCTGGGCGAGTCGATGCGCCTGAAAGAGCCGGTGTTGACTTTGATCGCGCAAAAATTCCCGGTCACCTTGCAGCTGGCGCTGATGGCGATCGTGATCTCCCTGCTGATCGGGGTGAGCGCCGGGGTGATCTCGGCCGTCAAGAAAAATACGCCCATCGATTATGCGGTGAACCTCGTTGCCTTGTGGGGGATTTCGACGCCCAACTTCTGGCTTGGCATTATGCTGATCTTCCTGTTTGCGGTCCATCTCGGCTGGCTGCCGGCCTCCGGCTATGTGGGCCCGCTGGAAGATTTCTGGCTTTCGCTCAAGACCACCATCCTGCCCGCTTTCGTGCTCGGCAACTCGTTCGCCGCGGTGCTGATGCGGCACACGCGTAGCGCCATGCTGCAGGCAATGAGCAGCGACTACGTGCGCACCGCTCGCGCCAAGGGGTTGGCCGAGCGCAAGGTTGTCCTCAAGCATGCCATGCGCAACGCCTTGACCCCGGTGGTCACGTTGGGCGCGCTCGAGCTTGGCACGCTGCTGTCGGGAGCGGTGCTAACCGAGCAAGTGTTCTCAATCCCGGGTTTCGGCAAACTGATCGTCGACAGCGTGTTCAACCGCGACTATGCCGTGGTGCAGGGCGTCACGCTGGTGACGGCCACTACCTATATTTTGCTCAATCTACTGGCGGATATCGCCTATGTGCTGATCAACCCGCGGCTCAGGAGCTAGCGATGGCCGTCTCCGAAGCCCTTGCCCTCGAGCTCGCCGAAGAAAGCCCAGGCGCCAGGGCCTGGCGGCGCCTGCTCAAGCGCAAGGGGGCCGTCGTTGGGCTCATCATCATCACCGCATTCGTCGTGATGGCGGTGCTGGCTCCGCTGCTGGCGCCCTACGATCCGATTCAGCAGAGCTGGAGCACAATCCGCAAGCCGCCGTCGCAGTTGCACTGGTTCGGCACCGATGAGTCCGGTCGCGACCTGCTGTCGCGCGTGATTTTCGGAACCCGCGCCTCGCTGCTTGCCGGCGTAGTGTCGATCTCGATTGCGCTCGGCCTCGGCGTGCCGGTCGGATTGCTGGCGGGATACGGGGGCAGGTGGACGGACGCGCTAATAAGCCGCATCACCGATGCCATGCTGGCATGTCCCTTTCTCATTCTGGCGATCGCGCTGGCCGCGTTTCTCGGCCCCTCGCTGCAGAACGCCATGATCGCCATCGGCGTGACGGCCACACCGATCTTTGTGCGGCTGACGCGCGGGCAAGTGCTAGCGGTCAAGGTTGAGGATTATGTCGAGGCCGCCCGCGCCGTCGGCAATCCGCCCACCCGCATTGCCTTGAAGCACATCTTGCCCAACATTCTGCCCGCCCTGATCGTGCAGGCCACCATCTCGGTGGCGACCGCCATCATCGCCGAGGCCAGCCTTTCCTTTCTTGGCCTTGGCCAGCAGCCACCGGCGCCGTCCTGGGGTTCGATGCTGAACACTGCCCAGCGATTTCTGACCAACGCGCCGTGGATGGCAATTTGGCCGGGTCTTGCCATTTTTCTGATCGTACTGTCGTTCAATATGGTAGGCGATGGCCTGCGCGACGCTCTGGATCCCAAAGAGCGTTAGGCGTCCTGAGCCAGGTGCACGTGTCGCTATGGTGACGGGGGCTGCTAAGCATGAGAGTGATCCTGACGCTTGTCTATGCCGTGCTGCTGGTCAGCACCCAGGCGCTACCGGCGGGGGCGGCGCTGCACGCGGCCATGTACTGTTGGGTACCGGATTTCGAAATCGCGGTTGCCTGTGATGATGAGGACGAGGGCGGCAGCGATGGCGACGATTCGCTGAGAACGCCCGTGCCGGCGGACCGCGTCGGGGCCCGATCGAGCGGCGCGGCAGCGCAACGGCTCGGCTCAGAGCGGCCCTGACGCCAGCTGGGCGTCGATCGCCAGGGCAGCCTCAAGTAGGACCTGGGCGCCGGCGGCACAGTGTTCGCGTGTGGCACTTTCGGCCTCGTTGTGACTGAGGCCATCCTTGCAGGGGACGAAGATCATGGCGCTCGGCGTGATGCGTGACAGGTGTACCGCATCGTGTCCGGCGCCCGAAATGATGTCGCGTTCGCTATAGCCCAAGGCGCGGGCCGCGCTGCGCACGGCCGCGATGCAGGTGGGATGAAACGTGATCGCCGCCAGGTCGTGGAGCTTGCGCAGCGTTATCTGCACCTTCTCGGCGGCGGCCGCGCGATCGACCGCGGCCTTGAGCGCGGTTTCCATGGCCTCGAGGATCGCGTCATCATGATGGCGCAGATCGACCGTCATGCGCACCTGGCCCGGCACGACGTTGGGCGAATTAGGCGCAACCTCGACCTGACCGACCGTACCCACGGCCGTCGGCGCGTACGCTAAGGCGAGGTCGCGCACGGCGCTGATCAGATGTGCTGAGGCCAACAGGGCGTCGGCACGGCGTGGCATCGGTGTGGTGCCGGCATGGCTTTCGCGTCCACTGAGTTTGAGCTCATACCAGCGCACGCCCTGCACGCCCGTGACCACGCCGATGGTTTTTTCCTCCGCTTCCAGGATGGGGCCCTGCTCGATATGCAACTCCAGATAAGCCGAGAGCGGCAAGGTGCCGGCTTTGGTTTCGCCGCGCCAACCGATTGCGTCGAGCGCCGTCCCGAAGCGGATGCCCTCGCTATCGGCAATGGCATCGGCCGAGGCGCGGCTATAGACGCCAGCAAACACCCCCGAGCCCAGCATCGCCGGGGCGAAGCGCGCGCCCTCTTCGTTGGTCCAGTTCACGACAACGATGGGCGCGTTGGTCTCATAACCGGCGCTGACGAGGGTACGAAGGGCCTCCAGCGCTCCCAGCACACCAAGGTTGCCGTCAAATTTGCCGCCAGTTGGCTGGGTGTCGAGATGGCTGCCGAGCGCGATCGGAGCCAAGCCGGGCTGGCGGCCGGCACGCAAGGCAAACATGTTGCCGATCTCGTCCACGGTGACGGAGCACCCCAATGTCTCGGCCTCGCGTTGGAACCAGGTGCGCACGGCCGCGTCGGCGGCGGTCAACGTTTGTCGGTTGATACCGCCTTTGGCCGTGGCGCCGATGGCCCCGGTCTCCATCAGCGTTGACCAGAGGCGTTCGGGGTCGATGCGCAAGTTGCTCGGCATAGGGCGGATCCGGGGCGTGAACGGGGAGGCAGGCTGGCCATTGTCGCTGCGCCTCAGCCTGGCGTAAAGACGGATCGGCGGCGCCCGCCGACCTCAGCGTGCAAATGGCGACTGACGGGCTCGCTTGCGGGGTGGTGGTGGCGCGGCTATAAGGCGCTGCACGCGCCGGGCAGCTGCCGGGCGCCATC
>DATMZT010000011.1:0-13889 GCA_035573335.1 Hyphomicrobiaceae bacterium | reverse complement strand
TGGTCAGCTGATCGACGATTGCCTGCCAGGTGCCCTCCGCTACCTTCTCGTTAATGCCGGCATCGGCGATGATTTCGGCGAAGCGTTCAGCCACTGAAACGAATATCAATACGCCCGTCCGGCTCGGCGTGGTGTGCAGGTTCTGCGCCAAGAATTGCTCGACCGCGCGTCGATGGGCCCGCTGTCGTTTGATGCGCGGAGGCACCAGCGCCAGCCGCAGCGGCCGATGCATGAAGATGAGGACCAACCCGGCGAACACGACGAGTTGCAGGAAGTAGATGTGCTGGATTGGCCACCAGGTAAAAAAGATCAAGGGAATTGGCAGCGCCAATGCTACCAGCGCGGCCCACAGGAAGGGCGCATAGGCGTAGCTCGCACTTTCGCCGGCGATCACGGCCACGATCTCGCCGGAGGTGTTGCGCTCGGCGTTGGTGATGGCCGCGGCGACACGTTTGCGATCCACTTCGCTGACGATCGTCATGACGAGATCCTGCGCCCTTCTAGCCCTACCAACTTCCCGACGCGCCGCCGCCACCGAACGATCCGCCGCCGCCCGAGAAACCGCCTCCCGAGCCGCCGCCGGACCCGTCCCAGCTTCCCGAGCCGCCGCCCCAGGAGCCCGGAATGATGACGGGGCTGTCATAGCGCCGAGCGCGCCTGCCGAGGCGCGTGGGATGGGCGGTTTGGCGCGCCTGCGCCTGGATGATCAGCAACGCCAGCGCAATGAAGAAAATCAGCATGATCAGCGCCGGCGGAAAACCGCGTCCTCCGTCTCTCTTTACCGCCGATCGCGCGCGCGCCTTCACCGCTTCGGCGTCGCCGAGCAGCACGTCACGGATGTCGTGCACGCCGGCTTTGATGCCGGCGACGAAATCGCCGCGGCGGAAGGCCGGCAGGATCGCATTCTCGATGATGAGCTTGCTCATGGCGTCGGTGAGCTGGGGCTCCAGCCCGCGGCCGACCTCGATGCGTACCTTGCGCTCATTGGGCGCCACGATCAGCACCACGCCGTTGTCTTGCCCCTTCTGGCCGAGCTGCCAGGTGCGGCCGAGCTGATAGCCGAAGTCCTCGATTTCATAGCCTTGCAACGAGCGCGCCGTGTAGATCACGAGCTGATCGGAGGATTTCTCCTCCAGCGCCTGCAACTCACGCTCGAGCCCACGACGGTCCTCGGCCGAAAACAGATTGGCTTCGTCGACGATGCGCCCGCTCAAGGCCGGGAACTTGGGAGCGGCGGTGGCCGCTGCGCCAAGGCCGAGCGCCAGCAAAAGCGCCGGCAGGGCCACCAGTATGCGGACGGCGATGGCGAACGCCAGCGACCGCCTCCCCGGCCTAGCGGTGGGGTCGAAGGCGGCGACCGTCGAGGCAAGGTTGGCAGACCCGGCGGTTGGCATGCCCAGTTCCCGGCTGACCTCGTGGTGGCGAACAGGGCTCACGCGCTTTTGCCTATTGCTCCCCGCGTTCCCAGCGTGGCCCGCGCCGCCAAAGCGGAAAGGGTAGTGCTGGCGCCGCGCCGACGCGGGGCCGGCGCAACGGGCAACGGCGGCTTGGTTATTTCTTGGTACCAAAGTCGACGCGCGGCGTCTCCTGTTCTTGCGGCGTGATGTCGAAGGCGGCCATCGGCTGCGCGGAGGCATACATCAGCGAACGCCAGATCCGGCCCGGGAATGTGGTCAATTCGGTATTGTAAACGCGCACCGCCTCGATGTAGTCGCGCCGGGCGATGGCAATGCGGTTCTCCGTCCCCTCGAGTTGTGACTGCAGAGCCAGGAAGTTCTGTCCCGACTTGATGTCAGGATATCGCTCCACCACGGCAAGCAAGCGGCCGAGCGCACCGGTCAGCTGGTTTTGTGCGTCCTGGAAGCGCTTCATGGCTTCGGGGTTGTTGACGGCATCGGCGGGCAACTGCACCTGCGCCTGCGTCGCCTTGGCGCGCGCCTCCACGACCGAGGTCAAAACCTGCTGCTCCTGGGCGGCGAAGCCCTTCACCGTCTCCACCAGATTGGGGACGAGGTCGGCGCGTCGCTTGTATTGGCTCAGCACCTCCGACCATTTGGCCTTGGCGTTCTGCTCGAAGGTCGGAATATTGTTAATGCCGCAGCCCGCCAGGGTAGCGGTGACCAGCATGACGGCAGCGAGCGTAGCGATGCGAGAGAGATGCGGGCGCAGCATGGGCTTCTTCCTCGACGTTCCTCAACGGCAGCGATGGCCCGAGGCGGACCTCGGTCCACCCCAGGCAAAATGGTGCGTGATTGCCGCCGGCACCAGAGGAGGTTGGCCGCGGCCGGCCTAATTATTCGTTAGGCAAAAGCAGCGTTGTCCAACGGCACGACAAAATGCGACGTAAACGGCGCGATCCGCCAACTAGCCGGGCAGCTGGTAGTCGGCGAACTTGGCGCGCAGGTCTTTCTTGGAAATCTTGCCGGTGGCCGTCATCGGCAGCGCCTCGACAAAAACCACGTCGTCCGGCATCTGCCACTTGGCGAGCTTTGCGCCTAGGGCATCGAGGATCTCGGCCTTGGTCGGCTCGGCGCCGGGCGCCTTGACAACCACCAATAGCGGCCGCTCGTTCCATTTGGGGTGCGGCACACCGATCACCGCGCAGTTGGCGATGCCGTTGACGGCGGCGAGGGCGGCATTCTCCACGTCGATCGAGCTGATCCATTCACCGCCGGACTTCACCAGGTCCTTGGTGCGATCGACGATCAGGAGCCAGCCATCGGGCGTCAACTTGGCGACATCGCCGGTGCCGAACCAGCCTTCGCCGTCGATCTGCTTGGCGGAAGCCTCCGGGTTGTTGAAATAGCCGGACACGACCGTGGCCCCGCGCACGAACAGCTCGCCCGATGTCCGTCCGTCCGCCGGCGCGCGCTTGCCCGTCTCGTCGATCACCTTCAGGTCGACGCCAAACATGCGCCGGCCTTGTCTGGCGCTGAGTGCGGCGCGCTCGAGCGGCGCTTTGGCCCGCTCTTCCGGGCGGAAAACCGTGAGCGTGCCGACCGGGGACATCTCCGTCATGCCCCAACCGTGCGTCACCTCGATGCCCCAGTCGCGCGTGAAGGTGTCGATCATGGTCTGCGGAACGGCCGAGCCGCCGCTCAGGATTTGCACCAAGGTCTTGGGCTTGCGGCCGCGTTTCTTGAATTCCTCCAACAGGCCCAGCCAGACGGTCGGCACGCCCCAACCCGCCTCGACGCCTTCGGCCTCCATCAGATCAAACAAGGTCGGCCCGTCGAGCCGTGCGCCGGGCAGGATCAGGGGACAGCCGGTCAGCGGCGTCACGTAGGGCAGGCTCCAAGCATTGGCGTGGAACAGCGGTACCACGGGCAGGATGGTACGATTGTGCGCAAACAAGTCGGGGCGCGTCGAAATCAGGAAGAAGGTGTGCAACAGCATCGAACGGTTGGAATAAAGCACGCCCTTTGGCTCCCCGGTGGTGCCCGAGGTGTAGCAAAGTGCGCAGGCGGCGTGCTCGTCGAATTCGGGCCAACTGAAGTCGGGCGCCGCCCGTGCCAGCAGGTCCTCATAGCATTTGAGGTCCGCCATTTGCGCCCCGCGCGGCATGTGCTCTTGATCCGTCATCGCCACGAAGGTCTTGATGGTCTTGCAACCGGGGGCCAGTTTTTCGACGAGCGGTTGGAAGGTTAGATCGAAGAACAACATGCTGTCGCCGGCATGATTGGCAATGTAGGTGATCTGCTCGGGGAACAGACGGGGATTGATGGTGTGGCAGACCGCGCCAATGCCGGAAACGGCAAAATAGAGCTCGAAGTGGCGATAACCGTTCCAGGCCAGCGTGGCGACGCGATCCCCCGGCTTTACACCGAGCCGCAAGAGGGCGTTGGCAAGCCGGCCGATGCGCTGGCGCGCCTGGGCGTAACCGTAGCGGTGCAGGCCACCCTCAACGGTCTGCGATACGATTTCGACGTTCGGAAACACCTCCGCTGCGTAGTCGATCACGCTCGAAACCAAGAGCGGCCGGTCCATCATCAATCCGCGCAGCATAGGCGTTCCTCCTGGTATGCTTTGTGCCGGAAGAGTAACCTCGGGGCCAGCCCAGCGCCAAGCCGGGTCGATCAGAGGCAGGCAAGAACCAACCGATTAGAGGCCAAACAGAGGAGAGTGCGCCGTGGCGATCGTTGAGACCGAGAAAAAGGGCGAGATCGCGGTCATTCGCATGAACAATCCGCCGGTCAACGCGCTGGGCCACGCGCTGCGAGTAGGCCTCGCCGAGGCCTTTGCCGCCGCCAATGCCGATGCCGGCATCAAGGCGATCGTTTTAACGGGCACGGGCAAATTCTTCTCTGCCGGCGCCGATATCAGCGAATTCAAGGCGGAAATGAAGGAGCCCTTCCTGCCGCAGCTGATCGACCAGATCGAGCGCGGCAGCAAACCCGTCATCGCCGCGCTCAACGGCACCGCCTTGGGCGGCGGCCTGGAGCTGGCGCTCGGCTGCCACTACCGGGTGGCGAGCAAAGACGTGCGCCAGCTGGGTCTGCCCGAAATCAAGCTCGGCATCATCCCGGGCGCCGGCGGCACCCAGCGCCTGCCGCGCGCCATCGGCGTCGAGGCCGCCCTACAACTTATCGCCACCGGCAATTTCATCGACGCCGGGAAGGCCGCCGCCGCAGGGCTGGTCGACGAGGTGACCGATCAAGACCTGTTGCCGGCGGCGATCGCCTTTGCCACGCACCAGGTTGGCAAACCACCGCGGCGGATCGGCGAAGCCAAGATCGAGGCGGCCTCGTTTGCAGCCGACGTCTTCGACAAGGCGCGCGCCGGGATTGGTCGGCACCCGAGCGGGCCTTTGGCCGCCAAGGCGGCGATTGCTGCCGTGGAGGCGGCGACCCAGCTTGCGATCGATGCAGGCAGCGAGCGCGAGCGCAGCCTTTTCCGCGAACTGGCGGTCAGCCCCTATGCGCGCGCCCTCCAGTACGCCTTCTTCGCCGAGCGGCAGGCGGCCAATTTGCCGGGCGTCGGACCTGAGACCAGGCTGCGCGAGGTCAAGACCGTCGGCATCCTGGGTGCCGGCACCATGGGCACGGGCATTACGCTGGCGTTCCTCAATGCTGGCTTTGCCGTCACCATCGTCGAGACCACGCAGGAGGCGCTCGACAAGGGCGTAGCGCGTATCAAGGACACGCTTTCGGCCAACGCCAAGCGGGGCCGCATCACCGCGGCGCAAGCGGCCGATCGGTTTGCCAAGCTGACGCCGTCGCTTGCGCTAGCGGACCTCGGCCAGGCCGACCTCATCATCGAGGCCGTGTTCGAAAACATGGCGCTCAAGAAGGAGGTGTTCGGCAAGCTCGATAAAATTGCCAAAGCCGGCGCCATCATTGCCACCAATACCTCGACCTTGGATGTCGATGCGATCGCGGCGGAGACCAAGCGGCCGCAAGACGTGGTTGGGCTTCACTTCTTCTCGCCGGCAAACATCATGCGTCTGCTGGAGATCGTGCGCGGCGAAAAGACTGCCAACGATGTCATGGCGACCTCCATGGCGATCGCCAAGCGGATTGGCAAGGTGGGTGTGCAGGCCGGCGTCTGCGACGGCTTTGTCGGCAACCGCATGCTCGCCGCCTACGGCGGAGAGGTGCAGGCCATGAGCCTGGAAGGCGCCATGCCGCAGGAGATTGACGGCGCCCTCGAAGGTTGGGGCATGGCGATGGGTCCGCTTGCCGTCAGTGATCTCGCCGGCCTCGACGTTGGTTACCGTATCCGTAAGGAGCGCAAATTGACCGGCGAGGCAGCCCGCAATGCGCGCATCCCGGACAGGATCGTCGAGATGGGCCGGCATGGGCAGAAGACTGGTGCGGGCTACTACAAGTATGATGAGAACCGCAAACGCATGGTCGACCCGGAGATCGAGGCGATGATCCGCGCCGAGGCCGAGGCGCTACAAATTAAGCAGCGGCCTATTCCCGCCGATGAAATCGTGGAGCGCAGCCTGCTGCGGCTCGCCAACGAGGGCGCCAAGATCCTCGAGGAGGGTATCGCGCTCAGAGCCAGTGACATCGATACCATGTACCTCAACGGCTACGGCTTCCCGGCCTGGCGCGGCGGCCCGATGTGGCAGGTCGACAATGTGATCGGACTGAAGACGGCCGCTGAGCGCATCAAGGCCTACGAGGCCAAGTACGGGGCGCGCTGGAAAATCGCGCCGCTGCTCGAGAAATTGGCGGCCGAGGCTGGCAGCTTCGCCAAGCTCGACGCCAAGAACAAGTAGGATCGGCGCTCGAACGGGGAGCGATCGCGCGGTGATTGACAAGATCATGGCCTCGGCTGCCGCGGCGGTCGACGGCATCAGGCATGGTTCGACCATCCTGATTGGCGGCTTCGGGACCGCCGGCATGCCGTTTCACTTGATCGATGCCTTGATCGCCCAGGGCGCCGCCAACCTTGTGATCGTCTCCAACAATGCCGGTAACGGCGACACCGGCCTGGCGGCGCTGCTCAAGGCGGGGCGGGTGCGAAAGGTGGTCTGCTCATTCCCGCGCCAGACCGATTCTTGGGTATTCGATGGCCTCTTTCGCGCCGGCAAGATCGAGCTCGAAGTGGTGCCGCAGGGCAATCTTGCCGAACGCATTCGTGCCGCCGGCGCCGGTATCGGCGCCTTCTATTGTCCGACGGGCTACGGCACGCTTTTGGCCGCGGACCGCGAGACGCGCCGCATCGACGGCCGCGACTACGTGCTGGAATTTCCGATCCACGCCGACGTGGCCCTGATCAAGGCCCATAAGGGCGACCGCTGGGGCAACCTGGTTTATCGGAAGACGGCGCGCAACTTCGGACCGGTGATGGCGATGGCGGCCAAATTGACCATCGCCGAGGTCAGCGAGGTGGTGGAGCTGGGAGCGCTCGACCCCGAAGCCATAGTCACCCCCGGGATTTTCGTGCAGCGCATCGTGCGCATCGACGAGCCGGCGCGGCAGGCCGCGACCTAAGGAGGGAGAGAGGCCATGGCGGCAGATCTTGCCAACCTGAAACGGTTAAGCCGCAAGGCGATGGCAGCGCGCGTCGCAGCCGACATCCCCGAAGGAGCCTACGTCAACCTGGGCATCGGTCTGCCCACACTGGTTGCCGACTTTTTGCCGAAGGGCAAGGAGATCTTCTTGCATACAGAGAATGGTCTGCTCGGCATGGGCCCGGCGCCGGTACAGGGTGAAGAGGATCCCGACCTGATCAACGCCGGCAAGCAGCCGGTGACGGCGCTGCCCGGTGCCGCCTTTTTCCATCACGCGGACTCCTTTGCCATGATGCGGGGCGGCCACCTCGACATCTGCGTGCTCGGCGCCTTCCAGGTGTCGGTCGCCGGCGATCTCGCTAACTGGCATACCGGCGAACCGGAGGCGATCCCGGCGGTTGGCGGCGCCATGGACCTCGCCATCGGTGCCAAGCGCACCTTCATCATGATGGAGCATTTTACCAAGGCGGGAGACTGCAAGATCGTGCCGGCGTGCACCTATCCGCTGACGGCCAAGGCGTGCGTGTCGCGCATTTATACCGACCTTGCGGTCATCGATGTTGCCCGCGATGGGCTTGTGGCGAGGGACCTGGTGCCCGGCCTGTCGGTGCGCGAGCTGTCTGCGCTCAGCGGTGTCGCGTTCGCCGACGGCCGCCCGGCAACGGCCTGATGACACCGACGGTCCAGACCTTGTGCCGTCGCGCCCGGCTTCCACCCGCGCGCCCTCATGGTTGGGCGCGCGAGGCTCGCGCTGGTTGCCGGTGCGCCGACGGGACGTGCCACTAGTCTAAAGGCGCGGACGGCCGCCGCGTTGCTGCCAGATGAAATAGGCCATGGTGACCAAGGCGGTCAGGATCATCGTGCCGAGGATGTCGGGCCGCCCGATGAAGGCATACCAGAGTTTCACGCCCTGGATGGTGCCACCTCGGGCCATCAGCGAGCTGTTGGCGACGACGATCACAAAGAAGACGGCGGCGGTCAGCGCAAGCGCGATCAGGACATCGAGAGATTTGCGCATCATTGGCGGCATGTGGCACCCCCTGTTTGTTGATCTGGCCCCCGCGAACGAAAATGCCGCAACGATTGCGGCATCCTCACACGTTGGGGTCGAAGCGTTTTGTGCGCGCAACCTAATCTGATTCGGGGCGGCGGGGTTGGACGTACACGTCATTCCCCGCCGCCTGCTCAGGCTTTACCTCATCGGGGCCGGCGGCCCGGTCCCGGATCGTGCACGCGCGCGCGGCGGACGACCCATCCCGGGCCGGCTCAACCAACGCTGCGCTCCAGGGCGGGGCGGTCCCAACCGGCCGCATCGGCGGCGGCTACGTAGGTCTCCTGCAGGAAACCCAACAGCAAGGCGTCGGGCTCGGGCGCTTGCCGCACCGCGTCATAGGGCAGGATGAATTGACCGAGGCTCTCATCGTAGACGGCACCGGGGGTGGCGAGGCGGGTGGCGCCGTAGCCCTTGGGCTCGGGATAGGCATATACATAGTAGGCGGCCCGACCATAGCCGCCGTTGCCCGGCCAGAAGCCGCAACTGCTGACTTCATGCGAGTAGGCCTCTTGCATCACCCAGGCCGCCAGGTTCGGTGTCGTGCCCGTCGGCGGCGGCGCCCGACGCCCGGAAAAGCGCGTCACGGCCAGATCGAAGCTGCCCCAAAAGAAGTGTACCGGGCTCGCTTTGCCGATAAAGCGCGAGCGAAATTGCTTGAGCACGCGATCCGATTGCAAGAGCGCCTGCCAAAACCGCCCAACCCAGACCGGATCGTAGGCGGCGTTGGCCTGATCGCGATCGAAGGGGACCGCATCGACAATTTCGCTCGGCATCGTCCAGATCTGCACCTTGACGCCGAGCGGCTCCAGGCGGGCCATCAGGTCGGCATAAAAGCTGGCAACCGACATCGGCGTGAGGCTCAGCTCTTGCGCAGCTCCACGGCTGCTGGCGATGGTCAGGCGATGTTCGATAAAATCGAAGGCGATCGTAAAGGTGCCACCGGCGAAGGGCAGAGGTGGCGTGGCGAGCCCCCGCGCCGTGGTCAAGAGGGTCACGTTCCACCAATGGTTGACCAAGGGTGTCAGCGCCAGCTGGATCTTGCCCACCACCTGGGTCCATCGGTGCAGGGTCTCGCAGGTGGCGCCCCAGGCAGAGAGGGGAAGCTCCGGCCATCTGGGATCTTGTGCCATGTTCGCACCAGCTCTCGGTTGTGCCTCAGCCTATCGCTCTGCCCCAGCTCGCTCCTCAGTACGTCAGCGCCGCCTTAATGGCCATCAGCTCGGCCTTAGCGTCGGCGTAGGCCTCGTAGGCCTGGCCGGCGCGCCGGTACCAATAGCGCGAATTTGCCGCGTCGCCTTCGATCTTGTGCAGCACGGCGTGGATCCAACACGCGGTCTGATCGCTCTCGTCCTGCTGCACGATCCCGTGCGCGGCCTCCCAATCACCGGCGACTGCCAGCTCGACCGCGCGGATCAGGTCTTGCCGTTGCGGTGCCATGTTTCCCATCCTTTCGCCCTGAGATCGCAGGCCGGACAGCCGCCGCAGCCGTAACCCCAGCGGTGCCGTGTCGTGCGGTCCGCCGTATAGCACGTATGCGTGTGCTCGATGATGAGGTCCACCAGCGGCGGCCCGCCCAACTCGGCGGCCAGCCGCCAGGTTGCCGCCTTGTCGATCCACATCAACGGTGTTTCGATCTGGAGGGGCGCCGCCAGGCCCAGCGAGATGGCCTTGGCCAAAGTCTGCAAGGTGTCGTGGCGACAATCGGGATAACCCGAGTAGTCGGTTTCGCACATGCCGCCGACGAGCGTGCGGATGCCGCGCCGATAACCGAGCGCCGCCGCCAGGGTGCAAAACATCAGATTGCGCCCCGGCACGAACGTGTTGGGCAAGCCGGCCGCGGTCATGGCGAAGTCGGCCTCCCGTGTCAGCGCCGTCTCGCTGATCTCCCCCAGCGTCGCCATTTGCAGCAGGTGGTCCTCGCCGAGCCGCGATCGCCAGGCGGGGAGCTGCGCTTTGAGTTCGCAGCGGATGATCGGGCGCTGCTGCAATTCGACGGCGTGGCGCTGCCCGTAAGCAAAGCCGACGGTTTCGACGTGAGCGTAGCGCGCAAGCGCCCAGGCCAGACAGACCGTCGAATCCTGGCCGCCCGAAAACAGCACCAAGGCGGAACTCTCAAGCATCGTCGACCGCCACGTCTTCACCCCAACAGCCGGCCCCCCAAAAGAAGGTTCCCCAAAAGAAGGTTCCCCAAGAGCCGGTTCCCAAGGCAAATTCCCCAACAGCCAGTGCCCCAGCCAGCCCCCCAACAACGCGTGCGCACGAGCCCGTGCGATCTGCCGCCTGGCGGGCCGCGCTCGACCGGGCTAGAACCCGCCCCGTAGTTTCTCACAAGCCGGCCTTCGGCTGCAAACTTGGTGCTCGAGCTGGGAACCCGTCATGACCGCCATCATCGACATTATCGGCCGCGAGATCTTGGATAGCCGGGGGAACCCGACCGTTGAGGTGGATGTCATCCTGGAGGACGGCGCGCGTGGTCGGGCCGCGGTTCCGTCCGGGGCCTCGACCGGGGCGCATGAGGCCATCGAACGGCGCGACGGGGATGCCAAGCGTTACCTGGGCAAGGGCGTGCTCAAGGCCGTGGACGCGGTCAATGGCGAAATCTTCGAGGCGCTCGGGGGCATGGACGCGGAGGATCAGCGCCGCATCGACGCCTGCCTGAAGACGCTCGACGGCACCCCCGGCAAGAGCCGCCTCGGCGCCAACGCCATCTTGGGCGTGTCGCTGGCGGTGGCCAAGGCCGCGGCCGCGGCGTGCGCGCTTTCGCTTTATCGTTACCTGGGCGGCGCCAATGCCCACCTGTTGCCCGTGCCGATGATGAATATCATCAACGGCGGCGCGCATGCGGACAATCCCATCGACATCCAGGAATTCATGATCATGCCGGTCGGCGCCGCCACCTGCGCCGATGCCATCCGGATGGGTGCCGAGGTGTTCCACACGCTGCGCTCAGCGCTGAAGGATGCCGGCCACAACACCAACGTCGGCGACGAGGGAGGGTTCGCCCCCAACCTCAAATCCGCCGAGGAAGCGCTTTCCTTCATCACCAAATCGATCGAAAAGGCCGGCTATAAGCCGGGCGCTGACATCGTCTTGGCACTCGATTGCGCAGCCAGCGAATTCTACCGAGATGGCAAGTATGCCTTGTCGGGCGAGGGCAAAACCTTCGAGGCTGCCGGCATGGTCAAGTATTTGGCGGGCCTGGTGAGCCGCTTCCCCATCGTCTCGATCGAGGACGGCATGGCCGAGGACGACTGGCAGGGTTGGAAGGCGCTCACCGCAGAGATTGGCGCTCATTGCCAACTCGTCGGCGACGATTTGTTCGTCACCAATACCGCCCGCCTTGAGGAGGGCATCAGCAAGGGCATCGCCAACTCGATCCTCGTCAAGGTCAACCAGATCGGCACCCTTACCGAGGCGCTCGAGGCCGTCAGGATGGCGCAAGGTGCCCACTACACGGCCGTCATTTCGCACCGCTCCGGGGAGACCGAGGACGCCACCATCGCCGACATTACGGTGGCCACCAACGCCGGCCAAATCAAGACGGGGTCGCTGTCGCGCTCGGACCGGCTCGCCAAATATAACCAGCTCATTCGCATCGAGCAGGAGTTGGGCGACGCCGCCAGTTATGCCGGGCGCGGCGTGCTGCGCCGTTAAGGACAAAGCGCCGCGCCGGGCCTGGCTGGCGCCGGCGGCGATCGTTGGCGGGCTGTTTTTCTGGCGCAACTTTACCGGCGTTTAACCAACCTCGGTAGAAACTAGTGGTGCGCCCCGTTCGGGCGCGTCACCCCAAAGGTTTCGCGTCACCTCCATGCATGATCGGCGCAAAAGCCAGCCCCGGCAGATCCTGGTGTCGCTTGTCTGCCTTTGTGCCTTGGCCTACCTCGCCCATCATGCCATCAAAGGTAAACGCGGCCTCGAAGCGCGCAGCCGACTGATCGAACGCTCCCGAGTGTTGGAGCCGCAGATCGCGCGTCTCGAGGCCGCGCGCACGCGCCTCGAGCGCGACGTGCGCCTGCTCAACGCCCGCGATCCCGACATAATTGAGGAACTCGCCATCGAGGTATTGGGTTTTGCCCGCCCCGGCGACCGCATCATCGTGCCGTCCGCCGCCCGGGCGTTGCCGCGGACCTCTAGTCCCCCGGTCCGGCCCTGACCGGCGCCTGAACCGTGGGGCAATGGCTGGCCTTGGCCGGCCGTTTCTTGTACGGTTTCGGTTCTCCTTCGCCAGCGAGGCCACTTTAGCGCATGTCCCGTCCCAACGGCCAAGAGACCGTTCCCCCGTTCAGCCGCGAGCAGGAACTTCACGCCTACCGCGATATGCTGTTGATCCGCCGTTTCGAGGAAAAGGCGGCCCAGCTCTACGGCATGGGGTTCATCGGCGGCTTCTGCCATCTCTATATCGGCCAAGAGGCGGTCGTGGTTGGTATGAAGATGGCGTCGACGGACGGTGATCAGATGATCACCACCTACCGCGACCACGGTCACATGTTGGCCTGCGGCATGGATCCCAAGGGCGTGATGGCGGAACTCACAGGGCGGGGTCACGGCTACTCCAAGGGCAAGGGTGGCTCGATGCACATGTTCTCTAAGGAGAAGCACTTCTACGGTGGGCACGGCATCGTCGGCGCCAACGTTCCGCTCGGTGCCGGCATCGCCTTCGCCAATCGCTATCGCGAGAACGGCAACGTCTGTCAGACCTACTTTGGCGATGGCGCCGCCAACCAGGGCCAGGTGTACGAAAGCTTCAACATGGCCAAGCTATGGAAGCTGCCCGTCGTCTTCGTCATCGAAAACAATAAGTATGCCATGGGCACCTCGGTCGAGCGCTCGGCCGCCACGACGGACTTTTCTCAGCGCGGACGATCCTTCGACATCCCCGGCGAACAGGTCGACGGCATGGATGTGCGCGCCGTCAAGGCGACCGCCGACCGCGTGCTGAAATGGGTGCGTGACGGCAATGGCCCCTACATCCTGGAGATGCTGACCTACCGCTATCGCGGCCACTCCATGTCCGATCCCGCCAAATACCGCACGCGCGAGGAGGTGCAGAAGATGCGCGAGGATCACGATCCCATCGAACAGGTCCGCCGTCGGTTGTTGGAGGGGCGCCTTGTCAGCGAGGAGGACATGAAGGCGGTCGATGCCGAGGTGCGCGCGACCATCAATGCCGCCGCCGAGTTCGCGCAATCGGATCCCGAGCCGGACGAGAGCGAGCTTCATAACGACGTGTTGCTGCCGGCCTGAGGCGAATTGCGAGTTTTAGCGGCGTCTCATCATGCCCACCAGCTTCGCCTCAAATCTGGACGAGGAGTTCGCGCAGGTCTCAGCGCTTTGGTCGCCGCGGGTGATCGCCGTGGCCAATGGCCAGTATGTCAAAATCGCCAGGGTCAAGGGCGAGTTCGTCTGGCATAGCCATACCGATGAGGATGAATTTTTCCTGGTGCGCAAGGGCAAGCTCGTGATCCTCTATCGCGACCATGCCGATGCCGTTCTCGGCGAGGGCGACTTCCTTGTGGTGCCGCGCGGCGTCGAGCACATGACGGTAGCGCCCGAGGAATGCTGGGTGGTTCTGGTCGAACCGGCGAGCACCAAGCATACCGGCGACCGCGAGCATGCGATTACCACCAGCATTGAGCAGCAGCTGGCGCACTTGCGCGCCCCACCCCAGCCCACACGCCAGCAAGAGACCCCAGCACAATGGCCATCGAAATCTTGATGCCGGCTTTGTCGCCCACCATGGAGGAGGGCAAGCTCGCCAAATGGCTTGTGGCCGAGGGCCAGCAGGTCAAGCCCGGCGACATCATCGCGGAGATCGAGACCGACAAGGCCACCATGGAGGTGGAGGCGGTCGATGAAGGCAAGGTCTCCAAG
>DATMZT010000010.1:0-9365 GCA_035573335.1 Hyphomicrobiaceae bacterium | reverse complement strand
TCGACCAGCCGGTTGTGCTCGGAATGGAACACGTGGTGGACGGCGGTGAGGCCGATGTTCTCGTTGACGCGGCCGTCGCCGCCCATGAAGTGCGCGTCCAGCAGCTCGTCGTCGTAGGTGCCGGGCGCCAGCGGGCCGGTGCTGACGACGTTGTCCGCATCCGCCAGCAGCGGCGCGCCGGTCTGGCTGTTGAACGGATTGGCGTCATGGGCAATGTCGGCCAGGAACATCTTGCCGGTGCGCAGCGCGCCGACCGCAAGCGGACTGATCGGAGCCGCCGGATTGCCTTCCATCAGCAGATCGTCGTCGGTCTGCGCAATGCCGTCGGCGCCGAGCCCGACGATCAGCTGAGCGAAGCCATTCTCACCGGCAATGAAGTTGCCGTAGGGATCGACGCGCAGCATCGGCACGTTGACGGCGTCATAATCGCTGAGCTCGATGCCGAGCAGGTCGCGCGCCTGCGCCTTCACCACCGCCCAGGTCGACATGCCGCCCAGCACCACGTCGTCAGCGGTGCCGAACTCGCCGTCGCCGCCCAGATTGCGGTTGACGATCAGCTTGCCGGTGGCCACCGGCTCGCCGTCGGTGTTGAGCTCATAAGCGCGCAGGAATACCTGGTGAGAGGGATCCGACGTATACGTTTGGTTCTGGTCGACGAACGGCGAGGTCTGGTTGACGTGCTCGTGGATGTCATCGGCGCCCTCGTCGACAAGGGGCGTCAGGGGATTGTCACCCAGGATGCCGTCGGCACCGGGCTGGTTGGTGGCCCGCGTCAACACCATGAACCGCAATGCCGGCGGCAGATCGTCGAGCGCCTCATTGGCGGCCGTAGTGGGATTGTCACCCAGCACAGTATCGGCGCCGGCAATGAGCGGATCGTCGGCCTGCAGGGGAATGAACACCGTGCCGCTGCCGCCCTTCTGCACCAGGTCGAGGCCGTGGTCGAAGAACTGCCCGAAGAACACAAACCACAGGTTGAACGGCGCCGACAGGCCCGCATCCGGCGCCGTGTTGCCAAACGAGAAGTCGGCGATATCGTCCGCAGTGCCTAAGATCGCATCCTGGCCGGTTCGCACGCGCAAGATCGAGACGCCATCGTTCAGCTCATCGTCGTCGGTGCCCCAGACGCCGTCTAGGCCGGCACTGCCCGCCACGGCCACCGCCGCCGGGTTCCGGCTGGTCTGATCCACGATCAGGTTGGAGATGATGCGCGGATCGGCATCGGCAACGTCGCCGCTCTGGCCATAGTTCGTATTGTTGACCAGCCCTCCCGGCCCTGGGCCGTTCGCATCGAAGGCATCACCGTCCTGGTCATTGCGGAAGAACGGATCGGTCAACCGCGGGAAGAGGTTGTCGGCGGAGCCGAATTCGCTCTGGCCGGGCACCAGATTGTTGAACGAACCATCGACCGTGCGCAGGCCGAACGGCACCAGGGAGTTCGGCAGCAGGGAAAGAAGGTCAGCACCGTCGGCGTGCTGCTCTGCAATCATGATCTGTTGCAGAATGAATTCGAGATCCGATTTAATGAACGCAACCATAGAGTTTCTCCCATCCGCACGCTGTCCGATTACGAGGAATACTGAGGGATACGGCTGTGGCCGGATAGACGGACTGAGGGCCGGACGAGTGCGACCATAGATCTGCACTTAAGGGACAAAACTGGTGGTCTAAGGGGGCCCATGAGGGCACGTGTGGCCGCCTGTGAGGGAAAGTTGGCAAGCGGCCGCCTGGCCTCGGCAAGGTCCATCCACCGTGCTTCATCACTAGGGGATGGCGGCATTCCTGCGCGCCGAGCGGCCGGCGCGGCTCCCGGCGCTCGGCGGTCGGATCCCCCAGGCTTCGCGCCTTGTTCCCCCTGGGCCGCGGATCCGATCAAGGTCCTACCGTGACGGAGCCCAGCAAAGAGGGCTGTGAGTTGCCCCGGCTCTGGACGTCAAGCTCGGCAACAGGCCTTTTGTTCGCTGAAAGGTTCGCTCGCAAGCGGTAGCCGCGCCACCCTCCAATCCGCTGGCCCCTGGCCGCCCAGCGCCGCCGTCGTCATCGCCTCCTCAAGACCCTCCGCACCGCGCCAGCCACCGTCCGCAGACCTCGTTATAGGCGCATGAACTCGGGCAACCGTCGGCCGCCGCTGCTTGCGGCCAATCGTGTTCGCTCGCCCTTGCCGCGGTGATCTCGACACCGCCCGGACGAGCGTGACCACGGCACTCAGGCCGCCCTATTCCTTTTTGCTGGCCGTTTTTGCTGAACCTTCCGCTCACTGCCGTTCGCGCGACACCGGCATCTTGTCGAGGCGCTGCCGGGCTTCGCGCCTCCTGTGACATCGCAAACAGGTGCGTTCGCAGTCGGGGTCAAATCAATTGAAACCTGCCAATGCCAATCAATAGCGCGATAGCGCGGCAGAGTTGAGCAGCGTTGAGACCTGCAGCCGTCTGTTGCTGGTCAACCCGCGGCGGGTCATGCATATACACTGGGCACAGCAGTTTACCTGTTGGGGCCGCAAAGCAGTCCTGACCAGGTCAACTCTTGGGCGCCGGTGCGGGACATCCGAAACTCAAGGTGCACGACGGCCCACCTCTCCGCGGTGGGGATCGGAACCGTCATTTGAATGCGGATGTGGAGCGTGATCAATGCGTCCGGCCCGGCTGGGTAGGATGAAAAGCTGCCCGATAGCGTCGGGAGCGGGCCGATGAGGAAGGTATGGAAGCGCGAAAGCTGCTGCGCGATGTCGTCAAAGTTCTAACCCAGGCGTTCGATGAGGCGTGGGCGAGCATAGCGCACTCGGTCGAGCCGGCCCGCGCCAAAAAAGTGAAGTCAAATTTGGCGCGTGCGATTGTGGCTCAGGCTAGGGGACGTGCGCCCAAAGACTGCCGGGCGCTGAAAACGGCAGCGCTTGTGTCGTTCCAAAAGCAACTAGGTCGGGCACCTCGTAAGCTGTCCCAGTCGCAACCGCATTGCGCACCCGCCAAGCAGCATTAGCGCGACCCATCGCTTGCACGGGCTGCCGCTGCGGGGAGGCCGACCCCCGCCCTTGCGGAGGTAGCGAACGCCGCGGTCTCAGACAGGGCCAACAGCAAAGCCCGCCAGCCACCATTGCGTGCCTAACCCGTTAAGCGCGGCGCTCTCGTTTGCGCGGCCGCGAAACGATGGCGCCACGCAACATCCTCTCCCCAGCATCCCCTGTGGATGCAAGGCTCATCAGACGAACCGAGGTCTCATTCACCCCTTCAGCCGCTTATTGCACTCGCTGTAGTAACCACCACCCTTGGCGATCCAGCGCAGCCCGCCATTGCCATTCGCCGCCTTGTTGGCGTGATATTGGTCAAGACAGGTATGCATGCGCGCGCGGCCGGCCGACTCTTTTGAGTACTTTGGCGAAACGGCTTTGGGAAAAGTTGCACCTCCAACCGTCGGCGCCGCCGTGGGCGTCTCAGCGGGCGCATAAGCCCCTAGGCCACAATTGGCCTTCCGGAAATCTTGCCAGGACAGGCCTGCGCCCTTTCCGGCACTCTGGGCAGCCCGATACTTCGCGCTGCATTCCTTCATCGTCAGGGCCTGGCCCGGAACGGCACCAATCGAAGCGACCGCGGCAAGGGACAGGGCGCCAAGGCCCCACGTGCGAGCTGAACGAAAAGACACTGCGATCCTCCTGCGGTGGGGTTGTTGCAAGCGTCAAGATGGGGGCCAGCCTGGCAGTTCCGCGCCGGGCGTCGAAATCGGCAACTCAACGGATTTTTTGGGTGATATTTCCTGACGCCGCAGAGGGATTGGCCCGGTCGCAGCGACGGCACGACCGGACGGGTGTTCGCCGCAGGCTTTCCCGCCTTGGCTTGAGCTGCGGGGTGCGCGCGCGCTAGGCGGCCGCGGCCGAACCGGTCATCGGTTGCGGCCCCAACAGGCGGCGTTGCCAATAGGGTACCCGGGTCACCAGCAGCCGTCCGGGTCCATCGTGGGTCCGGCAGTACGCTTGCCCGAGATGTAGGTCTTCACCAGCGACTTGGTCGGCCGCGCCACCCGATGGGCCACCTCGGGCGAGCGGGCGATCACGGATTTACCATGCGCGACGAAGCGCTCGCCTGGGCTCAAGGCGGCCTCCTCGACCCGTCCTTGCGATTTCAGTGCAGCCCTGCCGTGCCCGGAAACCTTGGTCTGCCAATCGATGAAGCCCTCACCGGCCCAGAACGAGGTCCAGGCCCGCTCGCGGGTCGCGCTGAGCTGCACCGAACCCTCGGACGCCCAGTAGCTGCCGCTTTCCAGGATCCAGGTCTCGCCGTTGAGGTCGAAGACGTCGTAGCCGGCGAAGGAGGCCTCCAAAAGAAGACCGCCCGTTCCCGTGTAGGTCGGTCGCAGCTAGCTCTGCTCGGACAGGTACGACTTTAAGATCCTTCCGACCGACGGCAGCGGCACATCCATCACGATCATGCTGCTCAACGCGCCGGCTTCTGCCCCGCACCATCTCGTTGGCGAGACCGATTTTGACAAAGCGCATGCCTTCCTGCTCAACGACCTCGAGCTTGGCCATGCGGCGGGCCTCCCTTCACCTGCGGCTTGCTTGCATGCTCCGGGGCGATCACGACCGACCCCTGCGCCGCTTGGCCGCCGCGTCGCTCCGCGTGGCAAGGCACGCTCGCCTCGGCGAAAAGCGCCAACCTCAACCCATGGCACCGCGATCTTGTCGATGATCGGTATGCCGCGTGCGGATAAGCAATCAGGGCAAATGCTGAGATCCAACCCACGTCCGCCGCAGCCCGGCGTGGGTGGAAGGCGTCACTAGGTGGCGATGCGCGGCAACACCTTGTCGGTGAGTAGCGCAAACGAGCGGCGGCTCAGCGGCGCGGCCATCAGGTAGGTCATGCCGGCGTCGCTTTCGAGTTCGGCGATCTGATCGACGACGCTGTCGGCGGTGCCGTGCAGCACGACATCGTCCAAGTAGAAATCGACGGGGTCTTTGCCGTCAAAGGTCCGCACCTCCTGGCGATGGTGCGAGGCGCCGATGTAGGCGGCGACCGTCCACTCCGCCGCGCGCCGCGCGACCGCGCGCGCCTTCTCCGCCGTCTCGTCGATAGCGAGCAGGCGCGCCATGGGAATGACGCGACCGGTCTCGCTGTGACCGGCGCCCCCGAGGCTGGTCGCGTAGTGGCGGCGTTTCTGGATCAGGTCTCGGCGCGAGGAGTGGGGGTCCATAAGGATGGAAAAGCCCTGGCGCGCGGCCCACTCGATGGCAGGGAGCGAGCTTGCCGCCATCCACACGGGCGGGTGCGGCCGCTGCAACGGCTTCGGCAGCACTTCGACGCCCTCGTAGGCGAAGTATTTCCCCTGATAGGACAGTTTGTCGGTGCTCCAGGCCTTGAGCACGATGTCGACGGTCTCGTGGAAGCGCGCGGCGCTCTCTTCCCCGGCAATGCCAAAGGCTTTGAACTCACTGCGCTCAAAGCCGCGGCCAGCCCCCCAGTTGACGCGTCCGCCCGACAGCACGTCGAGCAGGGCCACTTCTTCAGCAAGCCGTAGCGGATTATAGAAGGGGGCGAGCGACACCCCCGTGCCGATGCGCAGCCGCGCGGTGCGGGCCGCCGCCATTACGCCCATCATGTGCACCGAGGGGCACACCGAAAAGGAGGAGAAATGATGTTCGGCGAGCCAGACGGCGTCGTAGCCCGCCTGGTCCATAATGACGATGCGTTCCAGCGCCATGGCATAAATGGAGGGCAGCGGGATCGACCGATCTTGCCAACCGAAAAATTGCAGCACGCCGATTTTCATGGCTGGCCTCCCGGGCCCGAATTCGAGCGATTGCCCCGCGGTTAGGAGGTGCCGCCGATCGCTGGCAGCACGAGCGGAAGTAAGGATTGGATGTCCGGCATCTGGAAGTCGGGCTTTGGCACCTCGGGGCTCAATGGCACGCCCCGGCGGTTGATCCAGGCCACGCGAAGACCGAGCGGCTTGGCGCCAACCATATCCGTGAACTGCGACTGTCCTGAATGCAAAATCTCCTCGATACCGACGCCGACCGTCGCGCCGGCCACGGCGAGGAGATAGCGAAAGAGGCTGCCATCGGGTTTGTAGCCCTTGGCGCGCTCGGCCGTGCAGACGAGATCGAAGCTGCGCTTGAGCGGCGTTAGCGCCAACAGATCATCGTCGATATTGGAGACCACGGCGAGCTTGCAGCGGCGCGACAACTGCTCGAGCGTTGCGATCACATCGGGATAGAGCTCGAAGCGTGAGAAGGCGTCGAAGTAGAAGGCAATGCTGTCGGGGTCGCCTTTGACGCCGAAGGCGGCGAAAGTGGCGGCCAAGCTTTCGCGGCAGATCTCCTTGTAGGGCCGGTAAGGCCCCCAATAGCCGGCGATGTTGCGCTCCTCCCATGCCTCCCAAAAGACTTTGACATCGAGATGGGACGCGGCCGCCGCTTGGAGAATGCGCGCGAAGGCGCCATAGGAGCCCTCGCGCACACTGATGAGCGTGCCGAAGACGTCAAACGACAGGAGCTTGAGACGCGCAGCGTCGAAGTCCCCGCCCACGGCGTTTGCCCTCCGCGAACTCCCGAGCAACGGCCAGGAGCGACCATCATCATGTCCGCGCGCCAGGCCGAGCGTCAACCGCGTTCGCCCGAAGACGCCACCGGGCCAAAAGACGCGCCAACCAAGTACGGCGCCGCTTTGCTGGTGAAAGCCGGGCAAAATCTTCTGACGATGCGGGGTCCGACCGTCGTCAGCCCCAGATGGCGCGCGCCGCCGCCACCACCAGGCGCAGTTTGGCGCCTTCGTCGGCCTCGGTCAGCGGATTGCCGGCAGCGGTCGAGGCAAAACCGCATTGCGGCCCGATGCCGAGCCGATCGAGGTCGATAAAGCGTGCCGCCTCATCGCTGCGGCGCCGCAAATCCTCGATTGTCTCCAACTCGGGCGTTTTGGTGCTGATGAGGCCCAGCACCACCCCCTTGTTCGACGGCACATAGCGCAGCGGACGAAAATCCCCGGCGCGCGCCGTGTCGTACTCGAGCAGGAAGTGGCCGACCTTGCAGTCTTGAAAAAAGCGCTCGGCGACCGCATCGTAGCCGCCGGCCGAAAGGTAGCGGCCACGAAAATTGCCCCGACACATGTGCACGCCGATCCGCATGTCGGCGGGCGCCTCGGCAACGGCGTCGTTGATCGCCGCCACATAGGCCTCGATCAGGGCGTCGGGGTCTTGGCCCGCCGCCGCGACCTGGGCGCGGATTTCCGGATCGCACAGCATGGCCACGGCCACCTCGTCGAGTTGCAGGTAGCGGCAGCCGGCGCGCGCGAGGTCCAGAATTTCCTCGCGGTAGATCTGGGCGAGATCGGCAAAGAACGTCTCGCGATCGCGATAGACGGCCGGATCGGCAAAGTCCGTGCAGCGGTAGAAATGCATGGTCGAGGGCGCCGGCATGGTGATCTTGGCCGTGACCGTCGTCACTTTGTTCAGGAACTCGAACTCGTCAGTCGCCAGCGGCCGCGTGCGCGCCAGCGTTCCCACCGCGTAAGTTGCCGTGAACTGCGCCTCGTGGCCGTCATCATCGCGGAACTTGAAGATCGCCGGCTTGATGCTGAAGCCCTCACAGCGCGCGACAAAGCGCCCCCAGTAGGAGCTGCGCCGGAACTCGCCGTCGGTCACCACCTCTAATCCCGCACTTTGCTGCAACTCGACCACGTCGCGGATGGCAGCCTCCTGCGCCGCGACGAGTGCCGGCGGCTCCGGCCCGTCGCCGCCCCAGGCGCGGAAAGCCTCGCGCAAAGCCTTGGGGCGCAGCAGGCTGCCGACGTGGTCGGCCCGAAACGGCGGGTGGGAAGAGCCGATGGCGGGCATCGCGCGCAACTCCTGGGACCTGTCCGGGGCATGCATTTTTATAGACGTATAGAATCTATAAAGGTATAGAGCAAGCCAGGTTCGGCGCCGTGACGCTCGATCGTTCGTTGCCGTCGCGCTCCCGGGGTATAAGCGCATGAACAGCCTTTGGCCTCGCTCGCGTCTGCTGCGCAATTCCCGGCTCTTGCGCCGCGCCGATGCCATCGTCGATGCGGCGGCCAACGTGTTTGCCGAACGCGGCTATCACGGCACCTCCACCCAGGCCATTGCCGACGTGCTGGGCCTGCGGCAGGCTTCGCTCTACTACTACTTTCCATCCAAGGAAGCCGCGCTCGAGCTGGTCTGCGAACGCGGCGTCGACGGCTTTGTCGAAACCGCGGAAGCCATCCTCGCCGGCGCCGGCACGCCACTTGAAAAACTGACCGCCCTGATCGCCGCCCACCTGGCGCCCAACGCCAGCAAGCGCGACTACGTCAAGGTCTTCATCAACGAGCGCCGCTATCTGCCCGATGCCAGCCGGCGCCGCATCGGCCGCAAAAGCCGGCGCATCGAGCGCTGCTTTGAGGAGGTGATCCGAGCCGGCATCGCCGACGGCAGCATGCGCGAGGGTGCCGACCTGCGCCTCACCGTGCTGGCCGTACTCGGCATGATGAACAGCGTCATCAATTGGCGCGCCGCCGATCAAGACGACGCGAGCGTCGCCCGCATTGCCGCCGAACTCAGCCAACTCGTCGTTGCCGGACTTGCCAAGCCGGTGCCCGCGCGCAAGCGAACTTGAGGTCGCGGGTCCAGCAATGCACCACCCCGGTCCCGCCCTCGCCTCCGCTCAAGCGCTGCGCCGCAGCACCGCCCCGGCCCTCCTCCTTGCACGCGCCCGCGCGCGCCCCGAGGCGATCGCCTTCCGCGCCAAGAACCGCGGCATCTACCGGGAGAAGACCTGGGCCCAGTATGCCGCCGAGGTGGCGCGTGCCGCCAAGGGACTACGTGCGCTCGGGCTCGAGCGCGGTGACCGTATCGCCATCATGGCGGACGCCTGCGAGGCCTGGCTGATCGCCGACCTCGCGGCCCAGTCGTTGGGCGCCATCGTCTACGGCATCTATCCAACGGCGTCGGCGGAGGAGGTCGAATACCAAATGCAGGACGGTGGCGCCGCCCTGTTTGTCGCCGAGGACCAGGAATACGTCGACAAGATTTTGCCCTTCATCGACCGGTTGCCGCAGCTCAGGGGCGTGCTGGTGGTCGACGAAACCGCGCTCTTTGCCTTGCGCCACGCCAAACTTTCGACCTTTGCCGCCATCTGCAAGGCGGGCGCCGACGCCGACCTGGCCTGGCTCGCGGGCGAGGTCGACAAGCTCAGCCCCGACGAGCCCGCTTTTATTGTCTATACCTCGGGGACAACGGGCCACCCCAAGGGCGCGCTCATCACCCACGGCAAGCACCTGGCGGCGACGCGCTCGGTGGCCGCGCACTATCCCACCCTCGCCGCCAAGCCGCACCGCACGGTGGCCTACCTGCCGCTCTGCCACGTGCTCGGCCGCGATATCGCC
>DATMZT010000009.1:0-63818 GCA_035573335.1 Hyphomicrobiaceae bacterium | reverse complement strand
GTTCATAACGCGTCATATGCCCGCTGCCGAAGGCGAAGGAGACTTTGTAGGCGTCGTGGCTTGAGGCCCGTGGGGCCTCGACAAGGCCGCCCGCAGAGGCCAGATAGAGCGTTCGCGTGCTGGTCTGGGGCGGCCAGCCCTGGGCCGCGGCCCAGCGCTCATCGCCGAGCGCGAAGTAGTGCACGGGGGCCTCGCGCTCAAGTCCCGTCGGCAAGCCCATCAGATAGTGATCGAAAAAACGCAACACCTCGGCGCCCAGGGGAAACTCGGGCTCCTGGCGGGCGCGCCATGGCGAGCCATTGACACGGGCGCCATGATCCCAGGGCCCCAGCAGTAAATGCTGCCGTTCGCCGTTGAGGGTGAGAAAGCGCGCGATGGCCCCGTTGGCGTAGCCGGCACCGTCGTACCAGCCGGAAACCGAGTAGACGGCGAGGTTGCGATCGACGCCGTCACAGTAGCCGTAGGGACTGAAGGAGGCCGGCGTGATGGCGGGATCGGACGCGAGCGCGTCGTCGCTGAAGCGGAACTCGCGGATGAATTCCGTCATCCGGAAGTTGCCGCGATGTTCGGCAACGGCGGCGCGCACGAGTTCGCCCTCGGGATCATCGTCGACGGGCTGCGGGCCGGCGAGGTTGGGATCCTTGAAGTAGGCAAACTTTTGCAACAGATCGCGGCGGTCTTGGTCGAGCGCCAGCATCAGCTCGTCATAGGTCTCGGCCAAGCGGTTGAGGAGGAGGCCGCCGGGGTAGTAGTGGTCCGAATAGGTGTCCCAAACGGCAAACAGCGGAGCGATGGCCTTCACGGCCCGATGCCCGGTGCTGGCCAGGAAATCGGCGGCCGCACCGACGTAGGAGATGCCGGTGGCGCCAAGCGATCCATTCGACCACGGCTGCCGCACGACCCAATCGGCAATCTCTGCATAGTCCTGGCGCTCGGCCGGGGAGCGGAAGCTATCGCGCGTGCCGAAGCTTGCCCCGGTACCGCGCACGTCGCACACCACCACCGCATAGCCGCGCGCAACGAACAGGTCGCGCCACTTGCCGGCGTTGGGACTGGCTTCGGTGCTGGCCGGCGCCCCCGATGCGAGCCTGAACCGGCGATAATAGGGCGTGAATATCAAAATGGTCGGCAGCTCGGAGCCCGGCGCCGCCTGCGGCAAATAGACGTCGATGGCGAGCCGGCAGCCATCGCGCATGGAAACATAGTGCGAAGAGGGTCGGCCGACGCCAAACGCGGCGGGACGCGCCTCGATATAGGCGGCCGGCGAAAGGCGCCAGCCCTCACCGGATTTGACCGCATCAGCCACCGCAAACGCCCCTTCGGTTTGGCCTTCGGTTTGGCCTTCAGTGTGGGATGAGTGCCACCGACGGCGCAAGTGTTCCGCATGGCTTTGGCGATGTCACGCCCTGCCTCGGGCGCAACCTCTTTTTCCTCGGCGACCGTGGTCCGTTGCGGCAGGCGCCGTCGCCAGACAACGATGCCGGCAGGGGGTCGGGCGGGCCGCCCTTGCGGGGCCGCTCAGGCGCGCTCATCAGTGGGCGTCGGCGCGCCGGTGCGGCCGGTGGACGGCGCGGGTTGCGGCAAACGGGGTTGCCGGCGCCGGTACCGGTGTGAGGTAGGCATCTTTCAGGGCATGCTGCCGGCCACAGATCGTGCACCTGAGGCTGTCGGTATGCTGGGCGAGGTCGAGCAGCGCCTCGGCATCGATCCAGATGCCGGTCACGACCTCGCACTGCCGCGTTGTACACCAGATGGTGAGAACCGACGTCATGGCATGGTCTCCGGCCTGCAAGATAAGCGTCGAGGCAACGGTTTGTGAATCCGACGATGCCGCGCCGCAGCATTGGCGGTGGGGCCAAGGGTGAGGGCGCGGGTCAAAGCGCGGTTGAGATCGCCGCCGCCGGTCCCTGCCGAGAGCGCCTCAGGAGGACGCCTCAGGAGCGCGCCTCAGGCCAAGCATTGATCGCAATGACCGCGGGATGGCGGCGCTTATGTCTTGTCGAGCAGGATGCGCGCCCTACCCGTAATCGTCTTTTGCACCACTGCGGCAAACTTGTGCAGTAACCAAGGCAGGGTGACCTCGAGACGGACGCTCTCGGCACCAACCTCAACATTGCCCGCGGCGGCCTGACCCAACGCCCGCACGCGGAAATCGAGGCGATCGCCAGACCAGATCTCTTGCTCCACTTTGAGCACGGGGAAAGTCTGCGCCGCCGTGCCGAGCGCCGGCTTGAGGCGGCGTAAGGCCTCGTCCTTGCCGAGCTTGTGCGCGATAATGATGACGAGCGGTTCCATGCCAACCTCGCGATGCCGGAGACTGCCGAGGCGGATGCGGCGGCCCCGCAGCTTTTGACCGCAGGCTACCCCGCGGTAGGCGATCCCTGCCGGCAGGGAAACGCTTTGCCGCCGCCGCCGGTTTCGCCCTGGCAAATCTGCTCCGCCATCCCCATATTTAGCGGTGTCAACCGCGCCATGGCGGCGCCGGATTGCATACCCAAGATTCACCGACCTCCCAAGCCATGAAAGTGACGGATCACACCCCCGGACTAGCCCATTTGGGCTACCTGTTGGACGAGCTGCGTCGGGCCGGCGTGACCACCTATGCAGGCCTAGCCGCGGCGCTGAACCGCCAGGGGTTGCGCCCGGCGAGGGGCCGCTGGAATGCCCACGCGCTTTATCTTTTGATGCGCCGGCATCGTCGCGCCCATCCGGCAGCGCGCCTCGACGCCGGTCGAGCCCTCTATAGCCGTCGCGCCGCGGAGGCCCGTCGGCTGATCGGACGGCTCAAGCGTCGCGGCTTGAACAAGGCCTCCCTGATCGCCGGCGCGCTCAATGCGCGCGGCTCGACCACCCCGCGCCACGGACGCCTGTGGACGGCACGCAGCGTCTCGCGGGTTTGGCAGGGATCGAGGCGGCGCCGACGCCTACCGCGTCGCTAGGTCCTTATTGCCGCCACCTTTCAGGCCAGCCAGGGGACGAGCCTCAGGGGCATCTTGCCCAGGCCAATGCCGCTCGCGTGATAGACGGCGTTCGCCCCCATCGTGCCGAGCCACCGACCCGCAGGTCGGCAACGGCGCCCAAAGGGCGCTGGGTCAGCGCCGTTGCAAGGCGTAGTTGCGCAAGCTGCGGTAGTCGGGCAACGGATCGGCCGTCGGCTCTGGGCTCGTCCTGGTGGGCGGCGTTGCCGAGGCCGAGGTGGGTTGCGCTTGACTGCCGGCGGTGACCGGCGGTTGGGGCGCCCGCCCCACCTCCTGGCGCGCGGGCAAGCTCGCCACCACCGACACGGCGGTGCCGACCTCCGCCAGCGAAGCCAGGTGCAGGACCGCTGCGTTGAGCATGCGGAAACACCCGGAGGACTGGGCCTGCCCGATTGACTTCACGTCGTTGGTGCCATGAATGCGGTAGAGCGTATCGCCCAGATACAGGGCCATGGCGCCCAGCGGATTTTTCAGACCGCCGGTCATCTTTTCCGGCAGGCTGGCATCGCGCTCGCGCATTTCCGCCGGCGGATACCAGTCGGGCCACGCCTGCTTGCGGCTGATGCTTTCCGTGCCGGTCCAGTTGAACCCCTCACGTCCAACCGAGATCGCATAGCGATAGGCCCGTTTGTCCGGTAACACGTAATAAAGGGCGCGTGCACCGGTATCGATCACGATCGAGTTGGCCGGAAAATCATGCTCGAAGGCGACCGGCGCCGGCGCCACCGGTACAATCTCGGGTCTGGCTCCGCCGTCGCGCACATCGCCGCCCACCGCGGCGCTGCCGGCTGGCTCGGGATCTCGGCGCGGTGCCGGACGCGCGCCACCGTCGAAGTCGCCTCGCCGCTCCATACGCCCGCGTCCCATGCCGAAGGCGTCGTCGGCCCAGGATGGCCAGCTTTGTGCCCAGGTCGGGTTGGCCCAGGCCACGCTCGCCAAGAGCGCGAGCAGGAGCATCCCGTCTACCTTACCGTCAACCTTGCGCATCGGTCCTCGTCCTTGCCAGAGCCTGGCCAGAGCCTGGCCAGAGCCTGGGGCAAACCCCGATTTGCCGAGGACGTTCCCCGCCCGCAGCGGAATTCATGGGCAATAATCGCGGGGGACAATGATTGCGCGGCCTCGCGCGCCGGCCGGCGCCAGGTGCGCCACCTGCCTTGCGGCCCATCAGCTGATCGCGCGCTACCGCCGGTACCGCCAGCCTCAGGCGGGAAAATGTTCGGCGTGCCAATCGGCCTCGAGATCCCGGTTGATCTTGGCATCGATCAGAAAGACGCCGGGCGCACCCTCCTCCACCCAGGCGCGTACAGGCTCGAGGTCCGCGAGCGTCCGCACGGTTGCCGCCCGACAGCCAAAGCCCCGCGCCATGGCGGCAAAATCCGTATCGGGGAACTGAACGATATCGACCGCAAAGCCGCGACGGCGAAAAAGATGCACCTCGGCGGCATAGGCGCTGTCATTATAAATAAGGATGCACAGCCTCAGTTTCAGGCGCACGGCCGTTTCCAGATCGCTGCACGACATCAAAAAACCGCCGTCGCCGGCGCCCAAAACGGCGAGCGCACCGGGGTTGGCGAGCGCCAGCCCGATGGCCGAAGCAAGGCCGAGACCTACCGACTGAAAGGAATGGCTGAGGCAGGAGGCGCGCGCGCTGGGTACGCGCAGAAAGCGCGGAACCCAGCCACAGAAATGGCCGGAATCGGAGGCGACGACGCGCTGCTTCGGCAAAAGAGCATCGACCGCTTTGCTCAACGTACGCGGGTCGATGACATCGCCGGTCGAAACGTCCTGGTAGGGGACGGTGTGGTTGGCGCCATCGCGCAGGCGTTGGCCCGTGACCGCATCGCGCCAGCCGCGGCGCGCAGCAGCGCCGCGGCTCTTTAGCTTTGCCAGCAAGGCCTCGGCCGTGACGCGGGCATCCCCGAGCACCGCGTGTTTGACGGCTGTCTGCCGCCCAAACCGCGACGCCTCGATATCGACCTGGGCAACGACGGCCGCCGCGGCGATCAGTTTCCCGCGCTTGGTGGTCCAAGGTGTAAAGCTGACGCCAAAGCCAAGGATCAGGTCGCTCTCGGCAATCAACGCGTCAGCCGCTGGCGAGCCGAAGCCACCGCTGATGCCGAGACACCAGGCATCGTTGGCAAACAAGCCATGGCCGCACACGGAGGTGGCGACCAGCGCACCACTGCGCTCCGCCAAGGCGGTGAGCGCTGGCTCGGCGCCGGAGACGACCGCGCCCCGACCGGCAAGAATGAGCGGTCGGTCCGCGCCCTCGAGGGCGTCGGCCAACGCCCCGATGGCGGCCGGATCGGGATGCATCGGGGCGGGCGCCGGCGGCAAGCTGAGCGGCGGAGCCGGTCCGGACCAGATGGCGTCCTGCACGTCGGTTGGCAAACTTAGCACCACCGTATTGCGCTCGCGCAGCGCGCGCACGACGGCGCGCAAGGTGTCCGCGCGGGCGGTTGCGGCCGTATGCGTGCGCTCGCAGACGGCGCCGACGGATCGCACCATCTCGGCCTGCTCGATGTAGAAGTTCGACATGACGGCGCCGGCCGGCACATCGCCGGCCAATACCAGCAAGGGCGTGCGGCTTTTGGCGGCCTCAGCGATGCCCGTCAGCGCGTTGCTGAGGCCCGGCCCGCAATGCACGCTGACCAGCGTCAGCTCGCCCGTGGCCTTGGCGTAGGCATCGGCCATACTGGCGGCGTTGCCTTCATGGCGCGCGGAAATAAGCTCGACCCCCGCTGCAACCAGCGCGTGCGAGAGCCTGAAATTGGCGGTGCCGAGCAACCCGAAGCAACGGCGCGCGCCATAGGCCGCCAGGTCGACGGCTAGCCGATCGGCAATGGTCGTTGGCGTGGGCATAGTTCTATCCAATCAATCGGCTCGGCAGCCAGGTGGCAATGGCCGGCAGCAGCAGCAGCAACACGAGCAGCAGGAGGCTCATGACCACATACGGCACGACGGCCTGGAAGATGTGCCCCATCTTCACCTCAGGGGGAGCGACACCACGCATCGTCATCAGCAGCAACCCGTGCGGCGGCAGCAACAGGCCGAGCTGCATGCAGATGAGAAACAAGACGCCAAACCAAATCGGATCGATCGCGAGCCTGGCGACAATGGGCATGAACACGGGCAGCGTGATGAGCATCATGCTGACTTGATCGACGAAAATGCCAAGGAAGATCAAGAGCAGCATCATGCCGACAACGACGGCGAATGCCGACAGGCCCTGACCGAGAATGGCCGAGACCAATCCCTCGGTGGCGCCGGAAAAACTCAGGATTTGCGAAAAGGTGGTCGCCCCAAGGATGATGAACAGGATCATGCCGGTGATGGCCACGGTTCCCTTTAGCGCCGCGCGCAAGGCTGCAAACGTCAGCGCGCGATAGGCGAGCGCCAACAATAGGGTGGCGATGGCGCCGAGCGCCGCGGATTCGGTGGGGGTGGCCCAGCCTCCCGACATGGCGCCAACGACGACGATAAAAATCGATATGAGCGGCACCACGTAGATGACGAGCAGGCGCCAATGATCGCCGCCGGCGCGGCTTTCGGGAGGCGCGGCCGGCGCCAGTTGTGGTGAGCGCAGAGCCGTGGCGATGATATAGGCGATAAAAGCGAGGCTCAGGATCAGTCCCGGCACCACGCCGCCGATCAATAGCTTGGAGATGGAGATCCCCGACAAGCTGCCGAGCAGCACGGTCAGCGCCGACGGGGGGATCAGCATATCGACGGCACCGATCGCCATGATCGGGCCGGTGGCGAAGGCGGGGTGATAGCCACGCGCCAGCATGACCGGGAGCATCAACGACCCCAACATGGCCGTGGTGGCGATGGTTGAGCCCGAAATGGCGGAAAACACCGTTCCGGCCACGACGGCAATGACGGCCAGGCGGCCCGGCACTTGCCGGATCAGTCGCTCGACACCTTCGATCACCTTAAGCGCCAGCCCCGTATGGAACAACAGTTCGCCCATCAAGATGAACAGCGGAATCGGGGTCAGCGAGAAGTTCATCACCGACACGACGCTGTTGCGCACGACCTGCAGCAACCCCGGCTCGCCGCCCAGGAACACCACGGCGCCAACGATATTGATGGCAACGAACGACAGCGCCACCGGCAGGCCGAGAAACAGGAGCACGGTGGAGCCGCCCAGCAGCAGCAGTGCAGCCATCTGCCACGACAAGCTCATTGCCCCCGTTCCTGCCAAGCCATCCTGTTGCGCTACGAAGCCGAAACAGCGTCCGCGCGTGGACCGATCGGCGCGTTGGCGAGCCGGTGCATACGGAAGCCGAATTCGATGGCGACCAGTAAAAAGGCAACGGGTAGGCTCGCCAACATCCACCACTCGGGCAGCACCAGGGTCTTCAGACTGACGGCGCCCGCGGCATAGCTGGCGGCGGCAACGCGCCAGCCATAGACCACGAAGTAGAGGGCACAGACCAAACCGCTGACGTCGGCCACCCACTCGAGCGCGTAGGCCAACCGCACCGGCAGCGCCCGCAACAGAATGTCGACCCGGATATGCTGTCCGCGGCGCAGCAGCCATGGCGCCGACAGCAGGGTGACGAGGTAGAGAATATACTCGGAAACCTCGTTGCTCCAGGGCAGGCCGCCGCCGCCGATGTTGCGGAAAACAACGTCGCCACCGATCATCAAGGTCATGCCCAACACCAGCAGCGCCGCCACTCCCATCAGGGCGTCGAGCACGGCTCCGTAACAGCGCGAGAGCACAGCCATCATCGCCCCTCGCTTGGTTCCAGCGCGGCTACTTGGCAAAAAGCGCCTTCAACTTCGGCCCGTGCTCCGGGCTCTGTCGAATTACGCCTGCCCACCCCGCTTCGTAAGCCTTGTTACGAAACTCATCGCTCAGCGTAATGACCTCAATGCCTGCCGCCTTCTGCTTGGCAATGTCGGCCTCGTTCTCCTTGGCGACGTCGGCAGCTTGCGCCTCGATCCAGGCCGCCGCCTCGCTGATCACCCGTTTCTGCAGCTCGTTCAGCTTGGCCCAGGCGTTCTTGTTGATCAGGATGCTGACCTCGGCGCTATAGAAGCCGGGATCGACCCGGTACTTGGTCTTTTCATGCCAGCCCAGATCGAAGATACCGGTGATCGGCCAGCCGTACCCATCCACCACGCCACGCTCGAGCGCGGTATAGACCTCGCCGGGCGCGGTCTGGACCACGGTGGCCCCCAGGGCCTGAAAGAAATCGCGATAAACCGGGGTGATGCGCAGCTTCAGTCCGGTGAGGTCGGGCCCGGAAATCGGCTTGGTCAAATAGAGGTGGAACGGATTGTTGTCGATGTGGCGAGCCAGCAGAATCGCATTCATCTTCTGCTCGTAAAGGTTCGCCATGTAGGCATAGCCGCCGTCCTTGCGTAGCTCGGCCATCGGCTTTTCCGTGAGCTTCCAGGCGTCGGCCTCGGGCATCACGTTGGTGTAAAAGGCCCCCGTGACGTTGGCCAGATCGACCACCCCGCCCTTCAGCGCATTGCCGACCTCGAACGGCGGCATCGCCTTTGGGCCGCCAATGTAGTTGATCTGCACCTGGCCCTTGCCGTCGGCATTGACCTTGTCGATGAAGCGCTCAAAGCCGCGGGAATAAAAGGTCTTCTCGGCGAAGGAGGTGATGGCCTTCAGCGTCACCTCCTCAGCCCGCACCGCCATGGCGGAGGCCATGAAAAGAAAAACCGTCAGCGCCAGCCCAACTGGACCATGCATGCCCTGCTCCCCAGCTTCCCGTTCGTCCCGACCGGAGGCAACAAGAGCACAGGCCCGTGCCAATCTGCAACCTGTCGTCCTTGGCGACCCCGGCAGCGCTGGCCCGGCTGCCCCTCCCCGCGCGCGGCCGCCCGCCCTGGCCGCCCTGCTGTGGCAACCGCCGCCTGGTCGGAGGGCGGCCCAATCCGGATCGAAGCTATTCGGCCGCGCGCAACGGGCTCGATGGCGGGCGCACCGAGGCGGCCAGCTGCCGGGTATAAACCTCCTGCCAGGGGCTCGCACCCTCGCTGATGAAGTAGCCGCTGCGCGCATCGCGATAAACCTGCGCATCCTCGGCGCCGGGCGGCACGACCCCACCCTGGCGCAAAGCGCGGGCGGCCATCAGCAGGCGTCGGCGCGTGCGCGTGATCATCTGGTCGGAGGGCGCCAAATGCTCGCAGGCGTGGTCGACGATCGGACCCATACTTTCGGTGATGGCCTGATCCTGGAGGTGGATGCCCTCGATGCCGCTGTAGATGGCATTGCTTTGCTGGGCGGCGCGGTCCATGCCCCAGTCGTTGCTCGCATTTGCCGCCATCCGCCAACGGCCGAGCCAGTCGGTCGTATTCGCCAGCAGCTTGTTGCCGCGGCCCGTGCCGCCGATCGGCCGACCGTCCTTGAAGGCCGGCTGCGGCAGCGACATCGCCGAGGTGGCGCGCTTCCACCACAGGAAGCAGAACATCGTGTGGGTGTCGTCGAGCGGCACCCAGGCACGTGCATGCATGTGACTGCCGAACTCGCCGTTAGGCGCCTGCGTCCAAAATGGAAACAGGAAATTGCCAAAACGCCAGTAGGTACGACCGGGACTGGTCTCGCGGTAGCCGGCATACTGGGTACCCCAGGGTGTTTCGGCGAGATGATATTCAGGCGCCCGATTGGTCACGGTGTGGCGCAGCGGCTCATCCTCCGCCAGGTCGTCGGGATCGACGTGGCCCGCGTGCAGGAAACCAAAATGCGAGGTATCGATCTCGCCCTCGAGGGCCTGTAGATAGTTGCAATCGCGCTGGATGAAGCCAACGTTGATCTCGGCCTCTGGCATGTCGAGAATTTCGAACGCGGGCAGCGGCGGCGCCTCGGCCTTGGAGCCCATGTAGACCCAAACCACGCCGGCACGCTCCAGGACCTTGTAGGCCTTGGCCTTTATCTTTTGCTTGAAGCCCGGCGGCGGCAGGCTCGGCATATCGAGGCAATTGCCGGCGACGTCGAATTTCCAGCCGTGGTAGATGCAGCGCAGGCCACCCTCCTCGTTGCGCCCGAGGAACAGGGAGGCGCCGCGGTGCGGGCAGCGATGGTCCATGACGCCGATCCGGCCGGCGCTGTCGCGGAAGGCGATCAACTTTTCCCCGAGCAGCATCAGGCGAACCGGCGCGCCGTCGCGCACAAGTTCCGAGGAGAGCGCCGCCGGTATCCAATAGCAGCGCATCAAATCTCCCATGATGGTGCCGGGGCCAACGCGCGTGAGTTCCTGGCCTTCGCTCGCCGTCGTCATGGCATCCTCCAGCGATTGGCGGGGGTCGCGTTTGTGAAGTAGGCGCCATATTAGCACACCTCGCCAGCGTTGCGCTGCAGCCGCATTGGCACCCTGCCACACCCCTCGCCCGCTTGTGCGCCATCTGCGCCCTTGTCAGCTGGGGCCCCTTTCGGGCGTCGCGCGCATCCTGCCCGCCGCGGCCGCGGCAGGCGACGCAGCGCGCAACCGGCCAATGCCGCCTTTCCCCCAATGCCACCTTTCCCCTGTCGCAAACACGCAAATGGCCTATGTTCGGCAGCCCGGTTGTTGGCTCCTCTCCGGCAGGGCGTTAACCGGGGGCGGTGGAAGTGCGCGCGGGCCCACGGGGGGCGCGCGCCGGCGCGGAGCTCGCATGCAAAGGCGCATCGAAGCCTTGCTCTTTGATTTGGGGCGCGTGGTCATCGACCTCGACCAAGCCCGTGCGCACGCGCGCTGGGCGGAGCTTGCCCGCGTGCCGATACGCGACATCGCCGCCCTGGTCAGGGAGCGAATCTTTGCCAAAGAGGCCTATTGCCGGCACGAGCGCGGCGAGATATCCGACGCCCAATTCTTTGCCCACCTCCGCCAGCAGCTCAAGCTCGCCTTGAGCGACGCGCAATTCCTCGACGGCTGGAACAGCATCTTCATCGGCGAGATCCCGGGCATCCGCCGCGTGCTGGCAAACCTGCAAGGCCTGTTGCCCCTTTATGCGTTCACCAACACCAATGTGGCTCATCACGCCTACTGGTCGCGCCATTCTCACGACCTGCTCGCACCGTTTCGCAAAATCTACCTCTCCCACGAGATCGGTGCGCGCAAGCCCGAGCCGGCCGCCTTTCGCACCGTGGTGGCGGACATGGGGCTGGCGCCCGACCGCGTGCTGTTTTTCGATGACAGCGCCGAGAACGTTGCCGGCGCGCGGGCCTGTGGCCTCATGGCCGTGGAGGTGACGACGGCGGCCCAAATCGAAGCGACTTTGTGCGATCTCGGCGTGCGCGTGTCGGGTGGGCACCCACCCTAACCAGCCCCTGCCGCCCCGCCGTGCACGGCAGGCCTTTGACCCACAAATGCGCTAGGATCGGCTTTGCCTGGCGACGCGCGCGACCGCCAGCTGTCACTGGGCCGCAACAAAGGAGCCACCTTTGATGGCAACCACACTCGGCTTCATCGGCCTTGGCGCCATGGGTGGCGGCATGGCGAGCAACCTGCTCAAGGCCGGCTATCAGCTGATTGTCAACGACCTCGAGGATGCCAAGGTGGCAGCCCTGGTCGCACGCGGCGCCAAGGCGGCCGCCACGGCCGCCGATGTCGCACGCCAAGCCGTTGCGACCATCACCATGGTCGAGACGACGGCGCAGACGGAGGAGGTGATCCTCGGTGTCGACGGCGTCATCGCCGGTGCCGCGCGCGGCCACATCGTGGCCATGATGAGCACGATCGATCCCAACGCGGCCAAGCGCATCCACGATCGCCTGCAGACGGCGGGCATCGCCATGTTGGACGCACCCGTCAGCGGCGGCAGCGCGCGTGCTCAGTCGGGGGAGCTGGCCGTGATCGCCGGCGGCGACGCGGCGGCCTTCGCGAGCTGCCGTGCCATGTTCAAAGCCATGTCCAGCCACCAGTTCCACGTCGGCGGGAGCGGTCAGGGCCTCGCCTTGAAGCTCGTCAACAATATGCTCATTCAGGTCAATACAGTGGCCATCGCCGAGGCTTTTGTGATGGGAGCCAAGGCCGGCCTCGATCCCAAGACCATGTACGAGGTAATCAGGGTCTCAATGGGTGCGAGCTTTGCCCTCGACTATCGCCTGCCCCGCATGCTGGCCGGTGACTTCCGGCCGGGCGGCACCATCGACATCTCCTACAAAGACCAGGAGCTCGAGACCCAATTCGCAAAATCGCTGGGCGTGCCGTTGTTTCTCGCCAATATCACCCAGCAGATCTACCAAATGGCGCGGGCCGCTGGTCTTGCCAAAGAGGACGGTGCGGCCATCGTCAAGCTCTACGAAGAGATGGCCGGCGTCAGGCTTGGGCCACGCTAACCCGAACCCGCTCAGCTCAGGCTGCCCGGATAGTCCTGCCAAATGCTGGGCGCCAGCTTCAGGCTCTTTGCCGCCGGATAGGCCCCCGTCCAATAGCGCGCGCACTCCCCACCCGTGGGATTCCACAGATCGGAACGGCCGGCGAGCCCGCCCAGAAACTCTTCTAGGCCCGCCAGTCGATGGCACCAGCCGATGTGCTGGGGGTGCAAGGTCATGCCGAAAAACCGCCCCCGTCGATACTGGGCATCGAATTCCGCACGCCAATTGCGCAGGAGCGCATCGGGGTTTTCAAGCCCGGTGCCCTCGGTCGGAAACATGCAAAAGAACTGATCGTCGAAGTGATAATAGTAGGGCAGCGTCAGGATCGCTTGCCGGCTGGCGAAGTCGGTCACCCAGTAGTGGGGAATATCGTCGGCAAGACTGTTGCCCATATAGTCGTAGCCGGCCTCGAGCAACAGACCCATGGTATTGGCGCTGATGGCCCCGCCTGCGAACGCATCTTTCTGCCGCGGCAGCGCGAACCATCCCGCAGGTCGCCGCCCCACGATGGCGGCCAGCACCTCGGTGGTGCGGGCGATGCGCGCTCTTTCCTCGTCCCGGTTCAAGGCGCTCACATCCTCATGCTTGAAGCCGTGCGCTGCCACCTCGTGGCCGCCCCTGACGATGTCCTTGACGCGATCGGGATAGCATTCGGCCATCACCGCCGGCACGGCGAAGGTCGCCCGCAACGCCTGGCGCGCGAGCGCAGCCAGCAGCAGATCGAGGCCGTCATTGAGCGCAAACAGCGCGGCGGGGCTGGCCAGGTCGCGTGGCCCAATGCCCTCCGGTCCGCTCGCCACGCTCAGGTCGACGACGATGTGGATGGCGCAGCGTTTGCCCTCGGGCCAGCGCACGTCGGCATCCTCAAGGCTCTTCTCATCCGAAATCGTGTAACCCTGCTTCCACGGCATCTGCTGCACCTCACGGCGAGGTCGAGGCTTGGGGCCGAACCCTGGCCGGGTGGGCCGCCAGGCAGTGCCGCGCCACCTCCTCGCAGCTCGCAAACCAAACGCCAGGGAGCGCCTTCATGGCGGCGATCAGGCGGTCGAGCATGGCAATACGCAGCGCGCGCCCGGACACGAACGGATGCAGGCAGATGTTGAGATACCCCGCCTGGCCGTACTGCTGCTGGAAGGCGGCCAACCACAAGTCGAAGACCCGATCCGTGTCGGCAAGCCGTTGGCTGGCGTTGCCGCTTCGATACCAGGCAAAACTGAAAAACATGGCATCGTCGATGGCGAAGTGGAACGGCAGTTCGAGCAGCAGCGGCTGCCCGTGCGCGTCCAGCACATAGTAGGGCCGATGGCTGCGCGCGCCGTGGGAGTTGTAGATGAAGCCCGCCTCGCGCAGGAGCGAGGCGGGATAATGGCTGCGTGAGCCGACGGGGCGCTGCCCGCCGATCGCCTGCAGCGCCGCCGCGGTCTTGCTCAGATGATCGCGCGCAAGGGCGGGCTCCTTGGGCACGCGGTGCTCCCACATGTGATCGGCGAGTTCATGGCCGCCTCGCGCCGCCGCCCTCAGGGCCTCGGGATAAAGCTCGCAAATGCGGCCCGGCGTGAAGATCGTGGCCTTGACGTCGTGGGCCGCGAACAGCTCCAGCAAACGCCAAACACCCACCCGCCCGCCGAATTCACCCTTGGCCAGCTCCATTGGCGGCTCGTTGTTGAGGCGCCGCAGCAGCATGGCATCGAAGTCCACGGTGATGTTGACGGCGATACGGGCGCCGTTGGGCCAGCCAAGCTCGTCGAGGCGCTGAAAGCGGCCGCCATGGTGCGCTGCCGCAGCTTTGAGCTCGGCAAGTTCGGCGCTGAGGCTATCGGACATGGGGCGGCCCCTGAGCAAGACCGGGCAGAAGCTTACAGGCAAGCACTACGAAGGTGGGAGCCCGGGGGCACGACTTTGGCTCTGTGCGCCGCCGCGCGAATGCAATACAGTATCGCCACCGGGAGCCGCCATCAACGCTTCCGGCAATGAACAAGAAAGTCCGTCGCGCAGGGAGAACCCGCACCATTTGAAGGTGATGGCGCGGGCAAAAAGGCTCAACCCTTGTCCGTGCGCCGCCGAAGGGAAAACGCCATGGCTACCACACGGGCCGGGGCAGTCCCGGCTACGCCTATCGGTTACCGCACGCCGCTCGGTCGCTGTCTTTTTGCTCTGATCGCCGCGCTGCTGATTGCGGCCGGCTCTGGCCCGGCGCGCCCGGCGAACCAGCTGACCTGGGGGGTGCACGTTTCGCTGGCACCGACCTGGTTTGACCCTGCCGAGATGTCGGGGATCATCACGCCCTACATGGTGCTTTATGCCCTGCATGACGCCTTGGTGAAGCCGATGCCGGGCCAGACCTTTGCGCCCAGCCTGGCCAAGTCCTGGTCGCAATCCGACGACGGCTTGGTCTACGAATTCGTGCTGCGCGAGGGGGCAAAATTTCACAACGGCGAGCCGGTGACGGCCGAGGACGTGAAGTATTCCTTTGAGCGCTACCGCGGCGCCGCCAACAAGATCCTCAAGGACCGCGTCGCCAGCGTCGAGACCCCCGACCGCAACCGCGTGCTCTTCAAGCTCAAGCAGCCCTGGCCCGACTTCATGACGTTTTATACCAGCGCCACGGCGGCGGCGTGGGTTGTGCCGAAGGCCTACGTGGACAAGGTCGGCGATGAGGGCTTCAAGAAGGCACCGATCGGCGCGGGACCTTACAAATTCGTTGCCTTCACGCCCGGCCTCGAATTGACCATGGAGGCGTTCGAGGGCTTTTGGCGCAAGAAGCCGAGCGTCGAGCGTCTCGTTTTCCGGGTCATTCCCGATGAAGCCACCCGACTGGCCGCCCTCAAACGCGGCGAGGTCGACATCGCCTACTCGATCCGCGGCGAGCTTGCCGAGGAGATCGAGCGCAGCAAGGGCCTTTCGCTGAAGCCCACGGTGATCCAAGGGCCCTTCTGGCTCTACTTCCCCGAGCAATGGGATCCGAAGTCGCCCTGGTACGACGAGCGGGTGCGGCGCGCGGCCAGCCTCGCCATTGACCACAAAGGCATCAATCAGGCGCTAACCCTTGGCTACTCCAAGATCACGGGCAGCATCATCCCCTACACCTTCGAGTACTACTGGCAGCCCCCCGCTCCCAGCTACGACCCCAAGCTCGCCAAAAAGCTCTTAGCCGAGGCGGGTCATGCAAACGGTTTTGATGCCGGCGAGTACTATTGCGACGTTGCCTACGCCAACCTCGCCGAGGCCGTGCTCAACAATCTGCAGGCCATCGGCATTCGCGCCAAGCTGCGCCCGCTGGAACGCGCCGCCTTTTTTAAAGGCTACGGGGAGAAGAACTTCAAGAACCTCATTCAGGGCGCGAGTGGCGCCTTCGGTAACGCCGCCACGCGGCTCGAAGCCTTTGTGGTGAAGGGCGGCACCTACGTTTACGGCAGCTACCCCGACCTCGACGCCTTGTTCCAAACTCAAGCGGGCGAGCGCGACGGGGCCACGCGCGAGGCGACGCTCCATAAGATCCAACAACTCGTCTACGAGCGCTCAATCTATGCCCATCTGTGGCAGCTGGCTTTTCTCAACGGCGCCGGGCCACGGGTCGGCGAATCCGGCCTCGGCCTGATCACGGGTCATGCCTACTCGGCACCCTATGAGGACGTGACGCTGGCGGCCAAGTAGTTACCGGTGCAAGCGTGGCAGGCGGCATGTGGCCCGGCCCGACAGCGACGGTGGTTCCGATGGGTGAACCTGACCCGCGCCTTGGCGCCCCGGCTGCGGGTCAGCGATGGCGCGACGCGCCGAAGGAGACGGCATGACGCAGTACATCATTCGCCGGCTGGGCTACTCGCTGATCTCGTTGCTGTTGTTGTCGCTCACGATCTTCCTGTTCGTGCGCGTGACGGGGGATCCGACCACGCTGTTGGTGGAGCCGGGGGCACCGCAAGCCGACATCGACGCTATTCGCCAGCGCTTCGGCCTCGATCGGCCGATCTGGGTACAATATTGGACCTTCATGGCGAGCCTGCTGCAGGGCGATTTCGGCAACTCCTTCTACTACCGCACGCCGGTGCTCGAGCTCTACCTGTCGCGCCTGCCAAACTCGCTGCTGCTGGCCGTGGCGGCCATGACGTTCTCACTGCTGATCGGCATCCCGAGCGGCATTCTCGCGGCGGTGCGGGTCGGCGGCTTTTGGGATAGCGCGGGCAAAGTGTTTTCCCTGCTCGGCCTATCACTGCCCTCCTTCTGGGTCGGCCTGGTGCTCATCCTCGTGTTCTCCGTCTCGCTTGGATGGCTCCCCTCTTCGGGATCGGGCACGCTGTGGCATCTGCTGATGCCGGCCTTCGCGCTCGGTTGGTATTTTGCCGCCGCGCACATGCGCATGACGCGCTCTTCCATGCTCGAGGTGCTGGGTTCAGAGTATATCAAGCTCGCACGCCTCAAGGGTCTCCCCCAGTCCATGGTGATCGCCAAGCATGCCTTCAAGAACGCCCTGATCCCGGTGCTCACGCTGGCGGGCATCAACCTCGTCATCATGATCAACGTTGCCGTGGTGGTGGAAACGGTATTCGCCTGGCCCGGCATCGGTCGGCTGCTTTACGAGGGCATCACCTTTCGTGACTTTCCCGTGGTGCAGGCCGTGGTGCTGCTGGGCGGCGCCATGATTGTGGTGGTGAACCTGCTGATCGACATCCTTTATGCCCTGATCGATCCACGCATCAGATTGGAGCAATGACGCCATGGCGATTGAGACCCCCGCGATCGAGCTATCCCCGCGCTTCGCCTTTCGCCTCGAGGGATTTCCGCTGCTGCCGACGCTGATCTTGGCCGGCATCGGGCTGGTGGCGCTGTTCGCCGGCTCGTTGGCGCCGCACGATCCGGAAATCGGCTCGCTTGGCATCCGCTTCCGCCCGCCCGCCTGGCAGGCCGGCGGCAGCACCGAGCATCTGCTGGGTACCGATCATCTGGGTCGCGACGTCCTCTCGCGCCTCATCTTCGGCGCCAGGGTGTCGGTCGTCGTCGGCTTTACCGCCGTGATCGTGGCCGGCGCCACCGGCACGCTGCTTGGCATCGTCTCGGGCTATCTCGGCGGCTGGGTCGACCAGGTGATCATGCGCATCACCGATACCTGGTTAGCCTTGCCGGCGCTGACTTTTGCCATCTTTCTGACCGCCATCGTCGGGCCCAGCGAGATGAACATCGTCATCATTCTCGCCGCCGTGTACTGGACGCGCTACGCGCGCGTCATTCGCGGCGAGGTGCTGTCGCTGAAAGAACGAGAATTCGTGCGGCTCGCGGTGGTGGCGGGCTGCTCGAAATGGACCATCATGCGACGGCATATCCTGCCCAATGTCCTCAACTCGGCCATCGTGCTCGGCACGCTGATGCTTGGCGTGGTCATCGTCACCGAGGCCGCCCTCTCGTTCCTTGGCGTCGGCGTGCCGCCGCCCAAGCCGGCCTGGGGCCTGATGCTGGCGGATGGCAAGAAGGGCATGATGGTTGGCTACTGGTGGCTAACCGTGCTGCCGGGCGCATGCATCATGCTGATGGTGCTTTCGGCGAACCTGTTGGGCGACTGGCTTCGGGTCATGCTCGATCCCCAGCTGCGCCAACTATGAGGACACCTGCGGCTGCTAGGGTGAGGTGACTTGATGGCTGCTGCGCCGCTGCTCGAAATCGACAACCTTTCCACCCACTACGTCTCGGCCCAAGGCAGGCGCGTGATACGCGCGGTCGAAGGGGTCAGCCTCAGCATTGGCGCGCGCGAGACCTTGGGTATCGTCGGAGAGTCGGGTTCCGGCAAGAGCACACTGGCGCTGAGCTTGGTGCGGCTGCTGCCGCCGTCGGCGCGCATCGCCAGCGGCAGGATGTTGTTTGAAGGCGAGGACTTGCTGCAAAAGTCCGAGGCGGAAATGCGCCGGCTGCGCGGCCGGCGTATTGCCATGATCCTGCAGGATCCGATGGCTTCCCTCAATCCGCTCTTCACCGTCGGCGATCAGGTGGCCGAACCTATTCGGGTGCACGAGCATGCCAGTCGCGCTACCGCCTGGCGGCGGGCCCTCGATTTGCTGAAGGCGGTGCGCATCGCCTCGCCGGACACGCGGCTGCGCCAATATCCCCACGAAATGTCCGGCGGCATGCGCCAGCGCATCGTTGGGGCCATCGGCATCTCGTGCGAACCGCGGCTCTTGATCGCCGACGAGCCCACCACCAGCCTCGACCTGACGATCCAGGCGCAATACCTGAACCTATTGCGCGAGCTGCAGCAAGCCCACGGCCTGGCGCTGATCTTCATCACCCACAACCTCGGCATCGTCGCCAAGATGTGCGACCAACTGGCCGTCATGTATGCAGGACGCGTGGTGGAGGTGGGCCCCGTGCGGCAAATCTTCAACGCCCCGGCGCACCCTTATACCCAGGCGCTGCTCAATTCGATCCCGCGCCTGAGCGATAGCCGGCACCGGCTCACCGCCATCGACGGCCAGCCGCCCGACCTCGGCATGATGGCGCCGGGCTGTGCCTTTGCGCCGCGCTGCAGCCGCGCGTTTGATCGCTGCCGCAGCACCGCACCACCCCAAACCAGTATGGACGATGGACGCAAGGTGCGGTGCTGGCTTGCTGCTGCGGGCCCCGCCGAGGTTGCCGACGTGGTTGAGAGCGGAGCGGCGTGATGTCGATCGTCGAAGCCGAGCGGCTCAGCAAGCACTTTCCCGGCCGCCGCTCGCTGTTCGGCGGCCACAGCGGCGCCGTGCGCGCCGTGGACGGGATTTCCTTTGCCATCGAGCCGGGCCAGACCCTCGGCGTCGTTGGCGAATCCGGCTGCGGCAAAACCACCACGGCCAAACTCGTGCTGGGGCTCGAGCAGCCGACGGCGGGCGGCATCCGCTTCGAGGGAAAGGATTTGCGCGCGCTCGACACCGCTGGTCGCCGACACTACCGCCGCTCCGTGCAGGCGGTATTTCAGGATCCTTACGCCTCGCTCAACCCGCGCATGCGCGTGGGTGCAATCATCGCCGAACCGCTCGTCACCAACGAACAGCTACCCGCAAGCACAGTACGCACGCGCGTGCTCGAGTTGTTGGACCTGGTCGGACTGGCCGGCCGCTCGGCCGAACTCTTTCCGCACGAGTTCTCCGGCGGCCAGCGCCAGCGCATCGCCATCGCCCGCGCGCTATCGCTGTCGCCCAAACTCATCGTGCTGGACGAACCGGTCTCGGCGCTCGACGTGTCGATCCGAGCGCAAATCTTGAACTTGCTGCGCGATCTTCAGGCGCGGCTCGGCTTGGCTTACCTCTTCATTGCCCATGACCTCGCCGCCGTCGCCCATATGAGCCACGCCATCGTCGTCATGTATCTCGGCCGCATCGTCGAATACGGCGAGACGCGCCTGCTGGTGCGGGCGCCAAAGCATCCCTACACCAAAGCCTTGTTCTCGGCGGCGCTGCCCTCGCGGCCCGACGAGTGGCGCGAAGAAATCGTGCTGACCGGCGAGGTGCCGAGCCCGCTGAGGCCGCCCCCAGGATGCCATTTCCATCCCCGCTGCCAGCTGGCGATGCCGCACTGTCGCGAGCACGCCCCCCTCCTGACGAAGACGGAGGGTCGCCATATCGCATGCCATCTCTACGTCGCGCGGCCCTGCTGAGGGGGCTGGAGGCCGTGCCGCCGGGCCGTTGACTTCGGGCCCGATCGCCCTTAGGACAACGCTCGCCATGCAACCGACTTCGATCCAACGACGCCGCTCGATGCGCACGCCCACCCAGGCGCGCAAGCGATGACGCTCTGAGCAGCGTCCGTCCGCAAGCCGCGCCCACAAGCGCGGCTTTTTTGTTTTGGCGATCGAAACCCAAGGCGCGTTGCGCATGTCCCCGTCAAATCCCGCCCCCTCAATCGAGTACACCACCGAGCCCGCCCGCATCGACTTCGACCGCGTGCACCATTGGATCGCGCGCAAGAGCTATTGGGCCGGCCAGATGCCGCGCCAGGTCTTTGACCGGGCCATCCGTGGCTCCTTGTGCTTTGCCGCCATCAAGGGCGGCGCCACCGTCGGCTTCTGCCGCGTCATCACGGATCGGGCGACCTTCGCCTACGTGTCCGACGTGTTCGTTGACCCCAACCATCGCGGCCAAGGTATCGGCAAGGAGTTGATGCGGGCGGTCACGGCGCACCCCCACCTGCAAGACCTGCGGCGTTGGCTGCTGGTCACCGCCGACGCCCACGGGCTTTATGCCCAGCATGGCTTCGCTGCGCTGGCCACGCCCGAGCGCTTCATGGAGCGGTGCGATCCGGACGTATATGCGCGGCTGGCAGCGGGGAAGCCACGGGCCTGAGGCGCACCCATACGCGCGGAAGCCAGGGTGCGGGTCGGCGCCGTCCTGGCGCCGGCCCACGCGCGAGGCGCATTGTGACAAAAGCGCGAACGCGCGTTTTGATGCGACGTGAACAAGCTTGGGAGCAGCCGTGAGTCGTCTAGGGAACCTTGAGCCGCCTTCGACAACAAGCGGCCCGGCTGGTCCGCCCCTGATGCGGGGCCGGCGCGACGCCGGCCTAAGCGCTCTTGTTCTTCATGGATTTGAGGCACTTGGCGCGAAACGTCTTGCGCGCCTTGCCGTGCAAACCTTTTTCATCGGCCTGCTTGGAGCATTCGAGCGATGCGGCACTGCGCGTGGGCTGATCTTTCGTTTGCGCCAAGGCGCCGCCGCCGGGGGCCAAGAGCCCGGTGAGGAGAAGGGCAATGAGGGTGTTGCGCATATGGGCTTCCTTTCGCGACAGGACCTGCAGCCAACACAGAACGCCCGGCAACGCTTTGGGTTCACCCTGCCCCAACAAAAGGGGCATGGCCGCAACCCGTCAATCGACGGACGCCGTGCCCGGACGCCAATGCGGCGGGGCGGTCGGGCGCCCGCAGCGCACCTCGGTGACACCCAGGCCACAGGCAGCGGCTAATCTTTGCCGTCAAGGTTTGGGTAAACCGTTCGGCGCGACGATCGGGCGTAGCCTGCGACACGGATCGAATCGGCATGGCTCGGACCCTCATCGCGATGGCGGCGCGGCGCCCCGGTCTTGCCCGGGCGCTCGCGGCCGGGTGCGCCGTGGTGTTGGGCTTCAGTTGTAGCAACACGCCTGGGGTCGCGGCGCCAGGGGCGCGCGGCACGCTCCTCAATGTGGGCTCGCGTGAGGCGCCGCTGCGGCTTTGGGTCGAGGCGGCGGGCAGCGGCGATCCCATCCTGTTCATTCACGGCCTCGGGGCCAATAGCTACAGTTGGCGGCATTTGGCGCCACGATTGGCCCGCACCCACCACGTGCTCAGCGTCGATCTCAAGGGCTTTGGACGCTCCGATAAACCCGTCGATGACGCCTATGGCGTGCTCGATCAAGCGCTCCTGCTCGAGACCCTTATCAAGCGCAAGGGGCTGCGGCGTGTGACAATCGTCGGCCACTCCCTGGGCGGCGGCGTCGCTCTGGCGCTCACGCTCCATCTCAACCTGACCCAACCCGAAACCGTGGCGCGCCTGGTGCTGCTGGACAGCATCGCCTATCGCCAACCCGTGCCGCTGTTCATCGAGCTTTTGCGCACGCCGGTGCTGGCCGACGTTGGCCTGTTGGCCGCACCGCCAGAGCTTGAAGTCTATAAAGGTCTCGTTGCGGCCTACGCCGACCCGCAAAAAATCACCCTAGCGGCGGTGAGCGCCTACGCCCGCCCCCTCTACGACCCCGGCGGCCGCCACGCTCTCGTTAAAACCGCACAGGGGATCATTCCAGCGGAGCTGTCGACCCTGACGGCCAGGTATCGAACCATTCAACAGCCGACGCTGTTGATCTGGTGCAGCCAAGATCGCGTGGTCCCCCCGTGGGTTGGGCGCAGATTGGCGCGCGCTCTGCCGAACGCGCGGCTTTCGCTGCTCAAGGGTTGCGGGCATGTCCCCCAAGAGGAAGAGCCGGCCGCGACGCTAGGCCTGATCAAGACCTTTCTGGATGGGCGTTCCGAGGCGAGCCGTCCCTAGCGCCGAGACGCGGTCGGCGCTTGCCTTTGCGGGCCCGACGATTTTAGCATGGCCGGCACCGCAACGGAGTAGCGTCGATGCAGCTCAATGCCGACTTTACCCGGCGGGTTGCCGTGCACGCGGCCGATCTTGCCTGGACGCCGTCGCCGATCGCCGGGGTGGACCGGCGCATGCTCGATCGCGTCGGCGGCGAGGTCGCCCGCGCCACCAGCATCGTGCGCTACGCGCCCAACAGCCGCTTTTCCCCCCACACGCACGCTGGGGGTGAAGAATTTCTCGTGCTGGAGGGCGTCTTTTCGGACGAGCACGGGGACTTCCCGGCCGGCGCCTACATTCGCAACCCGCCCACCTCCCGCCACACGCCGGGATCGCAATTGGGCTGCACCATCTTCGTCAAGCTGTGGCAGTTCCAGTTGCACGACCGCACGCAAGTCCGCATCGACACGGCGTCGAGGCCGTTTTGCGGCGACCCGGCGCAGCCCGGCCTGGAGCTGCTGCCGTTGTTCCAAGACGCCCGCGAAGAGGTGCGCCTGGAACATTGGGCCCCCTCGAGCGCCATTGAGCACAGGGCACCGGGCGGCCTCGAACTGTTGGTGCTCTCGGGTGGGTTTGCCGAGGGCGGCGAAAGCTTCAAACCGCAGTCGTGGCTGCGGTTGCCGCCGGGGGCGCGGCTCAGCGCCAAGGCCGGGGTCGACGGCTGCCGGCTTTGGGCGAAACTTGGCCATCTCGCCCACGCGCAAACGGCTCCGCCGCACGGCGGCTAGCCTTTCAGGATCGGCAGCACCATGGGTGCCAGCTGATCGGCGCTGCGCCCGGCCCAATCGAGCTTCGGCACCTCGCGCATTGAGCGCTTTTGCGCTTCTTCCAAAGCCTCCGCCGCCGCCCGATGGTCGATGCTGACCACGCGTTGGTCGGCAACGACGCGCTGCCCATCGACGTAGACGTCACGCACCGCCCGATCGGCCGCCACGTAGAGCAGGCTTCTGAGCGGCTCGCGCATCGGCATCATCGCTGGGTCCTTGATGTCGACCAAGACGAGGTCGGCCTTGGCGCCGACCTTCAGGCAGCCGATATCGTCGCGCAGCAGGGCTCGGGCGCCGCCCAGGGTGCCGGCGTTGAAGACGTCGAGTGTGCTCAGATCGTCGACGCTGCCGGCCACCGCGCGCGAGATCGTGAAGGCACTGCGCATTTCCTCCAGGAAATTGTGCGGGTAGGTGTCGGTGCCGATGCCGAGTTGGATGCCCTCGCGCGCGTAGGCGCCAAAGGTGTTCATGGCGATGCCGCGTCGCATGAACACGGTCGGACAGTGCGCCACTGTGGCGCCCGCGTCGCGCAAAAGAGCAAGGTCGCCGCGCGTCGGCCAATGCAGCCAAGGGTGATGGTCGAGGAAGATACCGTGCCCGATGATCGTCTGCCGGCCGAGTGCCCCGATCGCATGGAGCCACGCGATCGGTGTCTTGCCGTAGCGCCGGAACATCTCGTGGAACTCGTTGACGCTTTGGGCGGCGTGAATTTGTAAGGGGAGGCGACGTTCGATGGCATAGTCGTAGGCATCGCGGATCAGCTCGGGCGAGCAGGTATCGATCTGGGCCGGGCACAGCATGCCGCTCAGGCGCTGGGAAGGGTGCTGGTGGGCAAGATCGATGAGCCGGCGGGCACGCTCGAAAGCTTCGCGACCGGCCTTTTTGTCCCAGGCATAGTCGAGCTGATGCCCGTTCTTGGTAAACCAGCGCGCATCGCGAAACATCGGCGCGGCAACGGCGCGGATGCCCGATTCGGCCAACGTGTCGAGCCAGCCTTCGAACGGAACCGATAGATCGACGACGGTGGTGACGCCGCTGAGCAGGAGCTCGGCCAGGGCCACGCGCATGGCGGCAACGGCACCTTCGGCATCGTTGTTGAAGACGGTGAGAAACTCATAAAGCGAACTGTGCCAGAAGCCCGGGCTACGGGTCTCATCGGTGATGCCCTTGCGCAAGGGCTCGCTGGTCGGATGCGAATGGATGTTGACGAGACCCGGCAGCAGCAACCGCCGCGAACAATCGACCTCGGTATCGGCCGCCTCCGAATAGCGCTTGCCAATGAAGACAATCTCGCTGCCGCGGATCGCCAAATCGACATCGCGCCGATAGACGTGGCTCGCGCGTTCCCCATCCCAGGCAATGAGCCAGGCCGCATTGCGAAAGACGGTGGTGTTGGACATCGGCGGCTCGATCTTTGCTGCAACAGTGGCGGCGGGGCACGCCGCGGCCGGGCCTATTGTCGCCTGCGTCAGGCGCGATGGGAAGCACCTCGCGCCGGCCGCCGTGATGTGGGGGTGTTGGCACCCTTGCGGGCGCGGCCGTCGGAACCGGTTGCCGCGGCGGCACCAGCCTTAGATCTCGCCGACCCGGGCAAGGCGCGGGCCTTGCCGGCGGCGTCGCGACGAGCGCAATCGAGAAAGGCGATCAGCGCGCTCGAAGCCAAGGCATCGCGACGGCGCACGAACAGCGTCTCGGCCCGCGCCGACGCTCTCGGTAGCGCGTGCACGCTGAGCCGATCCTCCTGCCCGATCCGCGCAACCAGGCTGCGCGGCAACAGCGTGATGCCGAGACCGGCGCCGACGCACTTGAAGATCGCCTCGATGGTGCCAAACTCGAGCAGGCGCGGCGATTGGATGCCGCGTTTGGCCAGAAAAGCCTCGAGCCGCTGCCGATAGGAACAGCCGGCCTTGAGGACGACGATGCGCGTGTCGCTTGCGCCGATGGCCGCGTCGAGCGATGTCAGGCCCGGGGCGGCCAGCAGCACGAGCTCCTCCGTGAACATCGTAGCAATGTCGAGCTCGCCGTGATCGACGGGGCCGCAGACGAAGGCCCCTTCCAAGCGGCGCGCCCACACGGCCTCGATCAGCTCGGCGGTGGTCCCCGTGCGCAAGACGAGATCGACCTTTGGGCATGCCGCCACGAAACGGGACAGCACCGGCGCCAGACGCAGAGCGGCCGTCGATTCGAGAGAACCGAGCGTCAGCGTACCGGCCGGCTCGCCGTCATCTTTGGCGGCGTGTTGCGCCTCAGCGAGCAAGTGCAGGATTTGCTCGGCATAGGGCAGCAGCCGCCGACCCGCCGCCGTTAGGGCCACACCGCGACTGTGGCGATCGAACAGGGCGCAGCCGATCTTGCGCTCCAGCGCGCGCACCCGTGCCGTGACGTTCGACTGCACCGTGTTGAGCGCCTCCGCGGCGCGATTCATGCCGTTGCAGCGGGCAACGGTCGCAAAGATCTTGAGGTCTGACGTGTCCATGTCCAGATCGTCCCCATGGCCTCGATTCTGATATCTTATATTATGATAGCAAAGATCAAAAGAAATCGCTCGATTGAATAACACGAAGCGGCCTATGGTGGCGCAGCCGGGTTGGCTGGAGATTACCATGTGGCCTGATCGTCGTTACCTCGACCTCGTCGGCATCACCCAGCCGATCATCCAGGCGCCAATGGCCGGGGCGAATTTGGCCGAGATGGCAATCGCCGTGTCGCGGGCGGGAGGGCTTGGCTCGCTGCCCTGCGGCATGCTCAGCCTCGCTGCGGCCCGCAGCGAACTCGAGTGCGTCCGCCAGCAGACGCGGGGCCCGATCAACGCCAACTTCTTTTGCCATACCACCCCGCCGTCCGATCCCGCCCGCGAAAGCCGCTGGCAGCAGCGCCTTTCTCCCTATTACGCGGAGCTCGGTCTCGACCCCGGGCCCGCCGCCGGCGCCCGCCGGGCCCCGTTCGACGCGGCCATGTGCGCACTGGTGGTCGAGCTGCGGCCCCGCGTCGTGAGCTTCCACTACGGCTTACCCGAGGCCGCGTTGCTGGCGCGGCTCAAGGCCGCCGGCGCCATCATTCAAGGCTCGGCGACCACGGTCGAGGAGGCCCGTTGGCTGGAAGCGCACGGCGCCGACGCCATCATTGCCCAGGGGTTCGAAGCCGGCGGCCATCGCGGCATGTTTCTGACGCGCGATCTCGGCGCCCAAGTAGGGACCCTGGCACTGGTGCCCCAGGTGGTGGATGCGGTGCGCGTTCCCGTCATCGCCGCCGGCGCGATCGCCGATGCGCGCGGGATCGTTGCCGCGCTCGCCTTGGGTGCGAGCGCGGTACAGATCGGCACCGCCTATCTCTTGTGCCACGAGGCCAAAATCTCTCAACCCTTTCGGGCGGCGCTGCGCGCGGCCGGGGATCAGAGCACCGTCCTGACCAATGTTTTCAGTGGCCGCCCGGCCCGTTCGATCCGCAACCGCCTGATCAGCGAAGTGGGCCCCATCAGTTCTGAGGCGCCGCCATTCCCGCTGGCCGCGGCCAGCACGCAGCCGCTGCGCCTTGGCGCGGAAGCGCGGGGGTCGACGGATTTCTCGCCCCTGCTTGCCGGGCAGGCCGCCGCCCTGGCGCGCGAGACCGGCGCCGCTGCGTTGACCCTGGCGCTCGCCAACGAGGCCCGTTCCCTCTTGGCAAGGCTCGCCGAGCTCGGGGCGAACCCAGCTCTGATACAAGCATCCCGTGCGTCCGATTAGCAGCGCGGCCGAATAGGCTCGACGGCCCCGCTTCCCCGAACCCGCGTGTCTCGGTGCACCGCAACCTGGCGCCGCGGGCAAGCCAGCGCCATGGGCCGCCCCCGGCGTGCACTCGCCAGCAGAATTGATTTGTAGCAAGAACATTTCTGCGCCTAGCATGACCGCGCTGTTCGTCGGCGCTGTGTTGGGCGCTCAATTTGCACAAAGGTGGCCGGTTGAAGTCATAACAAGCTTGCCAAGGAAACGGGCCTGAACCGACCCCATGTGCGCACGTTTGGGGAGGGAAATGCCATGACGGTCGCTATTTCTGATCGACCTTTTGCCTGGTGGAAGGAACCGAGTAAGGACCAGTGGTTGGCGTGGTCGGCCGGGTTTCTCGGCTGGATGCTTGACGCCTTCGACTTCACCATCTTTTTTCTGATCATGGTGCCGATCAGTCAGGAGTTCGGCGTTCCCCTGACCTTGGTCGCCGGCACGGTCACCTTCACCTTATGGCTGCGCCTGTTGGGGGCGTTCGGCTCCGGCTGGCTCTGCGACCGGATCGGGCGCAAGACACCGTTGATGATTTCAATACTTTGGTACTCGATTTGCAATTTCGCCGCCGGCTTCGCACCAAGCTTTGCCTTCCTTGCCTTCTTTCGCATCCTGCTCGGCGTCGGTATGGGGGCAGAGTGGCCCGCGGGGGCGGCCCTCGCCATGGAAGCCTGGCCGGCCCGTTCCCGCGGCATCATGAGCGGCCTATTGCAAGGCGCCTGGGGTCTAGGGTTCCTGCTCGCCAGCCTCATATACGGCTTGCTCTTCACCACCATCGGCTGGCGGGGCATGCTCTGGGTCGGCATTTTGCCGGCGATCCTGTGCGTGTTCATTCGCTACTTCGTGAAGGAATCAGAGGTTTGGCAGGAAAACAACAGGAAGCGGATCGAGCAACTGAGCCTGGCGCCAGCCGCGCAGGCAAGGGGCGGCGTTGCCCCCTCGCTGCTCCTGAGGGTCGCCGGTTGGCTGTTCGGCGCCGTGGCGGTTGCCGCCGTTCTCTTCTATGTCCTGAAAATGCTGGCGCCGGTTGCCCTCGCCGGCGCGCTCGAGCCCAAGCTGCTCGCCCTGCTCTTGGACGACAAGCTGCTGGGCGTCGTCGCGGCCGGATTGACGCCCTTCCTGCTGCCCAATCTGGCGGCCTTGCTCGGCGTTTCGATCCCGACCCAACTCGCAATCTTCAGGCCGCCGTTCCTGTGGAATACCTTCACGGCCTCGATCTGGATGACCGGCCAGTTCCTGGTCTACTACTCCATGATCGCCATGTTTGCGTCCTGGCTGCAGAAGGATTTGAAGCTCAGTCCCGGCGACGTGGCCCTGCCCAACATCCTGCACAACGCCATCGTGTTCTTTGCCATGGGGTTTTGGGGCTTCCTTGGCGACCATATCGGGCGGCGCCTGGCCATCATAATCCCGGCCGTCATCGGCTGCTTTATCGCTCCGCTTTATCTCAACACCACCGATCTCACCTGGATCACGATTGGCTTCGCGCTCCAGGGGGCCTTTGCGGGGGCCATCTATGGCCTGCAGCCGGCCTATTTGACCGAACGCTTCCCAACCGAGGTGCGCGGCACCGCGAGCGCGTTCTGTTATCACTTCGGCACCATTCTCGGCGGCCTGGTGCCACCAGCCGTCACCTTTCTTGCCGTGGACAAGGGCATGGGCTTCCCGCAGCCGATGCTCTACGGCACCATCCTCGGCGCCTCGGTTGCGGTCATCGCCCTGCTGCTGAGCCCGGAAACGAAGGGCATGAAGTTTACCTCTGACCTGCAGATCAAATAGCAGGGGACTACGGCCGAGACGGGATGGCGAGCCGCGGGCCACCCGTCTCGCCCCCAAGCGCTATTCCAAAAGCTCGTCGCCGGCGAGTGGGTCGAGCGAGTTGGATCGCCTGTGCTCTCGGCCACAAGGCCTGCAGAGACAATCGCTCCGTTCTCTACCATCGGATACCCAGGCTATTCGATGCTCCAGCATTGGCTCGTGGCGACGGCCGCCACGCACGGTTGCTCAAAAGTCTGGCCCGCGTCGAGCTCTTGATCCTCGATGACTGGGGTCTCTCAACCATGACTGCCGAGCAGCGCCGGGACTTGCTGGAAATTCTCGAAGATCGGCATGGGCGTGGTTCCACCATCGTCACCAGCCAGTTGCCCGTCGAGGTGAGCCTCACCACGCACGGCAAAGCCAGATGATGGGGAAGCCGATGAGGATGCTTATTGCATCAAGGTTTGATCAGACCATTGCGAACGGCGTAGCGCACGAGACCGGCGAGAGAGGACAGGCGGAGCTTCCGCATGGCGGTTGCTCGATGGGTTTCCACCGTCTTCAAAGAGATATTGAGGATGCGCCCGATCTCCTTGTTTGGGCGACCTTCGACCACCAGTCTTACGACGCTCGTCTCCCGGTCACTAAGTCGCCTTTCTACCCGCGTCGGCTCAGGGACCTCGGGACGTTTATGGGTGTCAATTGCCTTCCTTGGCACTCTATGCACCCCAGAGGGGGAACTCAGTACGGTTGCATGCCCGAAGCGCAAACAAGGTTCCGGCAAGGTTCCGGTTGAAGGCGAAGCCAAACAGGAGGCGAGTGAACTTTCCGCGCTGAGCGAGATGGGCCGCACGGTAAAGTCCCTGCTTGGTCAAAAATACTTGATGGACCTGGGCGGCCTACCGGGAGCTGGCGCAGCTCAAGCAGCTCGGTGAGTGGTTGCCCGGCGGACGGTTCGAGGGCACGTCGCCATGACGATCCACGTCGGCAAAATAGCACCGTGCAACTTTGCTTTCGGTCGCGGCCGACGCTTACCAAGAACCATGCTGTTGATCTCGGAACGCAACGCGCTCCTACTCGCCGCATCGAGGTTCTATCCCGGTGCCTCTGCTCGCGAGCTCTCCAGGCAACTACGTCTTGCGCTGTCGCGGTATCGGGACGGCGCGGGCGTCGAGATCGCGGCGAACTCACCTGCCCCATGCAGCATCGGGGCAAGCTCACCGAGGTGCTGGATCTCTTGCTTCGAGTGAGGGATGCGATACCGAGCGAGCGGACGATTAGGGCGGTGTTGCGGGGATAGCTCGCCTGCGAGGACGCGGGTGTGAATGGGGGGCGATCCTTGCGGATCTTGGCGAGCGCGTATTCGGGGGATGTGCCCCTAGATGTTATACCGCTTTTTTCGTTATAACGTCTAACCCCGTGAGGCTGTAGGTCTGGCGTCGTGCGTGTTGAGCGCTGCGGCCTCCTCCCAACGCAACGCCTGCTCGAATAGCTTTTCGTTGCCCACGCCGCCTGCTCACTTCGATCAATCATGATTGGAGGCGAGCATGACCCAACAGAGGTTTCCAGCGCCACCGGCGGCGGAACTGGCGCTAAGCAGCGGCCTACAGCGTTGCAAAGGCCGAACATGGACTTTGTCCTGCCGAAGCGTGCCCAGCAGCGGCTTGACCAACTCATGCAGAGAAAGTCTGACTTGCAGCGGCTCAACCGGAGCTTTCCGAAAGGCAATTTGCCAACAGCCAGCGCGGCGAAAGTGAACGATTGACCGAGCAAATGCTCGCGCCGTTCGGGCGTGACGGTCATGGCCTTGATGAGGACGATGCGCAAGTTCTGGCAGAGCGGGCCAGGCTCGCAACATTGACCGCCAAGGCCAAGCAGTTGAGTGATCTCTATGACACCGGAAGCCAGGCATACGCGGCCTCATCGCAGGTTCTCAGGAGCGCAGCACCCGGCACTGCGCTGGTCGAAGATGATAGGCCACCGAAGCCGACACTGAACGGCAAGGTCTCGCTGCTGCATCAACTGGAGGACGCCAGACGACGCGTGGCGGGAGTTGGCCGCCGACCTTCACCGCATCCGCTCCAGTCCTTGGCCATCGAGTTACTGCAAGGCGAAAGCCAAAGCCGAGATCGAGGCCTTGGCGCAGCGTGGTGCGATCAGCGTCACTCAGATCGTTGAACACGACGGCTCGCTGGTGTTCCCCGTCATGAGCGTGGCGAGCCAGGTGCTCAATGCGCAGCCTGTCGAAGGGGCACGTGGAGCCATTGCCTACACCAACGATGTGCCGGACACGCTTGCCATTCTTGGGAGGACTAGGGCGAGCCAACCGCATCGTCGGTGGCTCGCCTGATCTCTCTTGGCTTTCACCGCTCGCGCTGCGGCAAGCAAGCGCTCGGCTGCCTGAGTGTCGAGACGGCGCCAATCCTCGCTCTTGCGATAAAGGTTGCGCCGACCGTCCAGCTCGACCGTGACGAAACCCAGATAGGCAAGCACCTTCAGCCCGACCTGTCGCTGCGCGGTTGAGAAGCCGTCGCTTCGAAAATCATCCCAGCGCACGGCTGCACAATCGCCGCTGCCGATCTCGCCCTCCATCATTGGGAGGAGGCGCTTGGTGCTCTTTTGGCAGCACCTTGAAAGCCGGGCTTTTGTCGTGATCCATCGTCGCCCCCTCCCGTATCTCGTGCAGGAAGTCCCGGCATTAGTGCATGCTGCGTTACGCGAGGCCAACGATCAAAGCGGAATGATTTTCCAAAGCAGGCGCAGGTAGGGGTTAGTCTGAGGCAAATAAAACTCAGAATGGTTGATTGCAGATAGGTTATGCCCCGCCGCCACGCGGACCCGCGATCCCGACATGATCAGCAGTACGTTCGCGACCTTACCCCCATCCCTGCCCTTGACACCTCCGGTTGCTCGCTCTGACCGCTCGCTCGTCACACGTCGCGCACGTCATCACCGCATCATCGTTGCGATATCAACCATAACGGACACAGACACAGGCAGCTAACCTTACTCCATGCTAGCTGTCTCATCGCGGGACAGGTCACAGCAGGGGTGCTGCCATGACCCGCGACATCAACGTTGTAGTTTCGGTTTCGGCCGAACCCGATAGCGCAACCATCGAGATCAAGGCGTCCGGTGGGGACGAGGGCATGCGTGCCGACGTGACTGAGCTGGTCTTGGCTCATCTCGGTGAGCTATGGGCGAAGTTGGGTGTGGCCAACCGCATTAAAGCCGTCGAGCTTGAGGCACCGGATCATCAGCACGACACGACCAGCAGCAAGCGTCGGGAACGGTAGGGCATCGAGGGCGAGGCGACCGGCATTGCGCACAACAGGACCGCCAGCGTCGAGCATCACAAACTGAAAAGGGTACCCCATCACTGGAGTGCCCCTTCCATTAGAACAGCCGTATCAGCAGGACCATCATCGAAGCCAATCTTGGATGCACAAAGCACCCGAGACCCAGACGATAGGTCGCGCCGCTCGGCTGCCTGGCTTCGAGACAGAGGAACAGGAGCAAGCCGGGTGAGGCCAGCCAGCGGCCAGCCTTGCCCGCCGTAGCCCAGTTTGTAACCCAACGGCGGCTGAGAACGGCCAAAGTGCATCGGCCGTTCCACGTGGGCTCGGCTCGAGATCTTATTCACGCGGAGGGGCTGGCCACGCCTCCGCTGCCCCGCCCGGCACGGCCAGCTCAGCCCCAATCCCTGCCAAGCAAGGCAAATTCAAGGTGCCCGCAAGTGTGCGCCCGCAGGACCGAAAGCGCGCCGGCGAGCGCGTCCCAGCCGGAGGTGTGGCCCACTTTGGCCAGCCCCGCGCAGGCCGTAGCGATCTTCTCGGTGGCCCCGCTCAGGATGGCACCGAGCGCGTGATGCAGAGCGGCACTGCCGAGGCCCTCGGCCGCGGCGGCAAGGTGAGCGCGGCTGATGGCCGTCGTGCGGCCAATCGTGAGCGGATGCAAGGCCTGCCAAAGGCGGTCCCGAACAACGCTGCGCCCGACCAGGGAGAGGGCAACCAAGAGGCCACCCAGATAGTCGTCGCCCGACGGCGTCAATCCCGGGCCGAGGCCGAGCAACGGGGCGATCCTCGCGACATCGATCGGCGGCGGCTCGACCGCGCGCTGCTCGGCGAGAAGTTGCTCGAGGTGGGCAAGGGGATCCTCGCGGCTTGACAAAAGCGCCGGCCGGAAAAAGCCGTCCTCCCCCGACAGGAGAGCAAGGCCGTCGCGCGGCGCCAGCGCGCGGAGAGCCACGTCAGTGGCCGCAAGGCCACGGCCAAGGCTCGCCTTGTCCCAATGGCCGACGCGCTCAGGCAACCAGGGCGCAGCCTCGCCAAGCGCGATGGCTAGGTGGCCAGCCAACAGCATGCCGGCGTCGATCTCTGCGACCTCACCACAGCACACGTGCGCCCGCAGTGGCCCGGCGGGCCACCGCGCACAGACGAGGTTGAGCGGCCCAGCCCCCAGGTCCTCGGGCCCGATACAGGCCCAACCGGACTCGAGCTCGACGTAAAAGCAGCGTTCGAACACGGCGCGCACGCTTCCCCTCGCGCCCGGACGCAGCGCCCGGATGGCGATCGGGCCGATCCCGGCGGCGACGGCTTGCCGGCCTAGAGGCGCCGGGGTGGGCATGGCGTACGAGGGGAGCCGCATCATGGGGTTGCGCGCCTCAGCCCCTGGCCAAGTCGACCGCCAGCGCGGCGGCGCGGGCATTGGATGGCGCAAGCAGCACGCCGGCGGCGTTGAGGGTGGCGATCTGGCGCGAACGCACCTGCGGATCGGCCTCCGTACCGGTGACCGAGGCGACCAGATGCGGCCGATCTGGCGGTGCGCCGGCAAGAACAGCGGCAACCTCTCGAGCCGGATCGGGATGGGCGCCGAGGCCCAGCACGATGTCGAGGAGGATGACCGCGACGCCTCGATCCAGCAGCGCGCCGCGCAGCTTGGTGCTGCGAACGGCAGGGTCGATCATCGGGTGTGGCCGGCCGCGCGTAAACTCGTCGGCGCCGAGGTCGATGATGCGATCGACCCGCGGCGCCGCGGCCTCGAGCGCCGAGGCCCCGGGGACGGCAGCATTCGAGGCCACCGGGCGACCGGCGGCGATCAGAACGAGTTGCGCTTCGGCGGCGAGGCTGCCACCGGCATAGAGGCCGAGGATGAGGCCGTCCCGCGCCGCCGGCATGGGCGAGGTCACCGGCGCGATGGCCGCGCCTAGCACGTCCTCGGCCGCAGCGCTGAGCGTCGCGGCGGCGCTCGCGTTGCGCGGGAGGTGCATGGCGACGGCACCCAAGAAGCACATGGTGAAGCGTTTGCGGCTCTGGCCGACGCGGGCGAGCACGGTTGCCACCACCTCGGGATGCGGCGGCTTGGAGATGAGCACAATGCGCGCCGTTGCCGGGTCGGCGTCGAGCAGGTCGATGGCCGCCAAGGTCGACAGCGCGCCGACCTCGCGGCCAAGATCGCGGCTGCCGACGCCGATCGCGTGCGAAATCCCCCGTCCGGCCGCCGCGATCAGGCAGCTTACCTCCTGCAGACCGGTGCCGGAGGCGCCAATGAGGCCGATATCGCCGCGCGGAACGCGGTTGGCAAACGCCAGTGGGGTACCGCCGATGATGGCGGTGCCGCAGTCGGGGCCCAGCACCAGGCGGCCCAGCGCCTTGCCTTCGCGTTTTAGCGCCACCTCCTCGGCCAAGGGCACGTTGTCGCTAAAAATCATCACATCGAGACCGCAGCCGAGCGCCTTGCGCGCTTCGGCGGCGGCGTAGTCACCGGGCACCGATATCAGCGCCAAGTTGGCGCCCGGTTGCGCGCCAAGCGCGCTGCGCAAGCTGCGTGGAGAATGGGGGACGGCGGCGTTACCCGTGCTCGGCTGTCGCTCGAGCAATAGCGAGGCGGCGGCAAGCGCCGCGTCGGCCGCTTCGGCCCCCTGTGCGCGCACGGCGAGGATGAGATCGTTGGCGCCGGCCGATTGACCGTCGGAATCGAGCAGCCCCGCCTCGGCCAGGATGGCCCTGTTCGCCGGCGTCGCCATCATCAGCGCGGCATCCTCGACGCCGCTCAGCGCCGCGATCTCGCGGGAGAGCCGCATCAGGGCCACCGAATCCAGGTAGAGGCCACGCCGCACGGCGTTGCGCACGTTGGCCCTCATGTCGCCTCCGGTTCGGCGTCGAGCGCCGCAACAGCCGCGCTAAAGCACGCCAGCGGTGCGCGCACCACGCCGGCGCCGACTTGGCCGACGCCCGGTTTCTTGTGCGCGATGCCGGTATTGATGGTTGGCGCGATGCCGGTTTCGACCACAAGGCGTACATCGATCCCGGTGGCAACGCCGGCGAAGTTGAGGGCGGGGATCGTCCAGTGTGGGTTCTCGCTGGCGGTAATTTCGCGCATCCTTTGCGTGAAGACGGCGGCCTCCGCCGCCGAACCCGCGCCGACGAAGCCCACCACCGCCGGCGCCGCCGCCATGGCAAAGCCGCCAAGGCCGATGCTCTCGACAATGGCCGAATCCCCCATGTCGGGGTTGGCGTCGTCGGCCGAGAAGCCGGGGAAATAGAGCCCGACCGGCATTTCCACCGGCGCCGTGAACCACCGATCGCCGGTGCCGCTGACGCGAATGCCGAAGTCGGTGCCGTTGCGACACATGGCCGTGACGATCGAGGCGCGCGCGATGTTGCGCGCCGGATCGGTCATGGCCTTGCCGATCGCCATGGCGATGTTGAGGAAGAACTGGTCGTTGGCGGCGATGAAGGCCAAAACCTCGGCCAACTCGACGCCGGCGGCGGACGTGCGCGCCAGCCACGGCGCAATCTCGCGCAAAAAAAGGCTCGTGCAGGCGGCGTTGCGTTGATGCATTTCATCGCCCATGGCGAGGCCGCGGGCCACCATGGACTTCAAGGGCACGCCGTTGGCGGCGCGTACGGCCTTGCCCAGGGCCGGGGCCAGCACATCGCGCAGCCACGCCAAACGCTTGAGCACGTCGGCATCGTTGCCGCCAAAGCGCATGACCCTGCCCAGGCCCTCGTTGAGGGTGGCGTAGGCGCGGTTGGCAAAGGTGCGGTTCTCCACCACCAGGACCGGCATGGAGCGCGTGGTGATGCCGGTCATGGGCCCCACCGCCCCGAAGTGGTGATTGGGTTCGAGCCTCACGCCGCCCGCCGCCGCCAGTTCCGCCGCCGCCGCCAGATCGCCGGCCCAGCCTTCCAAGACGATGGCACCGGCAATGGCACCCTGCATCGGGCCGCACATGCGCTCCCAGGCGATCGGCGGGCCGGCGTGCAGAATGGTTTTGCCCTCGCCAAGCGCCGGAATGGCCGCAGACGCCGGCACGACGTCGATCAGCACCGGCTCGGCCGCGAGCATCCGCGCCACGGCCTCTCGGTTCGCCGCCGCGATTGCCGCATCCCCCAGCAGCCGGGCGAGCACCGCCGCCAGCTCGCCATCCCCACCCGCCGGCGGCCGCCAGTCGACGTGGCACACCGGCACGCCCGAGGCGGCGAGGTCGGCGGCGAACTGGGGCAGGCCGATATTGACGACGCTGAGCGGGTGGCGCAGCAGGCGTGAGGGTGTTGGCTCAGCCATGGGCGGGGTGAATTCCTCTCATCGACAAGCCCTCCATCCCTATAATATCAGGACGGGGCTGCGAAGCTTTAGATCGGGTAGACCGTCACCGCCGCCGCGGCGAGCTCCCCCGGGGCAAGCGGGAGACGGGGCCGTAAGCCCGGCGGGACCGGCTAGCATGCAGGGCCATGGGCGGCGCGTTGACGAGGTGGGGCTGGGATTGGGCAGGCTCATGCAAAAGTGCCGGCCGGCATGACAAGAGCGCCAACCAGGAACGGCGCCGATCGCGCCGGCGCCATCTATCAGGCGCTGCGGCGCGCCATCATCGAGCAGGCCCTCGAACCCGGTGCGAAACTGCCCGAGGACGCCATTGGCGAGCGCTTCGGCGTCAGCCGTACGCTGGTGCGCAATGCGCTGGGCCGGCTTGCCGGCGAGGGATTGGTGGAGCTGCGCCGCAATCACGGGGCCGCCGTGGCCAAGCCCAACTGGGACGAGGCGCGCGATATCTTCGCCGTGCGCTTGGGGCTGGAACGCCTGGTGGTGTCGACGCTGGCCGGCCAGCTCGGCGCGGAGCAGGCCTCCGGTCTGCATCGGCACGTTGCCGAAGAGGAGGCCGCGCGTGGCAGCAACGAGCCGCTGTCGATTAGGCTCGCCGGCGAATTTCACACCCTATTGGCGGACCTGACCGGCAACGCCCTGTTGGCGCGCTACGTCGCCGAAGTGGTCTCGCGCTCCGGCTTGATTTTGGCCCTTTACGGCCGGCCGCATTCGGCCGAGTGCGCCGTGAGCGAGCACCGCGCCATCATCGAAGCCCTCGAGAGCGGCGATGCGGCGCGGGCCAATACCCTGATGCAGGAGCACCTCGACGCGGTGGCAGGGCGGGCGCTGATCAAGATGCGCCCCGACAAACGTCGCGATCTGCGCGATATTCTAGCGGCCTATGCCGAGGGCACCGCCGGGCCGCCGGTGAGCCTTGGCCGGCGCCGGCGCTAAGCCTCAGCCGGCGATACCGTTCCGCACCAGCAGGCGCTCGGCACTATCGTTCCAGACGTCCATCTCAACGATCTTGCCGTCCCGCACCACAAAACGATCGACATAACGGTTGCCCTCGAACGGGGTACCGTCGGGCCATTCGCCGTAGAGGGTGCCGAGATTGTAGACGATGGTCTCGTGCGTGCCCGGGACGACGTCGCTCCTTTCCATCTTCTTTTTCACCCATTTGTAGCGACCGGCATTGAAGGCGGCGGTCTCGCTCGGGTGCCGGTAGCGGCGCCCGCCGGTGAAGGTGATCTTAAGATCGGGCGAGATGTAGCGGGCCGCGGTGACGGGGTCGGGCACCATCGAGGCAATTAGGAACTGCTCGACGATCTTGGCGGCGGTGGCCGTTGCGTGCTCGGGCCGTGGCTCGGTGGCGGCAGCGGACATGGATCCTTCCCAATGCGTGGCGAGACGGGCGTGGTCAGCACTATGCGCCGGCAAGCGCACACAATCCACTCCATTATCGTATGCACTATTGACAAAAAATGTCGCCGCTTGCCCGCGCCGATGCACGTAACTTGGGCAGATTTGCGCCAATAAATCGTATCCATGGGCCGGCGCGTGTGGCATATGCTTTGCTCTCTGCCAGGGGTATCCATCTTCCCGAGTTGCGAAAGGGGCTTTGCCATGCTTGCCGACGTTGCGCCTGCTCGATTAGCCCGGCGTCTCCTGCTCGCGGGCGCGCTCGCCAGTGCCGCGTCGCTACCCGCCGGTGCCCAAGACGTCGTGAAGCTCGGTTTGATCGCGGCCATGTCGGGCCAATCGGCAAAATCCGGCGAAGCGATCGTGCGCGGCCTTGCCCTCGCCATCGACGAGATCAACGCCGGCGGCGGCCTGTTGGGCAAAAAGGTCGAGCTCGTCATCCGCGATGACGAAAGCAATCCCGCCAAGGGAGCGATTGCGGCCCGCGAGCTGGTGCAGCGCGAGAAGGTCGCGGCCCTGTTCGGCGGCCTCGACACGCCAGTGTCGCTGGCGATCGTGCCGTTCGCCAACCAGAACAAGGTTCCCTTCATGGGCGTGTGGGCGGCCGGCACGCCGATCACGCGCAACGGCGCCGCAGAGAACTACGTCTTTCGTGTCTCGGCGGTGGACGAATTGGTGGACAAGGCGCTGGTCGACTACTCGATCGCCAAACACCAGGCCAAAAAGCCCGGCATGATCCTGATCAACAACCCCTGGGGCGAATCGAACGAAAAGGGTCTCAAGGCGGCACTCGCTGCCAAGAACATCGCCTATGCCGGCATCGAGAAGTTCGAAACCAACGACGTCGACGTGGTGCCGCAGCTGAGCCGCCTCAAGGAGGCCGGTGCCGACGTGCTCTACCTGGTCGCCAATGTGGCGCCCTCCTCGCAAGTCGTGAAGTCGCTCGACCGCATGGGCTGGAATGTGCCGATCGTGTCGCACTGGGGGCCGGCCGGCGGGCGCTTCAGCGAACTGGCGGGCGCCAGCGCCGCCAAGGTGCACTTTATCCAAACCTATAGTTTCTCGGGCAAGCTTTCACCCAAGGGTGAGGCGGTGCTGGCGGCCCTGAAAAAGAAGTATCCGGAGATCAAAACGCTCGCCGACGTGACGCCCGCGGTCGGCATCGCCAACGCCTATGACGCCATGCACCTGACTGCGCTGGCGATCGGCAAGGCGCAGTCCCTCGAGGGACCCAAGGTGCGCGACGCCTTCTATGCCATCGACAGCTATGCCGGCCTGATCAAGACCTACCAAAAGCCGTTCAATCCCGAAAACCAAGATGCGCTCTCGGAAAAGGACTACCTCTTTACGCACTTCGTGGAGGGTGAGATCCTGCCGCTGACGCAGTAACAATTGTCGACCGTCTTTGTCCGCAGCTGAGGATCACACCAGCGTCGCGCCGACGACGCTGGTGGTCCCGTGCCATCGATCGGAGGGGCAACCATCCTCGTAACCTCCGCCATCATGAGCGGGCTCGCGCTGGGCTCCATGTACGGCCTGATCGCGCTCGGCTTTCACATCACCTATGTGGTTTCCAACACGGTCAACTTCTCGCAAGGCAGCTCGGTCATGCTGGGTGCCGTGCTGGGCTACACCTTCGCGGTGCGGCTCGGCTGGCCCTTACCGCTGGCGCTCGCGACCGCGCTCGTCGCGTGCGCCGGTTTCGGCCTGCTGGTGGAGCGTACGCTGGTGCGCCCGTTCGCGGAACGCGGATCGAATGCCTGGCTGATGGCGACGGTGGCCGGCGGCATTGTCTTGGACAATGCGGTCCTGTTCACCTTCGGCAAGGAGCCGCGCAGTTTTCCCTCGCTGCTGGCCATGAAGCCGGTCGAGATCTTCGGTGCCGGCGTCTTTCCCTTGCAGTTGCTGATCCCCGTCATTGGTATCGCCATCGCCGGCGCGCTTGCCTTGCTGTTGCGGCGGACGCGGCGCGGCAAGGCCCTCTTGGCGGTGGTGCAGAATGCCGATGCGGCCCGCTTGATGGGCATCGACGTTAAGCGCACGATCGCCCTGTCCTATGCGCTCTCCACCGCCCTCGCCGGCCTTGCCGGGCTGCTGATCGCGCCGCTTTTCAGCGTGCACTCCGACATGGGCACCTTGTTCGGCATCAAGGCTTTCGCCGTCGCCATCCTGGGCGGCATCACGTCGGCCTCCGGCGTCATGCTCGCCGGCATCCTCTATGGCATGGCCGAGGCCCTGGTGACGGCGCTGTTCGGTTCCACCTACACGCAAATCGTGATGTTCACGGTGGTCATCGCCGCGCTCGCGCTGATGCCCAATGGCCTGTTCGGCCGCGCGCCGGTCAAGAAGGTATGACGAGGGCGCGATGAACCGGGCCCTCGAGGTTGCAACCATTGCGGTCCTCGCGACGGCGGGCCTCGGCGTGGCCCTCCTCGGCGAGGGCTATACCCCGTTCGTGTTGGCGCTGGTGGCGCTGACCACCATCGTCGGCGTCGGCCTCAACATCCTGGTCGGCCTCGCCGGACAAATCTCCATCGGGCACATCGGCTTTTACGCCATCGGCGCCTATGCCGTAGCGGTCCTCACGCTCAAGGGCATCAATTTTTGGGCGGCACTCGCCTGCGCCGGCGCGCTCGCCGCGGCGATCGGCGCACTGCTCGCCTTGCCCGCGATCCGCGTTTCCGGCCCCTATCTGGCCATGATGACGATCGCCTTCGCCTTCATCGTGCAGCACACGGCCATCGAGTGGCGCGAGGTGACAGGCGGCCAAAACGGCCTGATGAACCTACCGCAGCCCGCGCTCGGCGGCGGCCTGGTGGGAGAGCGCAGCCTTGCCGTGATCGCCACGCTTCTGGCCGCCCTGTCGCTTTATTTCTTTCATCGACTGGCACGCAGTGGCTGGGGCATGGCGATGATCGCCGTGCGCGACTCGGAGATTGCCGCCCGCGCCGTCGGCTTCCAGCCGCTCATCATCAAGACCCTCGCCTTTGCGCTCTCCGCCGCGCTCACCGGTGTTGCCGGCGGCGTGTTCGCAGCGTTGTTTGCTTTTGTCGCGCCCGATAGCTTCCCGTTCTCGCAGTCGATCTTGTTTCTGCTGGCCGTCATCGTCGGCGGCGCCGGCTGGACCCTGGCCCCCCTCGTCGGCGCCGCCGTAATCGTCGTGCTTCCCGAGCTGATCGCCTCGCTCGCCGAGTACCGCTTGCTGGCATTCGGCGCGCTGTTGCTGTTGGTGCTCTGGTTGGCGCCCGAAGGCGTCATTGGTCTGTTGAGCCGCGCTTTCTCCCGCATCGATAGGGCGATGGCGCAAATGGGCAATTTTTCGCTGCAAACTTTTTTGGCGGTTCCGCGTCAGCGCCATGCCCTCACCGTCGATGGCCTCAGCATCGCCTTTGGCGGCGTGCGCGCGGCCAGCGACGTGGCACTGACCGCCGAACCCGGCCACATCACCGCCCTGATCGGCCCCAACGGGGCGGGTAAGACCACTGTGCTCAACATGATCGGCGGCTTCTATGCACCCGACGCCGGCAGCATTCGTTTGGGCGAGGTCGAACTTGCAGGCGCCAGCGCCCAACGCGTGGCGCGCGCCGGCATCGCGCGTACCTATCAGACGACGCAGCTGTTCGGTTCGCTGAGCGTGCTTGACAATGTCTTGCTGGGTCTGCGCCGAGGCCGCTTGGGCAACCCGTTCGCGGCAGCCGCCGGCAGCGCTGAGCGTCGCGACGCGGAGGGGTTGCTCGCTTTCGTCGGCTACCGGGGGCCGCTCGGCGTGGCCGCCCGCGACCTCCCCCACGTCGACCGTCGCCTGGTGGAGATCGCCCGCGCGCTCGCCACCCGCCCCAGCGTACTCTTGCTCGATGAGCCCGCCGCCGGACTGATGCGAGCCGACAAGGTGCTGCTCGTTGGCGTGCTGCGCCAGCTCGCCGCCGCCGGCCTCGCCGTGATTTTGGTGGAGCACGACATGGCCTTGGTCATGGGGCTCTCCGACCATGTGGTGGTGCTCGACGCCGGACGCCCAATCGCCGCCGGCACTCCCGAGACGGTACGCGGCGAGCCCCAGGTGCGCGACGCCTACCTTGGCGCCGGCGAAATCGCGGCGCGGCCGCGCTCAGCGCCGCTGGCGGCCGCGCCGCCGCAACTGCTGGCGGCCAAGGCCCTGGGCGCGGGTTACGGCTCGGTGCCCGTGCTCGACGGGGTGGCCTTCGAGGTCGGGCAAGGCGAACTCGTGACCATGCTCGGGGCCAACGGTGCCGGCAAGTCGACCACCCTGCGCGCCTTGAGCGGCCTTCTGCGTCCCGTGTCAGGTTCGATCATGCTCGCCGGCGGAGCCATCGAGACGCAGAGGCCCCACCGCATCGTCCGCGAGGGCCTGATTTTGGTTCCCGAGGGTCGCCAGGTCTTCCCCGAACTCAGCGTGCGCGACAACCTCATACTCGGGGCGCATACCCGCAAAGGGGCCGATCTCGAGCGCGAGATCGCGGCTCTGTTGCAGCGCTTTCCGCGCTTGGCCCAACGCATCGACGGTCGGGCGGGCTTGTTGTCCGGCGGTGAGCAGCAGATGCTGGCGATTGCCCGCGGGCTGATGGGAAGGCCGCGCCTGTTGCTGCTGGATGAGCCCTCGCTCGGGCTCGCGCCGGCCATCATCGATGAGCTGTTTGGCACGCTGGCGGAGCTGCGCGACCAAGGCATTACCATCTTGTTGGTCGACCAGATGGCGGCGTTGGCCTTGGCGGTGGCCGACCGTGGCTACGTCCTCGAACTGGGGCGCGTCGTGCGTGCCGATACGGCCCAGGTTCTAGCCAAAGATCCGGCGCTGGAAGCCGCCTATCTCGGCGGACAAGAGGCTGCAGAGTAAGGGCCATGAGCTTCGACCTTGTGCTCAAAGGCGCGCGCCTTGCCACCAACCCGGAGGCGCTGGTCGACATCGGTATCGCCAACGGCAAAATCGCCGCCATCGCCCCGGACCTGGTCGACGCCGTTGCAATCGAAGCAATCGGCGGCGGACTGGTCGCCCCTGGCCTGGTCGAGACCCATATTCATCTCGACAAGTCCTGCATCATCGACCGCTGCTGCATTCGTGAAGGCAGCCTCAAGGAAGCGATCGCGCAAACGGCACGCGCCAAGCGCGCCTTTACCGAGGACGATATCTTCGAGCGCGCGCGCGGGACCTTGGAACGCGCCATTCTCGGCGGCACCATGCAGATGCGCACCCACGTCGAGGTCGACCCGCGCGTGGGCCTGAAGGGTTTCCGTGCCGTGCGCGAACTGGCGCGCCGCTATCAGTGGGCCGTCGACCTTTCCATCTGCGTATTCCCTCAGGAAGGCCTTCTCAACGATGCGGGGTCGGAAGCGTTACTGGTGGAGGCGTGTCAGGCCGGTGCCGACCTGATCGGCGGCTGCCCGTACGCCGACACCCAGCCGATCGAGCATATCGCGCGCATCTTCGCCATCGCTCGCCGCTTTGACTTGGCCGTCGACTTCCATCTCGACTTCGATCTCGACGGCAGCTGGATGCACCTCGACGAAGTGCTGCGCCAAACCGAGCACACCGGCTACGGCGGCCGGGTCACCGTCGGCCATGTCAGCAAACTCTCGGCGGTTCCCCCCGCGCGCCAGATCGAGATCGCTCGCCGGCTGGCCGCGGCGGGTGTCGCCGTCACCGTGCTGCCAGCCACCGACCTTTTTTTGATGGGGCGCGACAGTGACTACAACGTGCCACGCGGGGTCACGCGCGCCGATCGCCTCGCCCAGCACGGCGTGACCTGCTCGCTCGCCAGCAACAACGTGTTGAACGCCTTCACGCCCTTCGGCGATGCCTCCCTGATCCGCATGGCCAACCTTTATGCCAACGTTGCCCAACTCGGCCGGCGGCAGGACTTTGAGCTCTGCTTCGACATGATCACGGGGGCCGCGGCCCGGTTAATGAACCTCGATGGCTACGGCCTGGCCGTCGGCGACCGCGCCGATCTCTTGGTCCTACCCTGCCAAAACGCGGCGGCCGCCGTGACCGAGCTCAGCCAGCCCCTCATGGGCTTCAAGCGAGGCCGCAGGAGCTTCACCCGCCCGCCAACGCGGCTGCATCAGCCCAACTCGGCATGAGCCCGACGACGGCTCGCCAATCCGGTCCAGCCTTGGCACTGACGAGCCCGTTGCGCGCGGCGGTGACGAGAAAGACTTTCAAAAAAATGGCTCCCAAGGGGACTTGAGAGCCAGAGGGGGAAACGGCCAACCATCCGGCAATTGGCGTTGGGAGCAATTGCCCGATCTTGGCAGCCTCGCGAGTATCTTGCCGGCCCGCCTCAGCCGCAAGCGACCCTGAGGGCCCGTCGATGTTGGGCTTTGGTGGGAGCCAACATCGTCCGGCGGCGGACCAAAGCCCGGTCGGCTCGGCTGCGCGAGCCGTTGGCGGGACGCCGCAGGGGCCCCGCGCCGTGCTGCTGCCTTCTTCTGCGGCCGGCTCCCGGCGCCGACAAGGGCGCGCAGCGTTGGCGCTGTGTTTTGGCGTGGCGCCTTGACCTGAAAGCGACCTAACAAATGGGCTCGCGAAGAGGTCTTGGCGGCGACCGGCCAAGCCAGGCTGGTTTGCCAAAGCCTTAAATGGCCGCGCGCAATTTGCTTAAAGGCCATGGGTCGGCGCTAGACCTTGCCTAACCAGGGCGCAATTTCCCCGGCAAACTTTACGCCTGCGAAACGAGCATTGGCTTCAAATGGCGTGCGGACTTCTAGTTTTCGGGGGTGAACATGTTGGCACGCGTCCACCGGCAAAAATGGCTCCGACGCGCCCGGGCCAGATTGCAACGGCTTGCAAAGGATGGCTCCGGCGCCGTCGGTATGATGTTCGGGCTGCTGGTGATCCCGGTGGCGGCGAGCATCGGCCTCGCCGTCGATTTCGGCCGCGTCTATGCGGTCAATAATCACACGCAAGCGGCGCTGGACGCCGCGGCGCTGGCGGCGGGACGCGTATCCCAACTCGAGAAGGTCGACACCGTGGTCAAGGCCTCGGCCGCCGCGGACGCCTATTTCGCCACGGCCAAGCCGAGCAACGTGGTGAAGAGCTCGCTCGAATTTTCTCCAAATTCGCTCAACACCGAGTTCAAGGTCACGGCCACCTCCTGGGTCAGGACACCGTTTCTCGGCATTTTGAATGCACTCAAACCCAGGGATTCGGAAGCGGGCGCCCCGGCCGTTTGCCAGGGCAACTTTTACGCCTGCGTCAGGGTCGTAACCACCGCCACGGCCGCCCTTTGCCCCAGTTCGGCGTGTGCCGTGGGCGGCGGTGGCAACAACAGCAAGGGCGAAAGCCTCGAGATCTCCCTGATGCTCGACCTGACGGGCTCGATGTGCGATCCGTGCACGAAAATCGATGACCTGAAGTCAGCGGCAAAGGATCTGGTCGATATCGTCATCTGGGACGATCAGAGCGCCTACAGCTCGAGGGTGGCGCTTTCGCCCTTTGCCCCGGCCGTCAACGTCGGGAGCTACTTCACGCAGTTGACCAATAAATCCGATCGCACCGATAACGACGGCAGCAGCAGCAAGAACATTCACTATCCCTCCAGCTGCATCAAGGACGATGGCAGCGTCAAGCGCAGCTGCCGCGATGATTCCGACTACAACGCGCCACCCTATATCGCCGCCTACGCCAAGTGTGTGGTGGAGCGCGGCGGCTCGGAACAGTACAGCGACGCGGCACCGGCGGCCGGCGCCTGGTTGCCGACCTGGAACGATAAGGCCGACAGCATGTCCAAGTCATGCTCGCCCACGGCCAAGATCGTGCCCTTGAGCAAAAACCGCACGGCGTTGAAAGAGGCCATCGACGCCTTCGGCACTGGCGGCACCACCGCGGGACAGCTCGGCACCGCCTTTGCCTGGTACATGCTCTCGCCCAATTGGGCCAACATCTGGCCGGCCGACAGCAAACCCGCCGCCTACGGCACCGCCAAATTGCGCAAGATCGCCGTGCTGATGACGGACGGTGTCTACAATACGCTGCAGGCCCACTCCTACGGCGACAATAGCAGCCAGGCCGATACCGCGCAGAGCCAGGCCGTTGAGCTGTGCAGCAAGATGAAGGATAAGAGCATCGAGATCTATACGGTCGGTTTTAAGCTCGACAACGACAAGGCCAGAACCATGCTTTCCAAGTGCGCAACCTCGAGCGATCACAATTACTCGGCCGACAATGGCGATCAGCTCAAACAGGCCTTCCGCGACATCGCCCTGAAAATCGCCTTTCTGCGCCTGACAAACTAGCCGTGCTGGTCGGCCGGGGCCGATGGCCACGCCATCGCTCCCGGCTCCGATCTGCTTGCAACGGTAGCGAGCGACCGCGGTCTATTTTGGCGGGGTCTCAACCTTGCGCTGCGGCCCCGTATAGGCGACCCGCCAAATGGTGCCGGCGACGTCGTCGGCGACGAGGAGGGCGCCATCCTTGGCCAGCGCGATGGCGGCGGGGCGCCCCCACACCTCGGCGCGTTCGCGCCCGGAGACCCAAAAACCCGTCATGAAATTCTCGTAACTGCCGGCCGGGCGGCCATCCTTAAACGGCACGCGCACGACCTTGTAGCCGGTCGGTGCCGAGCGGTTCCACGAGCCTTTGAGAACGATGAAGGCGTCGCCGCGATAGTCGGCGGGAAATTGGTCACCCACATTGAAGACCAAGTCCATCGCCGAGGAATGCGATTCAAACAGCAAATCTGGAAGCTTGGAGGCTTTCACCTTCTCGGGCGCCTTGCTGGCAAAGCCGGGCTGCGGGTGTTGACCGGTGTAGGCATAGGGCCAACCGTAAAATGCCCGCGGTTCGGGTTGCACCATGTAGTCGGGAACGAGCCTGTCGCCCAGCCCATCGCGCTCCTGCACCACCGCCCAAAGCTTTCCGGTGTCGGGATTGATGGCAAGGCCACAGGGATTGCGCAGGCCCGAGGCAAACGTGGTCTGGCCGGAGCCGTCAGGCTCGAAGCGTTGGATGGTCGCCTTGACCTGAGGCTCGACGCCAATGTTGCCGGCGGAGCCGACGCCGACGAACAGCGCCCCGGTTTTTGGCTCGATCGCCAACGGGCGATTGGCGTGCCCGCGCACGCTGCCAAACACGCCTTTGCCGGTCAGCAGCGCTTGCCCGTTGAGGTGGGGCGACGGCTTACGCCGATCGGCTGGAACGTCGGCAGCCTTGTTGTCTTCGCCGTGCCCGGTGCGCACGTTGCCCAGCGTGTGCGGGACCTTCCAGATCCCGTCCTGGTCGGCCACCAGGATCTCGCCGTCGCGCCAGGCCAGCCCATAGGGCTGGTTGAAGCCCTCGGCGTGCCGCTCGATGAACGCGGCCTTGCCGTCGGCATCGCCGCGAAGAAGCGTCAGGTAACCAGGCTTTTGCTCGGCAACAATGACATCGCCGTTCGGCAACACCAGCAACCGGCGCGGATGCTGCAGTTTGGCAAATAAGGTAGCGGTAAAGCCGTCAGGTACCTTGGGCGTCTGCCCGTCGAATGGCAAGGTCAGGGGAGCGTTGGATACGGGCTGCGTTGCGCGCGGGGCGGGCAAGTCCTCGGCGCGAACGGTATGGGATTTGCCGAGGTCTTGATCGCGCGAAACGAGGTCGGTTGTTGGGGCGAGCCGCTGGCGGTTGGCCTTTTCGGCGAAGGCCGCTGGCGTCGCAAGCGCGGCGAGGAGAAACGCCACGATCAGGCCGATCTTCATTGCACACCTCCTCGCCAGGCTTGACGGCCTGCACTCAAGGCAAGTTAGCGACGCTTCTGGTCCGACGTTTTGGCCAAACGCCGGCTCGCGGCGCGGGGTTCCTCTCTCCCGCAGCAGCCAAGCCCTCCGTGCGCGACCCCAAATGGGCGGCGCACGTCGCCCGGCGCAAGCCGTGCGGCGAGCCGTGGTTGGCAAGAAGGGGCATAGGCCTTAAGAGAAATCCTTGGGCGAGCGGGCGATCCGGGCGGATGCCGTCAGAAATTGCCAGGGCCCAGCCATGCTGCGCTGGCCTTCCTCGCTTAGGGGATGGCCGGGGCTCAACCATTCGGCGGGAATCTCCAGGCGGCAACGCACGCCGTCCCAGGCAAAGGCCAGCTCGACCGCCCCTCCCAGTTCGAAGGGAATAAGCTCACGAATAACGCTGCTACCGTAGCCCGATGCTGGCGGCGCTACGATCTGAGGCCCGCCGATCTCCTCCCAATCGACGACCAGGTGCTCGCGCCTACCATTCTGCGGCCAGTCCCAGTTGAGGCGCACGCGGCCAGCCTCATTCGAGAACGCCCCATACTTGGCCGAGTTCGTGGTCAGTTCATGCAGAACCATGGCCACCGCCTGCGCCGCCTCGGCTTTCAAAGTGACGTTCGGTCCACCGATCTCGGCGTTGTCGCCGGCGTAGGGGGCAAATTCGCGTTCAATCACTTCTGTCAGCGCCACGCCGCGCCAGTTGCTGTGGCTCAGGAGCTCGTGCGTACCCGCCAAGGATTCGATGCGCTGCTCGAGCGCCGTCACGAAGTCTCCCATCGAGGGCGTCGAATGCTGCGTGTGGCGAATGATGGCACCCACCGTCGCCAGCACATTCTTCACGCGGTGGTCCAGCTCGGCGTTGAGAATATTGCGGTGCTCTTCGGCCTGCTTGCGCTCGGTGACGTCGATGTTGACACCAACCACGCGCTGCGGATTGCCGTCCCCGCCGTAGCAGATGAAGCTGCGCGATTCGATCCAGCGCACCTCGCCGTCGCGGCGAACGATGCGATACTCCGTCTCGTATTCGCCGCGGCGTTCACGCAAGGCCCGCCGCCGCACCTCCTCGACCCGCCCGAGATCCTCCAGATGCATGCGGGCCTGCCAGTCCGCGCGCCTAATCTCGGTCGTCCCGTCGGGCAAGTCGTGTAGGGCCGCATAGCCTTCCGACACCTGTAGGGTGTCCGTATTGACGTCATAAGAGAAGCTGCCGACCAGTGCCGCTTTTGCGGCCAAAGCCAGCTGCAAGGTGCGCTCGGCCAGGGCCAGCTCGACGCGCTTGCGCTCGCTGATGTCACGCGTCAGTCCTTTGACGCGCAGCAGCCTACCAGCACTGTCGAACTCGCCCCTCGCCGTCTCCTCCAACCACACCTCGCGACCATCGCGGCAACAAAAGCGAAAGCATACGCCATAGCCTGGACGGTCCCGGCGCAGCCGACGTATCTGCGCCTTAACGCCAGCGCGATCATCGGGATGCACGCGGGCAAAAAAGTCGTTGTAGCCGTCCGAGGCCTCCGGCTCGGGCCCGAGGATAGAGGCGGCATTGGTGCTGCGCTGGGATTTGCCCGTCACGGCATTCCATTCGAAGGCGATCACCTGACCGGCCGCCAAGGCGTCGGCCAACCGCGCTTCGCTTTCCGCCAGCGCCGCTTCGGCCTGCTTGCGCGCGGTGACGTCGATGTTGGTGCCAATGATGCGCTGGGCGGTACCCTCACGGTCGTAGGTGATCAGGCTACGCGACTCGATCCAGCGAATCTCGCCGCTCTCGCGCGCAAGGCGATATTCACAGCGGTGATCGCGCCGCTGTGCCGCCACGGCCTCAACAAGGTGGCGGTCGAGCGTGGGCAAGTCGTCTGGATGCACGCGGCGGCGCCAATCGCTCCGGCTTGTCTCCACGCACGCCTCGGGCAGGCCGTGGATCGCCGCATAGCCTTGCGAGACCTGCATCATCCCCGTCACGAGGTCGAAGGTAAAGCCCCCAGCCAGGGCCACCTTGCCGGCCAGCGCCAGCTGGGCGTCGCGTTCGGCCAGGGCTTGCTCGGCGCGCTTGCGATGGGTGATGTCCCGGGTGACCCCGAGCCAGCGGATCGGCTCGCCCGTCCCATCGCACACCACGGTGCCCTCGACCGCCACCCAGCGGTCTTGGCCAGGCTCCGTGCCGGACAGCGCCGGCGCCAGCCGGTACTCCAACTTACAGCTGCCGCCGCCACGCTTGGACGCGGCAAAAGCCTCATCCAGCCGCGGCAGATCCTCTGGATGCACGAAGGGCCTCACCTCGGCCAGGTTGATGGGTGGGGACGCCAGGGAATGGCCATGAATGCGCTTGTCGCGGTCATCGCTGTCGAAGCGCCCGGATTTGGCGTCGATACTCCAGACGCCGAGCTCGCAGGCGTCGAGGGCGAGTTGCAGCCGCTCATTGGCATCCTTGAGGGCGGCCTCGTTCCCTCGCCGTTCGGCGAATAGGGCCGCAAGGATCAAGGTGCAAATGGAAATGGCCAGCAGCGTCGCGCGGGCTGCATAGACCTGATCGTGGGAGTACGTCGGCTCGCCGATGGGGAAGGTCGCCACCCAGATCACGCCGAAACCAAGAATGATGGCAGCGGCGGCGGCAAATACCGGCCGGCATTGGGCCGCCACCAGCACGGGCAAAAGCAAGGCCAGAGGCAAGATGTTGTACCAACCCTCTGCCCCCGCGGTGAAGGCCGTGGCGCTGACAATGACGAGGGCCGCAAGCGTCAAGGTGGCTTTCGCGACCTCCCACCGGTCCGGCAGATCGAGCAACAGACCGCCAAGCCCGATCAGCAGTGGTGCCACGAGGATGGAGCCGAGGGCATCCGAGGCCACCCAGTTGGCCCAGACCGTCAGCAACGGCGCCCCGGGGCTGTGGAACAGGGCAAAGCCGGCAGTGCCGCCGATGCCGGAGAGCATGGTGGCAACTCCCACCACGCCGAAAAACGCCAACACCCGCTGCACGCTATCGAGGCTGAAGCGGGCGCCGAACTGCTGGCTGATGAGATGGCCGATCAGGATGGCCTCGCCGGCATTACTGGCAGCGAAGATGACAGCGCCCGCAAGATTGCGGTCCCCCAACAGATTGGCGGCGAGGGTGGCCGCCGCCACCCCGATGGCCGTCGGCAGGCGCGCCCAGGATCCGAGCGCAATCAGGGTGCCCGAGGCGATGCCGGCGGCGGGCCAAAAGGCGGCGACGCCGTCGGGTTTGGTCAAGAGCTCCAAACTTAGGTCGGCGGCGAGGAGGTAGGCGCCGCCGACAAGAAACGAGAGCACCGTTGCGGCGCCGAGGCTCGGTGACCAGGCCTTGCGCGGCCAAGCGGCAGGAGAGGAAGGTGGCGGCTGCAGGGTTTGCATCTCTTGCGATTCCCCTCAACCACCAATCAGGTGGCAATCACATGCGAACGACCGGTTTCGCTGCCAACCGGACGAACACTTGGTCGAGAAATCCCGCATGGTCAGTAGGCGTTCGAACGCTGCCATTGACATCAGGAATTGTACTGGGATTGCAAGGAGGAGAGCATTGAGTGGTGAATCGACCAAGCAACCGGGCGAAAGTTGCAGCACCCGCCCGCCGGCGAGGGGGGGGTGGGCGCCAAGCCCGAGCAGGCCCAGAAAATGGGTTTTGCAAGCTTGCGCCCGAACGGCAACGCTTGCGATTTGCTTTGTTGTTGATGTTGCCAAAGCAGCGCTACACCGGGCGCAACCTAGTATAGGATAAGGAATGGCCACGGTTCAGACCGCAGGCGAGCTCAAACGGCTCGTGCAACTCACGGAGATCACCCGCGCCCTGCGCGCCCGGTTCCCCGATGCCCCGCACCAGCACATTGGGCTAGGCGAGATTGCAAAGCTTTGCAAAGCCGTGGTGTCGTCAAGGGCCTGCCGGGATTGCCACGACGTGCGCGACGACATCCTGTCGATCGCCTGCCTGTGGGATTTGACAAACGACACGCTCGAGCAGCAGTCCGACGAGCTCCTCGCCTGCCTCAGTCTGTTCATTGCCGAAAAGCCACCGGGAGCGCGGCTTTAGCGCGGGCTCGGTGCGTAATCCGCGGACGCGCGCCAACAAGCGCATCATCGTCCCGGCACGGTGACAGCGTTCGCCAACCCAGCGCCTCGACCCGACCCATGCGGGCGGCGGCGACCTGATCCCGATACCTCTGCGGCAAAGGCCAGGTTTTGCAAGGATATCTTGCGACCCTGGCTCAGTAGATCGGCGCCCCATCGTTGGAATCCAACCGCGGCGTCGGGCCATCCGGCCCCGCCAGGACGGCCGCGGTGACATCCTCGCCGCTGTTGGCATCCTGCACGATAAAAGGCACCGCCATCAGCTGCCACGCATAAAGCTCATCAAGCACGATGTACCGGCGCAAATCGACGTCATAGAGCCTTTCCGCAGCGTAGCGCTTGATCAGAACCGACGCGGGTGGGGGACTGCGCATTGATACCTCATGGGTGCCTTCGGCACCGCCCAGGACGGCGCACGTTACAAGCTCGCCACGGCCGACACAATTGCTTCAACCTGGGGGCCGAAGGAGCCCATGCCAGGGTTCAAGAACCAGGCTGTAATCCTTTGAAAGCTAAACTGGATTGGCGTTTGCAGCGACCCGGTGGCAAGCCCCGCATAGGCAACCAGGCGGCGGCGGCCTATGCTTTTGCAGCTGGTGACGCGCCGGCCATTCGATGCTGGGCGGCGGGGGACTTGATGCGGCTGGAGCGAGCGAGGCGCGCGATTGGCAAACATCTCCTCACCGCACGCGCACTCGTCGGAACGCAGGTGACGCGCGGCAAGGTTTGGCCGCTGCCGTTGCGCGAGCGATTAGGGCAAGGCTCGCAGGGCCGATCCGTGCGCGCGCTTGCTTTGGCGGTGCCGGGCGTTGCCGCCGCCTATTACGCTTTGGCCGTCATTGGCACGGTCCTCAGCGTTCCTCCCGCCGGCTTTGCGATTCTGTGGCCCGCCACCGCGCTCGTTATCGGCGTCCTCTTGCTGGCGCCAACGCGGCACTGGTGGCTCTTTCTGTCGGCGGTCGTGCTTGCGCACGTGCACATGGTCTACCGCTTGCAGCAGCCCGACCTTGCCTTGGTGGTCGTCCTTACTCAGGTGCTCGGCAACCTGGCCCTCGCGGTGACGACGGCCGGGGTGATTCGCGCGGTCTACCCGAGCCCGCTGCGGCTCAACAACTTCCCCAGCGTGCTTGGCTTCGTTTTGCTGGCGGGGTTTGCCGTGCCCGCCGTTGTGAACGCGCTGGTGCTTTGCGGACACCTGTGGAGCGGTTGGGCCACGGACTTTTGGCTGGCCTGGCGGCAATGGATGCTGGCGAGCGTCTTTCCCACCATCACCATCCCGCCGCTGCTGCTCGCCGCGCGGAGCCACAATTTGATCGGTCAACGGCCTGCCTCTCCCCGTGCCTATGCGGAGCTCGCGGCGCTGGCGCTAGGTTTGCTCCTCGTCAGCCTCGTGGTGTTCAGCTTGGAGCCTCGCAGCCCCGGGTACGAAGTGACCCTGCGCCTGGCGCCCTTGCCATTCCTGCTGTGGGCGGCCATCCGGCTCGGCGTCGGGGGCACCTCGCTGTCGCTGTTGCTCTTTGCCGGGGCCATCTTGGCAGGTGCCCTGGCGGGACGAGGGCCCTTCGCCATCCATTCCCCCAACGCGGAGGTGGTTTCGCTGCAAATCTTTTTGATCACCGCCTCGGTTCCCCTGCTGTTGTTGGCGGCGCTGGTCGAGGAACGCCGAGGTACCGCGGAGGCCTTGCAGCAGTCCGAGGCCCGCATGCGGATTGCGGCGGCGTCGACGGATACGGGGCTGTGGCAGTATGACTTTGCCAATAAAGATCTGTGGGCGACCGAGCATTGCCGTTCCATGTTCGGCTGCCCGCCGGGGGTAACGCTGACGCCGGAGCTATTGCTGGCCGCCGTCCTTGCCGAGGATCGGCCGATTGCCACCGCGGCGATGCGTGCCGCCCAGCTCCCCGGCGAGGCGCCGCGGCGCAGCGAATTTCGGGTGCTCAATCCCAACGGCGAGATCCGCTGGTATTTGGCGACGGGGCATACCGACTTTGACGCACGCGGCAGGCCGCTGCGCTTGAGCGGAGTGTTCCGGGACGTCACGCCGCGCAAGACGGCGGAAACGGAGGCGGAATTACTTGCCGAGCGCCTGCTCACGCTGCAGGACGAAGAACGCCAGCGCATTGCCCTTGAGTTGCACGACTCCACCGCGCAACACCTGTTGGCGATGAGCCTCAATCTGGCGAACCTGAAAACGCATATTGCGGCAAAGCCCGCGACCCAGCAGCTGTTCGGCGATATTACCGGCTCCCTGCAGGAAACCACCAAGGAGGTGCGCACATTCACCTATCTTTTGAACCCGCCCCAGCTCGAGAGCGACGGTTTGCGCGCAACCCTGCAGCGCTACGCCGACGGCTTCAGCCAGCGTACCGGCCTGAAAACGAGCCTGCGCGCCAGCCTCAGCACGGATGCCCTGCCCCTGCCGTTGCAACGCTCGCTCTTGCGCATCGTGCAGGAGGCGCTCACCAATGTGCATCGCCACGCAGCAGCAACGCGCGTCTCGATCGATCTGAGAAGCATCGGCAAGCAAACGCATTTGGTCATCCGTGACGATGGCCATGGCTTCGACAACGGCGTCGAGGACGGGATCGACAGGGCGAACAGCCGCCAGCCCAGCGGGCCGATCCGCCTGGGTGTCGGCATCCCCGGAATGAGCGCAAGAATGCAACAGCTTGGTGGCAAACTGGACATCCGCTCGAGCCGCAGGGGCACGACCGTGCATGCCGCCATGCCGGTCCGAGCAGGGGTTTTGCGGCCCCAGTGAGGGCCTGATCATTGCGCGCACGCCGGCTTGCGCCCCCACAGGGGTGGGGCTGTCGTCTTGCTCAGGGGGTGGATGATAGCGCACAATCTTGCGCAATCGCATCCTAATGGATTTTCCAGATGTATATCGCCGACAGCAAGCGTCTCACCCATCAGGGCGCCAAAAGCATTATGACGACGGCCGTTGACCTGGCACGCGAGGCCGGCCTCGCCATTTCCTGTGCGATCGTCGACGCCGGCGGACACCTGATCGTGCTGGAACGCATGGATGGTGGCCGCTTCCACACCGTGCATTCGGCCACCACCAAGGCCGTGTGTGCCGCCTCCAACCGACGCGCGACCACGGCCAAGGGCGCGGTTGGTCAAGACCTCGACGTGAGCCACGCGATCGGTCTGGCGTTGGCGGCGGGAGCCGAACGCTGGACGGCGATGGAAGGCGGTGTGCCCGTCCTCATCGACGGCCACTGCCTTGGTGGGGTCGGAGTGAGCGGCGGCGATTGGGAAACCGATGCGCGCATCGCCAAGGCCAGCGTGGAAGCCATTGGAGCCAGCTGGAAATAGCAAACCAGGGGACCGAGCGCACGGCCAGGCCTGACCGCGGCCGGCTGGCGACGGAGACGTCATGGATCAGAGCCCGTTACGGGTCGCCTCGATCGGCATCGGTTGGTGGTCCGACGTTTTGGCCGACGCCGTGCAACGCTCGGGCCGGCTCAAGATTGTCGGCTGTTACACGCGATCGGCGGAAAAGCGCCAGGCGTTCGCCAGCAAATACGCGTGCCGGGCGGCGCCAAGCTACGAGGCATTGTTGGCCGATCCGGAGATCGAGGCCATCATCAACACCACGCCAAACGACGCCCATCGGCCAACATGTTTGGCCGCCGCGGCGGCGGGCAAGCACATATTCCTCGACAAACCCATCGCCAACAGCATCGCCGACGGCCGCGCGATCACCGCGGCCTGTCGGCAGGCCGGCGTCGTCTTGGCGCTTGGCTACCAGCGGCGGCGCGAAAGCCATTTTCGTTGGATCAAGCAACAGATTGATGCCGGCCTGTTCGGCCGGCTCGTCAACGCCGAGGCAAACATCAGCCGTGACCGGCTCGGCAAGATCGATCTGGCGTCCTGGCGCTACCGCGCCGACGGCATGCCCGGCGGCGTGATGCTGCAAATCGGCATCCACTACACCGACGTGCTGGAATACCTGCTCGGGCCGATAAAGGTGGTTCGCGGACAGCTGGCGCGACTGGTGCTGCCGGGCGACAATCCAGATGTTGCCAGTTTGCTGCTGCAGCATGAAAGCGGTGCGCTCTCGACGCTCAATGCCAGCTATGCCTCGGCATCGGAATATTACTTGATGCATATCTACGGCAAGGACGCCACCGCATACTACGACCTGCACAATGGACTGCGTCTCGTCAAGCGCGGCGAACGCGAGCCCGCGCCCGTGCTGAGCGCCAACACCGACACTTTGGTCGAGCAGTTGGAAGAGTTTGCCGCCGCGATTCGCGGCGAAGGCCAGATTGAGGTTGGCGGTGAGTATGCGACGCGGTCGCTTGCGGTTGTGCGCGCCGGCATACTCTCGGCACAGCAAGGGCGCCAGATCGAGGTTGCCGCGGTCTTGAACGATGGCGTCGGCGAATAGCCGCGCCAACGACAGCACGAGGAGCCAAGCATGAAGCCACGCCGCCGCGTCCGGGCCATTGCCCTCCTGTTGCTTGCCGGTGGCCTGCTGCCGGCCGAGGCCCAGGATTATCCGTCGCGATCGATCACCGTCATCGTCCCCTTCCCCGCCGGCGGCGCCAGCGATGTCGTGGCGCGCATCGTCACCGACCAGATGTCGAGGCTGCTCAAGCAATCGATCATCATCGAAAATGTGGGGGGAGCCGGTGGCACGCTGGGAAGCGCGCGGGCCGCCGCCGCGGCACCCGACGGCTACACGCTGCTGGCCGCGGCGATGGGATCCCACGTCGCCGCCCCGGTGCTGACACCCAATGTCAAGTACGATCCCGCCACCAGTTTCGTGCCGATCGGCATCACCGCCCATTCGCCGGCAGTGGTCATTGCACGCAAGGACTTCCCGGCCCAGGACTTGCAGGAATTCGTGGCGACCCTGCAACAAAAGGGCGACGCATTGAAACAGGCGCACGGCGGCATCGGTGCCTCCTCCCACATGTCCTGCCTGCTGTTCACCAAGGCGATCGGCGCCACGCCGACCCTCGTTGCCTATCGTGGCTCCGCGCCCGCACTGAATGATCTGGTCGGAGGTCACGTCGATTTTCTCTGCGAGCAGTCGGTGGCCGTCGCCGAATCCGTGCTCGGCGGCAGCGTGAAAGCCTATGCAGTGTCCGGTGCGGAACGCTTGCCCACACTGCCGAACGTGCCGACCGCCAAGGAAATGGGGGTGGCGTTCGAGATGAGCATCTGGGCCGGCCTGTTCGCGCCCAAGGGTACCCCGGCCGAGATCGTGGCCAAGCTTGCCGACGCGCTGGACAAGGCTCTCGACGAAGCGAACGTGCGCGAGCGCTTGGGCCAGCTTGGTGGCACCATTCCGGCCAAGGCTGAGCGCAACCCCGCCGTCTTCGACCGCTTTGTGCGCGCCGAAATCGCGCGTTGGGCCCCGCTACTTTCCGCCTCGCAGGGCAAACCCTAGCCTGCAACCGCCGCCTCCCATCGCCCGCTCGATCGCGTGGACGTTGCCGGCCGCTGGCCCGCGCGCCCAAGGCCACCGGCTCAGACAACCAGGCTCAGCTGCCGGTCGCCGACACCAGCGGCGAGCCGAGCCTAAGCGCGCGCCGAGCCGCTGCTTTCGCGCCGCTTTCTCGCCTGGGCCGGCCTCGGCTGCGAACGATCGCAGAGCAAAGGGTTAGTACCGATTGGCAGCGTGCGTAACCTGGCGCAGCCTCGCCCACACCGGTACGCCCCACTTGCCCAACGCTAGGCCCACGGGGCATCTGCCCGGCCCCAACACGCAGCCGGGCTTTCAGGGCGCGGAGCGCCAACTTGCACGATGGAGGACGCCATGGCGAAACGCACAGGAGCCGTGGTCCTGGCGGGGCTTACCGCAACTGCCTTATGCCTGTGGAGTGATGCCGCGGCCGCGCGTGGCGGGCACTTCGGCGGCGGCATGGGATTTGGTGGCGGCGGCATGCGCTTTGGCGGCGGCCATTTCGGGGGCGGCGGTATGCGCTTTGGCGGCGCACCCTTCGGCGGCATGCGCTTCGGGGGCGGCGGCATGCGCTTTGGCGGCGGCCATTTCGGGGGCGGCGGTATGCGCTTTGGCGGCGGTCCCTTCATGGGCGGCCCGCGCTTTGGTGGGGCGCCCTTCGGCGGCATGCGCTTTGGCCGCGGCCCCTTCATGGGCGGCCCGCGCTTTGGCAACCTGCCGGGGCGTGGTCCCACCGGCTTCAACGCCAACCGCGCGGTGAACCGCCCGCTCGCCCGGGCCACGCCAGGCAGCATGGGGCAGCACGCCTTTGCGCGTGGCAACGCCGCCGGCGTCAACAGGTTCGCGGGCATGGCCGGTGCTGGCGCCGCGGCCGCAGGCGCGGCGGCCGGCAGGGCCCTTCACGGCCAGGCCGGCGCCGCCAGCGGGCGCCCCTTCCATGCCTTCGACGGACGTGGCCTCGGACGCTTCCAACACGCCGGGTTCAGGCACAACGCCTTCGCCAGCAAGGTCGCTTTTCACAACTGGGCGTTCAAGCATCCCGGCTGTTGCGGCTGGTTTGGCAAAGTTTTCTGGCCGTTCGTGGTGGGCGATGTGTTCACCGCCGTGCTGTGGCCATCACCCTGGTACGAGCCGTTCTGGGGCTATGGCGGCGACTACGCGCTGAGCAACGTCCTCTGGGTGGGCTCAGGATCGCTACAAGCCTCCTACAGCAATAGCAATATCTATGACATTTACGGCGGCGGCTCCGGCCGCTATGGCAGCCTAGCGCGGTCGGAGGAGAAGGTGGCCAACGCCCCAAGCTCGGACACCCCCACCGAAGCCGACGTCACGCAGGCCTGCGCCGACCTGGCGCCCGGCGTGACCGATTTGCCGATCAACGAAATCGAGCGCACCGTATTGGCGACCGGCGACCAGGTTGCCGCCCTCACCGCACTCAAGGGCGCCTGGATGAGCGCAACGAAGATCATCAAAGCCACCTGTACCGGCGAGGTTCCGCTGACCCCGGTGCGGCGGCTCGACGTCGTCGAAGAGCGGTTGGGCGCCGTGCTTCAGGGGCTGCAAATCGTCAGCGGCCCGCTCGAGAACTTCCACAATTCCTTGAGCGAGGCGCAAAAGCGCAGCTTCGATACCATGATGACGACCAATCGCGATCGCAGCGAACCGGGCACAGCGCTTGCCGGCCGCTTGACCTCGCTGTGCAGCGACCGGGCCGCCAGCTTTTCGCGGCTCCCGATCGACAAAATCGAGCAAGTCATCCGCCCCGGTGAGCAACAACGCGACGCCTTGGATGCACTGAAATCGGCCTCTGCCAAGGCGAGCGAGGAGCTGAACGCGTCCTGCCCGGCGCAAACGCCGCAAAGCCTGCCGGACCGCTTGCACGCGGTCGAGCAGCGGCTCGCCGCCATGATCGCAGCGCTGAGGACGGTGCGGCCCGCCCTCACGGACTTTTATGGCTCGCTGAGCGACGAGCAGAAGGCGCGGTTCAACATGATGGGACAGCCAAGTCAGGGCAGCACCGGTCGCAATGCTCGCCAAGCCGGCGCCAATTGAGGACCTTCTGCGCGCGATCACCGCTGCGCATCGCCCCCTAAGGAAAGCGCCGGCCCCCGCCACGGCCAGCGCCTAAAAGGCGATTGCGGCGGCCACAGGCGCAAGCCCGCTCAGCGGCACCAGCCCACCCCCCGCAGGCCTCTACGGCTCCCGAGCCCAGGCGTCCCGCGCACCGCACGCAGACAATCTGAGCGACGGTGCTAGTCGGTGGGTGTGTCGGAGGCACCCATCGACGCATCGAGCCAATATCTGGCGCTATGCTTGATGCCCTCCTCGAGTTCCGACTTCTCAACAATCCATTCGAGGTAGTCCCGATCGTGCGCGGCAATCTCGGCGTAGCTCCTGCCGCGGTACTTGCCGAAGTGGAACCGCGTGTGCAACGCCGGCTCGGCCGACCATTGTACCAGTTCGCTCCAGCGCGCGTGCTTGATCAGTTCCTCGAAGATTGCGGCGGTGACAATCACGTCGAAGGCGGCACGGTGAGGTGAGATCGAGCCCCGTTCAAAACCTGCAAACGGCGTCGCCCGGCCGAGCGCATAGCGTAGCTCCTGATTGCTGTGACCGTCGAAGTGTGGCCACACGCGCAGGGCGCACTTATAGGTACAGATCCACGGGCCGAGCTCGATACCCTGGGCAGCAAAGAAGCTGCGCTCAAATTCGCAATTGTGGGAGACATAGACATCCGCCCCTTTGAACCGCTGCACGACCTCGGTCAGCAACGGCGCGTTCTGAACATCCTCATCAATGAGGTGATGGATGGCGGAGGCCCCGGGAGGAATGGATTTTGCCGGTCGTACCAGCGTGTCCATGGCGTTCGTGATGCCCCCGCCGCGCATCATGTCGACGCTCGCGATTTCAATGATCGAATCCGAACCGGGGTCGGTCCCCGTCGTCTCAATGTCGATGACGCGTATCAACGCGTGCGTCTCCTAACCTAGCGCGTGCCATGGTGACGCCGGCGGGCCGACGCGACAAGGCGCATCAGGCCTCGGCAACGCCAGCGGTCCTGGCACAGGCGACGAGATAGTCACGACCCAAGAGCATGTCATCGCGGCTGCCCCAGCCGCACATGTAATGGCCCCTGAAGCCTGCCGCCTCGAGGCGGCGGAACATGTCGACGAAGTCGACCGTACCGGACCCGGGCGGCATGTGCAGCTCGTAAAGCCCGTTGTTGTCGGCCACACGTACCTCTTCGCAGCGGCTCATGTCCATGCCTTCGATGAAGCCCTTGATGCCGATCGGATCATAGTGCGCATGGTTGATCGTGAAGGCCCATTTGAGCTGTGGCGAGCGGATTTGCTCGAAATAGTGGATGGTATCGGCAAGCGTGTCGGGCATGTAGTGGACTTCGGCCCGCTCGGGCTCCCCGTTGAGGTTTTCCAGCAGCAGCAGCACTTGGCGCTCCTCGGCGTATGCGACGGCCCGTTTCAAGCGATCGATCGAGGCCTGCCTGCGAAGGGCAACATCGGACGTGAAATGATAGCCGCCGTGCACGACCACCCACTCCGCCTTGAGGCGCGCCGCCAGATCGATATAGGCCCGCAAGTATTGATCGGCGGCCTCGCGCAAGAACGGGGAGATCTCCGCAACATTGACCGCCGACACGGTATGCAGGCCGAGGTGGAGGCCATGGCGCTCGCAGGCGGCGGCAATGCGGGCGCAGCTTCGATCATCGAAGCTTTCCATGGCGTTGGGGGCGATGTCCGTCTGGGCATCGAAATAGTAGACGCCATGGCGGGCCGCCCAGGCGATGCCGTCCTCCAGCGCAATGCTGCGGCCCAGATCAATTCCGATCCTATGCTTGAAGGTCATCGGGTCCGCCCGTCCTCGCGGCAAGCTAAGCAACACGCCGCATCCGCGCGGCGAAGGCCGTTGGCGCCGCCCCTAATGGCGCGCGGGCCCTCGGGAGCCGGCGCGCGCCGGTCTGGCGGCGGGCGCGCGGCCCAAGTCTGGCTCACCCTTACGGCACCGGAATGGCCCGCTGATTGTAGAGCAGCTTTCTGATCCGGGCCTGCTCTTCGGCCGGCAGCTTGCTGACGTCGGTCGATAGGTCGCTGCCAACGGCCATGCCACGCTGCACGGCCGGCCGCTGCCCAATCTCCTCGAACCAGCGCTTGAAATACTTGAACTCCTCGATGTCTTGCCCCTGCAGCTTCCAGTTCACCGTCCACGGATAGGAGATCATGTCGGCGATGGTGTAGGCGTTGCCGGCCAAATAGGGGCGGTCAGCCAGGCGGTTGTTGAGGACCCCGTAGAGGCGGTTGGCCTCGTCGCCGAAGCGGCGGTTGGCATAGGATTGATCCCCTTCCCGGTCCCCCAGGCGGCGAAAGTGTCCGCACTCGCCAAGTTTGGGTCCCTGATTGGCCATCTGCCACATCACCCATTGGGTAACCTCGTATTTGCCGGGGATGTCCTGTGGCCAAAACCGCCCGGCCTTTTCCGCGAGGTACATCATGATTGCACCCGACTCGAAGACGCTGACGGGGCCTGAGCCGCCAGCGGGTGCATGGTCGACCATGACGGGCATGCGGTGATTGGGGTTCAGGCCCACGAACTCCTGGGAAAATTGATCACCGCGCTGGATGTTAACGGGGGTGATTTTGTAGTCGAGGCCACATTCCTCCAGCAGGATGGTGACCTTCTTGCCATTGGGGGTGGGCCAATAAAAAACCTCGATCATCCAAAGCTCTCCTTGCCGCCTGACCAAATCTGTTGTTGCGAATGCGCCGCGCGCGCGACCAGGATATCCCAACCTTGGCGCCGGCGCAGCAACGCCGCGGCAAGCAGCGCCCAGCGACCGCAACTACGAGCGCATTGTGTCGCCATTGCCCGCGAGGTCCACGACGCGAAGACGACCAAAACGCCGCCCTGTTAAATCGATTAATCTTCTACCCACAGCCGCCTCCTCGCTCGTGGCCGCCCGCCCTGACGTTCCGCAAGCGGCAACGGGTTGCCGTTTTCCTCAATTCTAACGCGTCACCTTCCCGCGCCCGAAGTTAGCCGATTTCGGTCCCATTTTTCATCATCGAGCTAAAGCTGGCAGTCGTTGCGGTGGCCCGTGCGACTGATCGGAAGGCCGGAGCCGACTATGCTTTCTTAAACTACGTTATCGTACGGTGTTTCGCGGGGCCTTCCCGTGAAGGAGCGCACGGTCAACTATCGTGCGTGACGTATTTGGGGACGGACGGCTGAGAGACGGCTAGTGCTCTCCCGCCAAAGGCAATCATATTCTGGCGCCACTGTCTCGAGCAGGCTTCCGTTGGCTAGAGCGCCGCCATGAGGCCGTTGATCTCCCCGTTCGCAGAGTACTTGCGGCCCGCAACGGCCGCGTCGCGCAGGTGTACTTCATCGAGAGCGGCATCGCCTCGGTGCTCGCGAACGGGAACAGGCCATCGAGGTGGGCACTATCGGCCGCGAGGGTATGTCGGGCATGGCTGTGGTAATGGGCAACGGGGATCGCGTTCCGCACGAGACATCCATGCAGATCGCGGGCAATGGCCTTTGCCTGTCGGCCGGTGAACTCAAGCATAAGGGCCAGCACCGCCCTGCATCACGTCCTCTTGGGTTATGGGCATTCATTCATGACGCAGACTACTCGACGGCCCTGGCCAACGGACGGAGCAAGATCGAAGAGCGCTTGGCCCGCTGGTTGCTGCTGGCTCATGATCGCGTTGACGGTGACGAGCTGCCGCTTACTCACGAGTTCCTAGCCGTCATGCTGGGAGTGCGGCGATCCGGTGTGACGATTGTCTTGCAGGAATTTGAACACAAGGGGCTGATCGCTCACCGGCGATCCATCATCACCATGGCAGATCGTAAGGGACTGGAGCAAAACTCGAACGGTAGGTACCCTCCGCCAAATGGCGGGTCGTGGCCTGAAAGGTGCAGCGCGCGATCCCGCGGGGACGCTGCCGCGCGTTTCGTTTTGAAAACCGCACGCCCTCTCGTTGGTCCCAATTGACTTCTTTTGACGATCTAGGCTTCCGCGTAGGCCCGCGCAGAACATTGCCGGATGCTTTTCGGCGGCGCTGGCATGTCAGTGCTCAAGGGAATTGTGAAATGAAATGCTGCTCCCTCTTGTGCGCAGTTTTCAGCCCAGATCTTCCCCCCATACATGTCGACGATGGTGCGCGCGATTGACAATCCGAGGCCGGTTCCATGCGGCTTGGTCGTGTAGAACGTTTCGAAAATCTCGTCGATTACCGGCGCCGGGATGCCGGGACCAGAATCGCTCACCACTACCTCGACTTTGCAATCCGCGTGCATTGCCGTCCGGATGACGACCCGGCGCGTATCCGAAGGGCTGTCGGCCATCGCGTCCATTGCGTTCGTTGCCAAATTCAACAGGACCTGCAGCACATGAATGGGGTCGGCGCGAACCAACAATGGCCCTTTGTGGCCTTCAGCAACCAGGCCAACCTGTCTGTGATTGGCTTCCGTCGAAAGGATGCTCAAGGCATCCGCAATCACCGCATTCAGGTCGGTCTCTTGTTGAATCTCGGGATCGCTCCCGCGCATGAGTAATTTTCGAAACTGCTTGATGATCGCCGCGGCGTGGTCATTGGCGCGGCTAATGTCGACCACGGCTTCCTTTATCTTCCCAAGTTCTGGCCGGTCCTTGCTGAGTAGGTTTTCCACCCTTTGGGTATTAAGTGCTATGGCCAACGTTGGCTGGCCGAGGTCGTGCGCGAAGGATGCCGATAGCGCGCCTGCTTCGGCTGCGCGATTGAGATGTATGACATCCAGCGAGAGCTTGCGGGATCTTGTCTCGGCCCTGCGTCGCCGCAATTGCTCCACCAGCAGCCATGCAATCATTGCAGACTGCACGAGCAGCGCCAGCAGAATGCTTGTTATCTGCCAACGGTAGCGCTCCCATGCCGTCAATTCACGAAACAGGATCTCGCTCCCCAGCGGCAGGCGGCTTTCGCTGATTCCCCAACGTTGCATTTCCCGCCAG
>DATMZT010000008.1:0-20781 GCA_035573335.1 Hyphomicrobiaceae bacterium | reverse complement strand
AGGGTCGGCCGCGCGCTTTTCGAAGGGATCAAGCGTCACGAAGACGGCGCCGGCATTGGGCGCGTTGGTGAAGGTCGCGCCGGAGAAGCCGACGATGTTCACGGCGTGCGCGATGCCCGGGATCGAGAGCGCGATTTCGGTCGCCTTGCGATTCACTTCGTCGGTGCGGTCGAGCGAGGCCGCCGGCGGCAGCTGGGTGATGATGATCAGGTAGCCGCGGTCGAGCTGCGGGATGAAGCCGACCGGCGTCTTGCGGAATTCGTTGAGGCCGTAGGCGATGACCCCCGCATAGACAACCAGCATCAGCACCGCCACGCGCACCAGGCGCGCCGTGAGCCGGCCGTAGGCGCGTGAGAGGGCATCGAAGGCGCGATTGAAGAGGCCGAAGGAAAGGTGCACCGGCCGCAGCCACCAAGCGCTCGAGCGCGCGCCGTCGTGCGGCTTCAATAGCAGCGCGCAAAGTGCCGGCGACAGCGTGAGCGAGACGATCAGCGAAATGACGGTCGCCCCGGCAATGGTGAGCGCGAATTGGCGATAGAACTGGCCGGAAATGCCGGTGATGAAGGCCGCGGGCACGAACACGGCGCACAGCACCAGGGCGATGGCGATCAAGGCGGAACCGACTTCGCTCATGCTGCGGTGGGCCGCCTCGCGCGGCGACAGACCTGCCGCAATGTTGCGTTCGACGTTTTCGACCACGACGATGGCGTCGTCGACGACAATGCCAATCGCAAGCACCAGTCCGAACAACGACAGGTTGTTGAGCGAAAAACCGAACGCGGCCATGAAGAAGAAGGTGCCGATCAGGGAGACGGGAATGGCGATGATCGGGATCACGGCGGCGCGCCACGTCTGCAGGAAGACAATGACGACCAGCACCACCAGGATGACGGCTTCGCCGATGGTCTCGACGACGGCGTTCACCGATTGCTGGATGAACTCGGTTGGATTGTAGACCACCGTGTACTTCAGGCCGTCGGGAAAATCCTTGGCGAGATCGTCCATTGTTGCCCGGATCGCCTTGGCTGCCGCCAGGGCGTTCGAGCCCGGCAGCTGGAAGATGCCGAGCGCCACGGCCGGGTCGCGATCGAGGTAGGAATTGGTGGTGTAGTCGAGCGCCGCGAGCTCGACGCGGGCGACATCCTTGAGGCGCACCACCGCCGTCGGGGTTTGCTTGACGAGGATGTTGGCAAAGGCTTCCGGATCGGCAAGGCGCCCCTGCGTCTGCACCGCCACTTGAAAGGCGCGCGGTTGATCGACCGGCGGCTGGCTCAGCACGCCCGAGGCGACCTGCACATTCTGCCCCTGCAGGGCGGTGACGACATCGCCGGTGGTGAGCCCGAGCGATTGCAGGCGATCGGGATCGAGCCAGATCCGCATCGAGTAGTCGCGACCACCGAATACGGTGATCGAGCCCACGCCGTTGATGCGATTGAGCACGTCGATGATGCGGAAATTGGCATAGTTGGAGATGAACAGCGTGTCGCGCGACTTGTCCGGCGAGTAGAGATGCACGACCATCATCAGGTCGGGCGAGGCCTTGGCCACCGTCACGCCGATGTTGCGCACGTCGATCGGCAGGCGCGGCTGGGCGATGGCCACCCGGTTCTGCACCTGGACTTGCGCGATGTCGAGATTGGTGCCGAGCTCGAAGGTGATGGCAATGGTAAAGCGGCCGTCTCCCGTCGCGTTCGAGGTGACGTAGAGCATGTTCTCGACGCCGTTGATCTGCTGCTCGAGGGGGGTGACGACGGTGGCCGCCACCACGTCGGCGCTGGCGCCGGGGTATTGGCCCGTGACGTTGATGACCGGCGGGGCGATCTCGGGGTACTGGGCGACCGGCAGTCGTCCAAAGGAGACGATGCCGAAGATCACGAACACCAGCGACAGCACCGCGGCAAAGATCGGCCGATCGATGAAGAAGCGTGAGATGCGCATGGGGCGAGTGCTCAGTTGGCCGCGGGTTCAGCGCCGCTGGCGAAGGACGAGGCGTTGTTTGAGGCGGTTGCTTCCTGCGGGGCCACCTTCACGCCGGGGCGTGCCCGCATCAGGCCGTTGACGATCACGCGGTCATCGGGGTCGAGCCCCGAGGTGATGACGCGCTGGTCCTCGACGACGGGACCGAGCGTGACGTATTTCGGGCGGGCGATGTTGTCGCCATCCACCACCAGCACGAACTTGCGCACCTGCTCGGTGCCGACGGCGACCTCGGGCAGAAGCATGGCATCGCTCGGCGGTCCGGCCGGCACCTGGATGCGCCCAAACATGCCCGGCGTCAGCGTACCGTCGGGGTTGGCGAGCTCGGCGCGCGCGCGGATGGTGCCGGAGGCGCGGTCGATGGCGTTATCGACAAAGTCGGTCTTGCCGGCGTGGGAAAACTTGGGCTCGTCGATCAGTTTGAGTTTGACCGGCAGGCCGCCGGGTTCCGCGCCGGCTGACGCCTCGCCGGCGAGCCGCCGCGAGCGCAAATACGACGTCTCGTCCATGGTGAATTCGAAGCGGATGGGGTCGATCGAGGTGATGGTGGCGAGCAGCGTCGTGCTGCCGGTGGTGCCGCCGGTGACGAGATTGCCGGCGGAAACCCGGCGGTCGCCGATCCGTCCCGCGATCGGTGCCTTCAACTCGGTGAACTCGAGGTCGAGATTGGCCTGGCGCACTGCCGCCTCCTGGGCCTTGACCGCGGCCTCGGCCACGCGCTTGGCCTGCGTGCGCTGATCGAAGGTTTGCTGCGTGATGGTGCTGCCGCGCACCAGACCCTGGCCGCGCTCCAGATCGGCCTCGGCGTAGGCGAGATTGGCGCGGGCCTGGTTCAAGTTTGCCTCGGCCTGGGCCAGCGAGGCCTCGAAGGGCCGTCGATCGATGCTAAAGAGCAGGTCGCCCTTTTTGACGAGTTGGCCGTCCTTGAAGTGGATGGCGTCGAGGTAGCCGGAGACCCGCGCGCGCACCTCGATGGCGTCGACGGCGACAAAGCGGCCGACGTATTCGTCGTGGTCGGCCAGCAGCCGCTTGGTCGGCTTGGCCACCGTTACCTTCGGCGGTGGCGCCGGTGCGGTCTGCGCCCGCGGCTGAGTTGGCTCGCAGCCCGCTAGCCCCAGGCTCACCAGCAGCAGCATGGCGCTGGCGCTCACCGCCCTGAGCGAGGTTCGATGTCTCATGGGATGTCCGTGACACGAAAGGATAATGCGTCGCAGCATATGGGGTCATTGCACCGCGATTTCAGAAGCCCTCGCGAGGACGTGAAGGTCCGCGAGGGCACAATCGCCCACCGGGCCTGGCCGGCCGCGGGAAAGGGTCTGCTGCCGCAGTCCGACGAAGCGGAATGGCTTGGCGCGAACCTGCAACCATCACGCTTGGTTATTTCTTGGGCGCCGGCGCTCGCGCATTTTGGATGGGGCGCCAGCGGCGACCAGATGGCGTGACGACGCCAAGTCGAAACGGGCGGGCCGCGACCCGAAAAAAACGATTGGCGCTATTCGGCGGGACGTCCCGGCGCGGGGAAGGGGCCCAGCATATAGGCACGATCGTCCAGGTCGGGCTTGGAGAAGGCAAAGCGGGCACTAGCGTCGAGGTAATCGTGCGTATGCACCACGACGTCGGTTTCGCCGATCAGCACGACCGCGTAGGCGGGCGGCTCATGCGTCGTCAGGTGCGCCGCCCCGGGGAAAGATCGAAGCAAACCTGGTGGTTGGTGCCGCGCAGGGTCGAGAACGGGATGCCGAGCCAGCTCCCCGCGATCGGCCGGTGGACGTGGCCGAAAAACAAATGCCGGATGCGGGCGCGGTTGGGTTTGATAACCGCGATCAAAGCCGCCGCGTCGGTGAGCGCGATGCGGTCCATCATATGCACGCCCACGGCAAACGGCGGGTGGTGCATGAAGAGATAGATCGGCCGATCGGCGGGGGTCTCGGCCAGCGTTTGCCGCAACCATGTGAGGCGCCGATCGCAGAGTTGTCCGCGGTGGCTCATTTCGTCGAGCGTGTCGAGAAACAAGAGGCGGCCGACCGGCGTGTCGCGCCAGCCCTGCACGAAGCCATAGGTGTCGCGCGGTGCCGCCGCCAGCACATCGAGGCAGGGTCCGCGTCGGTCATGGTTGCCGACGAGAACCGTGTAGGGCACGCGCAGGGGACGCATGGCGGTGCCGAAATTACGATAGGCATCCACCTCCCCCAGTGGGTGAGATCGCCGGCGACGACGGCGAGCTCGGCATCGGCGTGGTGTTAGTTGATATCGGCGACGGCCGCGTCGAGCCGCGCTCTGGAGTCGAGCCCAGAGAGCCGCAGGCCGGGGCCAACGAGGTGGGTATCGGTGATCTGGATCAGCTTCATGACCATCTGTGGCAGGGTTGGAGCCGGGCTGCGGGGTGCGCGCGCGCGGGGCGGGCGAAGCGGGCAGGCGCAAACTACTGCCCGCCGCGGGCACCCCGGTGTGAGGTTAAGATCGTTTCGGCAACAAGCCTTCCACGTCTTTTGCCATCTGCGCCAGGGCGGCGGTCGGCTCCTTCGACTTGTTGACGACGGTTTGCAGGTGATCGTTGATGGTATCGGTGATCTTGAGCGCGTTCTGTCCGGGGAAGGCGTACCAGCCCGTGATGACGTCTTGCTGCCCGATGGAGATCAGGTGGTTGGCGTTTTGGTCATAAAACCCCTTGAGCATGTCTTTGCGCGTCGCTGGAATGGCGTTGGCCGGCATGTAGCCCGTTGCCTTCACCATCATGGTGCCGCCCTCGGGGCCGCGAGATGCCGAGGCGTCCGGCGAAAAAGTCCTGAAACATCACCTCGGGACGGATATCGCCCATCTTGCCGGCCTCGACGAACTTGCGCAGCGCGCCAATGGCGGCTTGGCCGGGGGTATCGGCGAAGGCAACATCGACCGGTTCTGACCTGGGCGGGGGCCGTGCTGATCGGCTTGCCGGGCGCGCTGGGCGGCTTCTCGGCGGTATCTCAGGGGCGAAGGCGGCGAGAACTAGCGTTCCGCCTACAGGTCGGACGCCAGCGTATAGAGCCTTTGCGCTTGGCCGCGAACGGCATCGGGAATGTCTGCGCGGCAGATCCCAATGTCCTTGAGCAACCTATCATCCAGGGCCAGAAGCTCGCGCTCGGCCCGGCGGCTCCGTTTCCAATGTCTGAACCTAACGAGCATGCCGTGCGGGATCAGTTTTAGAACGCCGCTGCGCGGCGATATGGGTTGGCTAATGACTCTCGAAGTTCCCACTCTCAACTCCATTTCCTATTCCAAGTAAGCTCGGCGGCCGTGCCGGCGACGGGAGGCATGTTTGCTTGGGCCCGGCGCATTGGGTCATTGGCCGCATTCGTCGTTCTCCTTGAGCTGGTTGCGTTGTTTTCAAAGGTACTAATGTGTTCTTTTTTGCGCAGGCGAAAAGAACGCCTCACGCACCGGTGAAAAGGTTTGATTCCTTTTGCCGGTAGAATTGGCCGCGGCATTGCGCGCAACGCCAGGGTTTGACCCGTGGTGCCGCCCGGCGCGCACGGACCGGGGCGCTCAAGCAAGCGCCGATCGTCATGGTGCCGCGGCCGCGCGACCGTCAGGGCAGAAGCAAACGTCGTCGTCTAGGCGCTACTGCGGTGCGGGCTTGGAAATGGCAGGATCTTGGCGGTGGCGGGCGCGACGTGCGAGCCGTGCTGCTGCAAGTTGGCCAGCACAGAGGCCGGGTCGGAGGTGTACTTTTCGAGTTCGATGAAGTTCATCGGGATGCTTGCGATCGCAATCCAAAGCCCACCGTCGGCCCGCGGTGGCAGATCCGACCCGTCTGCTTTGAAAGAGAAGGCGCGCAGGTTGCGATCGGCGCAGGCAAAAACGGTGACGGCAAGAGAGGGTTTCATGCGTGCTTCTCAAAACTAGACGACGAGGGGCGGGGCCCAGCCGGCGCGCTTGGCGCAGGGGCTCGCCGCAACGGGCGCACACCTGCTGCCAGGGCGCGGCCGCGTCACAGGCTCTTTGGGGAAAGACCAGCAATATATAGCGCCGGCGCAATGGCTTACATAGTGGGTGCGTCAAAGCAAAGCTTGAGCGGCACCGGTGGTACGCGCTGGCCGCCCGCGGCTCGCGGCGCCCATGGCTCCGGTGGGGCCGCGCGACGGTCACCATGGGGGGCGTGGGGAGAAAGCGCGGCCCAGCGCGCCGTTGCCCGCAGCGGGAACAAGCGTCTCAATCGTCATTGAGGGTGATCCGGCCGTCCTGGCGCAAGACGTTGCGGGCGGAGCTGAGCAAAGCCCCCAACTGCCGATCCGCTTCGTCGCCGCGCGCAATGGGAACATAGGCATCACTCCAACTGGAAAAATCGTGCTCGAACAGGGGCGGCCTCACCGCGTAGGCAAAAAGGGATGCCCGATTTTTCAGCAAAGCGTCGCTGATCTGGTGATCGATATGCGCGCGCAGGGGAAGGAGCTGCTTGAGCAGCTTCGCGCACCCCTTGCGGGTAATGAGGTAGGCATAGGTGCCGTTGAAATAGTAAACCCGGCGGAGAGACGCGTGCTCGGTCGCCGCCGCCAAGCCGGCCATGATGGTGCATCCGAGCAGGACCAAGTCGGCGTCGGCTGGAAGAGCGGCGAGGACGCGATCGACAGCGGCGGCGGAATACTGAGGCGAGGGGAGGGCATCGTCCTCCAAGATCACCAGACGATCGCCGTTGCCCTCGAGGAAGCGTTTCCAAATCTTGAGGTGGCTTAAAAAGCAGCCGATCGCCGGACGCGTGAGCTGGGTGTGGCTGGTGGGTGCGCCACTGACCACGCAATCGCGGTGAACGAGGACTGCTAGCGCGTCTTCTGCCAGCGTGGCGCCGTCCACGGCGCTGAATTTGCGCGCCCCGGAGACACCGACCCTTGCAAGCTCGCCAACGACCTTTTCCCATCGATCGGGGCGACGCGGCAGGGTGACGATCACGGGTTGCAGGTGGGGGGATTGGGATGGATCGCAGGCGGCAAGGGTGAATTCAGTCGGCGGGATGCTTTGCAGTCCTTGGGCGAAATCGAGTTCGCTCGGCATGCCTATCGCTTGGGTTTTTTTGACCGCACCGCGCGAGGGTGAGCGCGCCTTGTAACGGCATCGTGTCGGGCGTCTGACAGGGCGATGACAATCCAAGCCGGCGTGGCCATGGCGCGCAACGGCTCGCCCGCGAGCAACGGATCGGCCGCCGAAAAGGGTTGCCTGTCACGCAACCGTCGCACGGACAGGCGATGTCATGGGTGCCCAAGGTGTCCCGTCACAGCCAGCGCGCATTTGCGGCCCAAGAGGAGAGGCTCCGCCATGGAACAGGCAGATATCCTCGAGGCCGAGGCCATGCCGGTGCGGGCAGTGACACCGGGTCCGGGGCCGGCGACCGCGCCGATGGTCGGTCACTTTCGCCAGACCTTTCTGTGGCCGATTTACCTGCTGCCGCTTAAGGCTGACACGCAAGTCCAGGATCACTGCGCCTATCTCTTGCACAGCGTGAAGGGTAGCCCGTGGCAGGAGGTGGCCGATGAATTCACCGGCGAGCCGGATCAATTTCAGGAGCGCCACTACAACGAGTTCGTGACCTTTCTGCCGCCGGTGCAGCGTTTTTTGTATGGGCAGGGCCTGGGCAAGGCGGTGGGCACGGGCTACGGCGAAAGCCCGATCCGGGTGCTACGGCGCTGCGACATTGCGGCCGTCCGCGTCACGCTGACGGCCGGCGCGGCACCGATCATTTTCAAAATTGCCCACGTCGACCTCTATTTCTTCTACGACATCGACCTGGCCGCACTGGCGCTGGAAGTTTCCTGCAACGACATCTCCTTGGCGGCGGCGCAGGATGCGATGTTCCGCATGGGTCGGGCTTATCCGGCCTATTGGGAGGCGGACGGCAATGCCGGCCATTGCCCGGTGCTCGTCGAGTGGTTGGCAGCGGACGGCAGCGTGCTCAGTCGATCGGACTATGAGAACCGCAACAAGTTCCTGGCCTTTGTCTGCCAGCACCGCTCGCCTTGCATCGCCGCGCACTGGGAGTTTTTGCTGCGGCCGTTGGTGCCGCACTACTCCGACGACAAAGGGCTGCTGCGCTACCGCCTTCTCGAATATTACCGCATGCCGATGATGGCCTATCTTGCGCTCGAAGGCGTCGAGCGCGTCGCCCGCGCCGATTGCGTGCGGCTCGCCCTCACCTTGGGGCCGGGCGACGGCGGCACCTTGCCCTTGAGCGCACAGCAGCTGGCCGACTTCGAGAGCCGCTACTGCTACGACCGGCTGCACGCCAGTTGCCAGGGGCAGAATTGGTCGGGCACGCGCTATATGACCTGTGGGCACGCCATGGTGGTGATCGGCAATGCCGCCGATCCATCCTTCACGCACCTGGAGCGCGGGACGCTGGGCGCCTTCCGACACCAGCACTTCCTGGTGTTCCTGATTGCGCATTTCCATAAGGCTGCCCTGCTGATGTTCTCCGACCGCCTGGCCGAAGCCGTCAATCGGCTCGACGTGCGTGACGCCGCGGCGGTCCTGAAATTCCGCGCCGATACGCGCCTTGCGCTTGAGACCTTCTTGCGCTTTACGCACCGCTACTGGTTTCACGAAGTCAGCCATCACGAACAAGCGCAGCACCTCTTCAACATGTGTCGTCAGCACCTGGAAGTGGACCAGCTCTACACCGACGTGCGCGAGGAGGTGCAGGACATGAGCCAGTACCTCGAGGCGGAAGCCGCGCGTCGACAGAACGAGACGATGATGCGGCTGACCGTCGTCACCACCTTCGGCCTGATCGGCACGGTGGCCACGGGGTTTTTAGGCATGAACCTGTTCTCGCACTCCGAGGAGGGCGGAGCAATCAAGCTCGTGATCTTTCTGACCGTGTTCGTGCCGACCATTCTGTTGACGTTCTATACAGTTGCAAAATCGCGTCGCCTCTCCGAGTTCCTGGATGCGCTTTCCGATGAGAAAGTCGGCTGGCGCCTGCGCTTGCGGAGCTTGCTGGCGGTCTGGTGGCGCAGACCGCGCCGCTGAACCTGGCGATTTCGGACCGAAGCGAAAGATGCAACTGCAAGCGTGGCGCGGGCGCCGTTGCCCGGAGCGGGCAAAGCGGATAGGGCCGCGGTGCTGCGGCTGGCGGAAGGCGCGATGATTCGGGGCGCGGGGAAAAGCATGGTTGCCGCCGGCATCGGCGGCATCCTGCTGCTGCCGGCCGCGGCCCTGGCGCAAACCTTCGATGTCAAGCGGCTCGATGTGACGGGGGGTGCGCTCGAGGCCGCCAGCGACAACACGGTGCACGGGGGGATCCGGCGCCGCGACGACAATCGCAGCGCGCACGATCTGAGCCTCGACTATGGCGTGAGCGACGCCTGGCGCCTGTCGGGTTTGCTCAAGCTCGAGAACCCGCTGGATCAAGATTTTCGCCTTGCCAGGTCTGCCGTCGAGAACATTTGGGTGTTTCGGCCGGTGCCCAAACAGGGCGGACTGGGGTTGGGTTGGTTTACCTCGGTGGAGGTCGCCACCGATCCGGCAGCCACCAACTCCAGCGAGTTCGGACCGATTGTCACCCTCAAAGGCGATAAGCTTGCCTTTACGGCCAATCCCTTTTTGGAAAAGACGTTCGGGCGCAACCGCATCGAGGGTATCGCCCTCAACTATGGCTGGAACGTCAAATACGCGCTCAATGACACGCTCGCCATCGGCGTTGAAGGCTTTGGCCTGATCGAGAACCTGGGCGATCCTGGGCCCTTGGCCGAGCAGCAACACCGGCTGGGACCCGCGCTGTTCGCCACCATCAAACTTGGCGAGCATCTGACCATCACCCCCGACGTGGGCCTATTTGTTGGATTAACCGAGGCCACGCCCAGCCTGACCTTGAAATTGAACGTCGGGGTGCCGCTGGTCGAGCCGTCACGGTCTGCCGACAAGTAGCGACAGGCTTTGCGCGTGCCGGCGACGGACGGTGCTGGTGGCGCCCGGCGCCGCGACGGTTTCCGGGCAGGGGAGCGCTTGGCGTTAGCCGTCGCGCGCCTCGGCGCGAAGCCAGCCGACGAAGGCGCGTAGCGGCGGCCAATCCGCCGTTTCCGGGAGCGCCAGGGCATAGTGCTGCCAATTCGTCTTGATCTCACCGGGGAGGACTTGGACCAGGCGGCCGCTGCGAATTTCTTCGGTCACCAAGGTCTTGCGCGCGATCGCCACGCCGAGCCCACCGGCGGCGGCTTCGAGCGCGATCAGCGCGCCGTTGAAGCGCATGCCGCGATCGATGTCTCCCATGGGCAACTCGTGGTGCTGAAACCACGTGCGCCAATTGGTGCCGCTCTCATCGTTTTCGGCGGTGACATCAAGAATGCGCGTCATCGACAGCAGGTCGCTGGCGCGCGTGATGGGAAACTCTTCGGTCAGATAGCGCGGACTCGCCACGGGAAAGATCGCGTCGTCCATCAGGTGTTCGGCGTGCAGCCCGGGATAGACGCCGCTGCCGAAGCGGAGCGCCACATCGAAGGTTTTCTGGCGCAAATCGGCCAATGCCAGGTCGGCCGTGATGTGCAGCTCGAACTCCGGGTGCGCCGCTCGGAAGCGGTGCAGGCGGGGGGCGAGCCAGCGGGTGACGTGCGAGGGAATGCCGGTAATGCGGATCTGGGTGCCGTCGCGGCGATTGATGCTGGCCACCGCGTGACGAAACTCGAGCAGCCCACGGCGAACGCCGGCGGCCAGTCGTTCGCCTTCCGGCGTCACCTCGATGCGACGCGTGTGGCGCACGAACAGCGTGGTGGCGAGTTCTTCCTCGAGGGTGGCGACCCGGTGACTGATGGCGCTGGCCGTCACGCCAAGCTCGTCGCCCGCCTCCTTGAAGCTTTTATGACGCTCGGCTGCTTCAAAGACACGCAACGTTTCCAGGGGGGGCAGGCGACGCATTGTCATCTCCAGACGGCATTTGAGCCGGTAACATCCTGGCGGCAGTGGAGTTTGCGCGGCATGCATGAGCCGAATTTGGGCAAAGCATGACTATTCTTCGCTTGTCGGTACAGCCCTTGGCGGCATTAATGCGCGGCCCATCGGCGCCGACCACGCGTGCGATCTGAGCCGTGTTCGCGCCTTTGGCAAGACAGCAAAAACCCCTCGGGAAAGACCATGAGCAGGCTCATGCACTTGGCTACCGATCACTGGGACCCTAGATGCGGTTCAACGGGTGGCGGCTTTGCGGGCTCACCCTGTCAGCCAGCCCAGCGCGCCGCGGCGAGGCTGTGGCGGGCCATCGTGCGCTGGCAGATCCGGCGACTTGAGCGGCGCCTTGCGACCCTGGAGCTCGACGAGCGTTCCCTGCACTAGGGGCAACGGCGATGGTGGCCATCGATCACCAGGCGTCCACAACGTTGCAACACGGACAAAATCCCGCAATGAGCCTGACCAAACTCCCCCTGCGCCAACGGACCATGGGTGGTAGCGGGGTCGGTGTTGGGGGCGGCGCGCCGGCAAAGGGGCGACGGTGCTGGCATGAAAGGTGCGGCAAAAAAAGCCCGGGAGCTCGCCCTCTCACGAGCCCCCGGTCATGGCCCAGCTCTCACCCAGGCACGTGGGCGGATAACGCCTGCTCATGCCTTTTATTCCTTGGCGAGGTCCTCTTTGCGAGGCGCGATTGCGGGGTGCGGTAGGCGCGGCGCGCGATCCTACGCGCTTGGAAATCCCAGGCGTTGCAGCGCGCGCCGCGCCAGATCGCGCGTCGCCGGCTGGCTTTCCAGCGCATTCAAATAGCGCACGACAGTGCTGAGCCAGCGCTCCATGATGCCGCGGCGCACATAGGCGTGCAGATGGGAATTCGACGCTTGGACGATTTCGCGCGCTTCGGCTTCGCAGCGTTGAGTGAGATCGTCAGGACGATGGATCATAGCAGCGGTCCTTGAGATAAGCCGCAGGTTTGACCCAACCCTCGGCCGTCAGTTTAAGCGCGCGGCACAAAAAACAAAAGGCCGCGCGGTGGCGCGGCCAAGTTTCAATCGGCTAGAGAAAGATGATCTTGCTAGCATCCATATCTGACATGGTCGTGACAGCGGGCAAAAAATAAAGCCCCGCCGTCAGCGGGGCGAGTGCGCACGCCCAATTTGAGAGGATTTGAAAATGTTTCGCGTTGACGCCAGTATAGAACACCGCTCCGCGAAACTATAATGTGCGCAAAGCGGTTAGACAGAGCCTGGTTTCGATAGCGCGGGCGATTGACAGGCGTGTGACAACACCTCGCGCTCAAGTTCCCAGAATCAGGCGAACTCTCACGATTGCACGACGTTTACAGACCAACGGTCCAACCGGACGCGCAAATTCTTTCTAAAAAAAACCTCGCGGCGAGTGGGTAGCATGCAAAGGGAACTGGAGCTGAAGGTGGAGCTGAGCGCCGGCGCCATCAAACGCTTGGCCGGCGAGCTCCCCGAGGTGGATTTGAGCGTTGGGCCGGCCAGCACGCAACGGCTGCGGACGATCTACTTCGACACCCCGACGCTTGGCCTGCGCGAGGCTGGGATATCGCTGCGGCTGCGCAGCCACAATGGCGGCTGGCTGCAAACGGTCAAAGCCGATCAGCACGTGACCCAGGGCGTCTCCAATCCCCGGGAGCTCGAGGTGCTGCTCGCCACCGACCACCCCAACGTCGACAAGATTGCCGACAAAAAGCTCAAGCGCAGCGTGGCAAAGGCGCTGAAGGGGACATCGCTGGGGCCGGTCTTCGAGACCGTCGTTGAGCGCACGACGCGCCAGATTAGGGCGAGTGGCAGCGAGGTCGAGCTGGCGGTCGACGCCGGGGAGCTGCGCACGCAAGAGGCCCGGGCCGAACTCCGTGAGGCAGAGCTCGAACTGAAGGCGGGGAGTGTGGAGGGGCTGTTGCTGGCTGCCGAGAAGTTGTTGGCGGGCCAGGAGCTCACATTGGGCACCCGCAGCAAGGCCGAGCGCGGCTACCGGCTGGTGCTGGAAAAGACGCCTAGCAGCCCTGAGCCCGAGAAAAGCCGCCCGGTTCACATCCGCGGCAAGGACACGAGCGCCGAGGCCTTCGCGGCCATTCTGGCCTCCGCCAGCCAGCAAATTCTGGTCAATCGCGCGGCCTTGCTGGAGACCGACGATCCCCATGCAGCGCATCAATTGCGCATCGGGCTGCGCCGCTTGCGCAGTGCGCTCAATGCACTGCGAGGATTAGCCGTCTCCGATTCGTTGACCGCCTTCGAGCGCGCCGCCCGCGAGGTGGGCAGCTCGGTGGGGGCCTTGCGCGACGCCGATGTGTTGATTTCGGCAATCTATGCCCCGATCCAGGCGACGGCGTCCGACAAAAGCGGATTTGCCGACCTGCATGCGGCATTGACGCGCTATCGTCGCGCCAAACGCGAGGAGGTCAGGGCTCGGTTGCAGGGGCCCGTGTGGACGCGCTTGCAGCTTTACTTGACCCTGTGGCCGCGCACGCTTGAAGAAAACGAACGGCTTGTCCGCCCCATTAAAAAGGTTGCCCGCAAGGTCTTGCGCAAGGCCTGGAAAAAGTCCGCCAGGTACGGCGCCAATATCGACCGGTTGAACGGCGAACAGCGCCATCAGATGCGCAAAGCCTTGAAAAAAATGCGCTACCAGGCGGAGTTCTTCGCGCCTTTGTTCTCAACCGCCAAAAGCGAAGCCTTCATTAGGCAGCTCAGGGCCCTGCAAGACGTGTTTGGTTACATCAATGACGTGCGCATGGCAGCAAGACTGATCGAGATCGGCACGCAGCCCGCACCCAGCAGCGATGTGGCCAGAGCGGCAAGCTACACTCTGGGACGCCATGAGGCGGAAGCCGAGCACGTGTGGCGCGGCGCCCTTCCGGCCTGGCGGGCGTTGCGACGCACGTCGCGATTTTGGACGTGAGCCGCGGCCCGCGCGCGCGCGCGCGCGCCCCGAGCGCTGCTGGTGGCTGTGATCTGCCATGCGAATGACCGCAGAGATACGCTGGTTTTGGGCGGGACACCCACCGCCGAGCTTTGCGGCCTGGTTCCGGGCTGCCGGGCCGTCGTGGGGCGGCGCCAGTGACAGCAAAAGCCGCATCGATGAGTATCTGCGTGACCCTGCGCAGACCACGCTCGGTATCAAACGGCGGGGCGGCAGCCAAGGCGTCGAGATCAAAGGCCTGATCAGCACCCGCCCGACGATGCTCGCGCTCGCCGGCTGTGTCTGTCCCGTCGGCCTGTGGGGCAAGTGGTCGGCGGCCTTTGCGCTCGATGAGGGTCGCCTGATCAAAGTCGCCAAGCAGCGCTGGATGCGAAAGTTTGAGGTCGGCGGCGGCGCGGTTAGGGAATTGGCCGCGACCGAGAGTACCGAGCGACGCTCGGGTTGCGACCTCGAGTTGACGCTGCTGGAGGGGCCCGATGGCACGCCCTGGTGGACGGTCGGCTTCGAAGCCTTCGGCGCCTTCGATGCGGTCGAGGACGATCTTACCGCCACGGTGGCCCTCGTGCAGCGCCGCGCTCCCCCGCCGCTGCCGGCGGCACGGGCAAGCGACTATCCGGGCTGGCTTGCCACGCAAGCGTGGTGAGCGCAGCGTTTCAATCTTCGCCTTTGTGGTTCAGCGCCGCCTGGCCGTCACGCACTGGAGGCTCGCTGCCTCCAGCGCCGGCGCAGCGCCGAGCCCCACGAGCCTACCAGCCAGGAGCCTGCCAGCCGGGAGCCCGCCAGCCAGGAGCCGGGGGGGGCAAACATGACGCGGTGGAGGACGATCGCCATCAGCCCCATGAACAATCCCGCGAACACGACGTCGCTCAAAAAGTGTGCCCCCTGGGCAATGCGAACGATGCCGGCCGCGAGGCCCGCCACCGTGCCGGCGACGACCAGCGGTGCCGTCCACTGGGGTGCAATGGCCGCGACGGCATAGAAGGGGGCAAACACCGAGGAGGCCTCGCCGCTGACAAAAGAGCAATTCCGCTTGCACTGGTTGGTCGGCAGCAGCGCCGGCGTGAAGAGTTTGCTGCCGCCGAAGGCAACGATGTGCTTGGGCCTCGCCCGGCCCCATTGATCCTTGAAGCCGACGTTGGCGAGCAAGCCCGGCCCAACAACGAGGCACACGCACAAAAACCGCCACTGCCGGTAGCCAAAATAGCGTGCGTAGCCCGTGCGGGTGGCGAGCCAACAGGCGAGCGAAACAGCCAGGCACGAGAAATAAAACACGATGAAGGTCGCGCGCACGACGCCGAGCCAACCGAGCCGCCAACCGATAAAGCCCGTCCCCGGGGTATAGGTTGCGTGCGCGATCCAGAGGTCAATCTCGGGAAAAGCGACGAGCACTGCACCGGCGGCCAGCGCCAGCGAAAGGTAGCAACTCCAGACATTGTGCCACCACTTACGCTCGGAATTGGCGAAGGCACCAACGGCGACTGACATCTGTTGCCCCCCATTTGCTACGCGTCCCCGAGGGCAAATTGGGCGAGGGGTGTGAAGGCAACGTACGGGTTTCAGGACGGTTTGGTGACAGCAGCGGGCTTGTTGCACCGGCGCCTCAGGAGAAAATCCGTACACAAAGGAAAGGGGAGCATTTGCCGCTCGAGGATCATGAGGTGACGCCGCGACTTAAGGAGGGCGCCGGCCAACGGCGCGGTCCTCGCTGCCACAGCTCTGTCATGTTCACGGTTCTGTCACGCAAGCTTCATCTTCCCGCAATCGTCGATTGCGAGCGTCCGGCCGCCGCCAGCGGGCGAGGTCAAGGCCAAAGAGCAACGGGGGAGAATGCAAGAGGCAATCCTGCCGCGCGACGCCGTGGCGGTTCCCGCCACAGAGGCATGGACGCCGCCCGAGCTTTGCATCGTGGTGCCGACCCTGAACGAGAACGGCAACGTGCCGCTGCTCGTTTTGCAGCTCGGGCGCGCGCTTGAGGACATACGTTGGGAGGTGATTTTTGTCGATGACGACAGCGCCGATGGCACCATTGCCACGGCGCGCCGCCTGGCCCGGCGCGATCCCAGGGTCCGCTGTCTGCGTCGGATCGGCCGCCGCGGCCTGGCGGGCGCCTGCATCGAGGGGATGCTGGCAGCCTCGGCGCCGGCCATCGCCGTCATGGATGCGGATTTGCAGCACGATGAAAAGTGCTTGGCCCAAATGCTCGAGCAGTTTCGCGCCGGCGCCGACCTTGTGGTGGGCACGCGTCGGACGCAGGACGGCGTGGTGGCGACGGGTCTTTCCGCCGTCCGCAAGTGGGGCAGTCGCCTGGCGACAAATTTGGCGCGACGATTGACCGGGGTGACGCTCAGCGATCCCATGAGCGGATTTTTTTTGATCCGCCAGGAAACTTTCGAGGCCATCGCCCCGCGCCTGTCGACGCAGGGCTTCAAGCTGCTGCTCGATATCGTTGCCTCACAACAACGGCCCCTCCGCATCGGGGAGGTGGCCTATAGTTTTCGCCCACGCCGATACGGGCAATCGAAGCTCGACGGCGTGGTTGTGTTCGAATACGCCGGTCTGTTGCTGGCCAAGGTCTCCGGCGACGTGGTGTCGACGCGGTTTTTGCTCTTCATGCTGGTTGGCGTCAGCGGCCTGGGGGTGCATCTCCTAGCGCTCAAGAGTGCACTGGGCCTGCCGCAGGTCGGCTTCGACCTCGCCCAGGCCGGCGCCGCCTACGTCGCCATGACCTGGAATTTCTTTCTCAACAATCTCTTGACCTATCGCGATCGCCGCCTGAAGGGCGTGGGCGTCCTCAAGGGCCTGTTGTCTTTCTATGCCGTGTGCAGCGTCGGTGCCGTGGCCAACGTCGGCGTGGCGAGCTGGATTTATGGCGAGCATCCGACCTGGTGGTTGGCGGGCACGGCGGGCGCCCTGATGGGAGGTGTCTTCAATTACGTCGCAAGTTCTACATTCACCTGGCGCCAGCGCTGAAGAGCCGCCGCGCGGCATCAGGTCCGCTGCGAGCTGGCTCCCGGCCGGCTCCGTGCTGGGCGCCATTGTGCTGCTGGCCCTGCTGCGCGGCGCCGTTGCGGCAACCGTCGATCTCAGCGACGACGAGGCCTACTATCGGCTCTGGGCGCTGGCGCCGGCGCTGTCCTATCTCGATCACCCGCCCATGGTGGCCTGGCTGATCGCGGCCGGCCGGCACATCCTCGGCGACACCTCCTTGGGTATCAGGCTCGCCGCGGTGTTGACGAGCCTCGTGGGCCCATTGCTGCTGTGGCGCACGGTCTGGCTTTTGTTCGGCGCCGAGGTGGCGCGGCGCGCCGTCCTGTTTGCGCTCGCCATGCCGTTGCTCACCGTCGGTGGGATCATCATCACGCCGGACCTGCCCTCGGTACTGTTCTGGGGCCTGACGGGTTGGGCTTTGGCCGAACTTTACACCTCACGCAATCCGAACTGGTGGCTGGCCGTGGGCCTCTTTGCCGGGCTTGGCCTGTTGTCCAAGTACACCAACCTTTTCGTCGGCGCCGGCATTCTGCTTTGGCTGGTCGGCCTGCGTGAGAACTGGCGCTGGTTTTCCTGTTGGCAACTGTGGGCCGGCGGCGCCATCAGCGCGCTTCTCAGCCTGCCGATCGTGGTTTGGAACCGGCAGCATGACTGGGCCTCGTTCGGCAAACAGTTCGGCCGCGTGGTCCGCGATGAGGCCTTTGCGCCGACCTATCTGTTGGAAATGGCGGGCAGCTTCTTGAGTTTGGCCAGCCCCATCATTGCCGCCCTCGCGCTTGTCGGTTTGGGGTCCGTCGTTGCCGCCGCGGTCAGGCGCCGCGATCAGGCGAGCGCACTGCTGGCCACCAGCCTGCTGCCCCTGCTCGGCTATTTTCTGCTGCACGCGCTGCACGCCCGGGTGCAGCCCAACTGGCTGGCGCCGCTCTATCCCTCACTGGCGGCCGCCGCGGCCATCGCCGCCAGCGCGCGGTGGCCGCGAACGGGCGTCGACCGCATGCCCCGTCTTGCCGCCGCGGCGCTGGCGCTCGGTTTCTTGCTGTCGGGGCTTCTATGCCTGCACGCCGTTCGCCCGCTGGTGTTCATGGCCAAAGATCCCACCAACCAGATGCGGGGGTGGCGAGGCTTTGCCGCGGAGATCGACCGCTTGCGCCTGGCGCACGGCGCCTGCAGCGTGGCGACCTCGCACTACACCATCACGGCGCAATTGGCCTATCACCTGCCCTCGGCCGTGCCCGTGCTGCCGCTCAATGACCCTTTGCGCTACGCGCACCTGCCGCCCATGGACGCGGCGACGGTTGGCTGCCCTGCGCTTTATGTCGAACTCATGCGGCGACCGTTGCCGGTCGGGCTCGCTGAGCGCTTTGCTTCGGTCGTGCCCCTGGGCAGCCTGACGCGCCGCGACCAGGGCCAGCCGATCGCGGACTACAAAATCATGGTGCTGGCGGCACCCAGACCTTGAGGGAGAGAAGAGGCCCGGTGAAAGGCCGGGGCTGACCAGGGTTGCGCACTTTTAAGTTCCAGCCCAGCGGCCCATCGCCTAGAAGGCTCAAGGCACAGGCGGGCACAGGCGGGCACGGGGGCAAGAATCGCGTGGGGAGCAAGGATCGCGACGGCGGCAAGCCGAGAGTGACCCGCGCGGCCGACCGCGAAGGGCCGCGTGCTGCGAGGTTGGGAGCCAGCGTTGAGCCGATGCAGCGCCTCGCTTTGCCTGTCGACAGGCCACTCTGCCGTCCCCGGCTGACGCGTCGGCGGCTGCTTGCCTCCTCGAGTGCCTTTGCCGTCGGGCTGCTCACGGCGCCGCATTGGGCGGCGGCTGGGAGCGGCGATCCCTTTACCCTGGGGGTGGCGGTCGGCGAACCGTCGCCCGATGGCTTTGTGCTATGGACGCGCCTGGCGCGCGAGCCGCTCGCCACCGACGGCTTTGGCGGCATGTCCGAGCCGGTGCCGGTGCGTTGGGAGGTGGCTGGCGATGAGGCCATGCGCCGGGTCGTGCGCCAGGGCACGGTCGAGGCCCAGCGGCGGTCGGCCCATTGCGTGCACGTCGAGGTCAGCGGGCTCGAACCCAACCGGCCCTATTGGTATCGCTTTACGGCCTTGGGCGAGCAGAGCCCGATCGGCCGCGCGCGCACGACGCCGTCGCCGGCGGATCGGCTCGACCACTTGCGGTTTGCCTTCGCCTCCTGCTCGAATTGGCAATTGGGCTATTTCAGCGCCTATCGGCACATGGTCGAGGAGCAGCCCGACCTCGTCATTTTCCTGGGCGACTACATTTACGAGTATACGATTGCCGCCGCCTCCGCCTCTGCGAGCCGCATTTTGCGCCCGCACGATGGCCCGACCGCCACCGATCTTGCGGGCTATCGCAACCGGTACGCGCTTTACCGCACCGACCCCGATCTGAAGGCGCTGCACGCTGCCGCGCCGTGTCTGGTGACCTGGGACGACCATGAGGTCGAGAACGATTACGCCAATCAATGGTCGCAGGACATGCGCGTGGAACCCACGGCCTTTTTGGCCCGGCGCGCGGCCGCCTACCAGGCCTACTGGGAACACATGCCGCTGCGGCCGCGGCCCTCCGCCGAGCCCCATGCGTTGCGTCTCTACGGCCGGGTCCCGTTCGGTGATCTCGTATCATTCTCAATGCTGGATGGCCGCCAGTATCGCTCCAAGCAACCCTGCGAGGTGCCCCCATCGCGGCGCGGCCATGTGGCGCCGCCGAGCTGCACCGAACGTCTCGAGGCTCAGCGCACGTTACTCGGCGAGGAGCAGGAAAAGTGGCTGTTTGAGGGTTTCAAGCGGGCCGAGACGGCCTGGAACGTGCTGGCACAAGGCCAGCTGATGGCGCAGCTGCGCCAGAAGAGCCGGGCCGGCGAGGTCGGTTTTTGGACGGACGGTTGGGATGGCTATCCCGCGGCGCGCCAGCGTCTTCTCGAGGCCATGGCGGCCAGCCGTGTGGCCAACCCGGTGGTGATCGGCGGCGACATCCATTCCTTCTGGACGACCGACCTCAAGCAGGACTTCGAGGATCCGCGCTCGCCAACCGTGGCAACGGAATTCGTGGGGACGTCCATCACTTCCGACCCGCCGCCCTACGGTCTGATTGCCGAGCTCCTGCCCGAGAACCCTCACGTGCGCTATTTCGAAAGTCGCCACCGCGGCTATGTCGTGGTCGACCTCGAGCGTGCGCGCATGCAAGTCCGCTTCCGCAGCATCTCGGATCGGCGCGATCCCAAGGCGACGGTCGAAACGCTCAAGCAATTCGTGGTGCTGAACGGGGCGGCTGGCGCCATCGAGAGCAACGGCTAAGATAGGATTGCGGGCCAACCACCGCTGCGCCGACGCCGGGGCGGGCTCGGAGCGGTGCGCTGGCTGGCTCGCGGGGTGTGGCGATTTGGGCACGCCCGGCCGCAGCGGGCGGCACAGGCAAGGCGCCGACAAATTCTGCCGAACTTCCTCTGCTAGCGTTCCCCAGTATGCGCCTTTAACGCGTGCAACGGGGTGCCGGACCCGATGGACGAAAAGCAGTTGCGTAAAGCCATCGAGCAACTGCTCGAGAGCCAACCCGACAATGGCCGTCTGCGCGACCACTTGGAAGGCCTTCGCCGCGATCCGCTGTTTCCGGGTCTCACCTGGTTTTGGGGACCACGGCTCTATGCGCGCAACCGGGCGACCTTTCGCCCCTTCATTCTCAATCATTTTTCGGAGTGGCTCGCCGCCGGCAAGCGCTGGCGGCGCGTGCACTGGGCCGACCACGCGGCGGACCTCGAGGCCTGGCTGCAGGCGGTGCGCGCCGCGCGGGACGGTGGCCTCGTCCGCCGCCTGCAACGCTGGAAGTACGCCGCCCGCAAGGGTTGGGGCATCGATCGTGCCCGCTGGAATGCGGCCCTCCTTGAAGCCTACCGGGCGGCGCCGACGCCGGGGCGGGCTCGGAGCGGTGCGCTGGCTGGCTCGCGGGGTGTGGCG
>DATMZT010000007.1:0-4331 GCA_035573335.1 Hyphomicrobiaceae bacterium | reverse complement strand
CGGCGTTTGCTTTGCCCGCCAGCACGCGACCGCAGACGACCTGGCCCGCGCCAAGCGGCGGCTTGCCGAGGGGGCCATACCTGTCAAAATCCTCGTGGTAAGCGACGAGATCGCCTGCCGTCGCTATGGCGCCGAGCGCGCACCCGCCTATTATCTGTTCCGACCGGACCAGCACGTGGCTGCCCGCTGGCGCAGGCTCGACGCGGCTGCGTTGGAGCGCGCGGCGGAGCGGGCCAGCGGCTGCGCACTGGGCGATCGCCATGAACGGGAAGGGAGCAGGGGATGCCTCTCAAGCGCGAGCCAAACCTGAAAGATCCCGACGGCCTTTATGCCGCCATCCTCGATGCCCACGCCGACTTGAGTGAAAGGGAGAGCATGGCCCTCAACGCGCGCCTGGTGCTGCTGCTTGCCAACCACATCGGCGAGGAAGCCATCGTGCGCGAGGCCCTGGCGCTGGCCCGCCAATCGATCGACGAGCCGGCCAACAACTAGCGGCGGTTTGCGCGGGCCAAGCTGCAGCCCCGCCCTGCCCGCAATCGGCTGGGCGGAAGGGGCGCTGACTGAGGCGGCGGTCAGTTCAGGCGAGACTTGAGGTCGCGAATGCTTTGGTCGATCAGCGCCGTACCGGCGGCCCCGCTCGCCTTTTCGCGCAGGATCTTTTCGGCCGCCGCAATGGCCAAATCGACAGCCGCCGCGCGCACCTCGTCAATGGCTTGGCCTTCGGCGCGGGCAATCTTTTCCTCGGCCAGCTTGGTGCGTCGCTCCAAGGTCTCCTTGAGGTTGCGCCGCGTCTCCTGGGCAAATGCCTCCGCCTCTTGCCGCGCCTGGGCGACGATGGCTTCGGCTTCCTCGCCGACCGAGCGATGCTTGCGCTGATAGTCGGCGAGCAGAACTTGCGCTTCCTCGCGCACGCGCCGCGCCTCGTCGAGCTCTTTGCGGATGGCCTCGGCGCGATCGTCCAGCGCCTTGCCGATCAGCCCCGGCACCTTGTAGTAGACGAGCACCGCCAAAAACGCCACGAAGGCCACGGCGACCCAAAACTCGGCCAGGAAAAACATCGCCGCGCCTCCTATTCGGCCGCCTGCCGGTTGACCAGAGCCTTGGCGACCTCGTCCTTGCTCACTTCGCGACCGCTCAATCGCGCAACGATGGCCCCGGCAAGCTCGCCGGCGATCTCGCTGACACCGGCCAAGGCGCCGGCCTTGGTCTGAGCAATGCGGGCTTCCGCGTCGGCCAGCTTGGCGGCGATCTGGGTTTCGATCGTGCTGCGCTCTTTTTCCATTTCCGCAGACAGCGTTTCGCGCATGCCTTTGACGATCGCCTGCGCCTTGCCCCGCGCCTCGCCCAAGGCGCGCTCGTAGTTGCTCAACGCCTGCGCGGTTTCTACCTTGATCTTCTCCGCCTGCCGCAAGTCGCGCTCGATACGCTCACGCCGCTCCTCAATCACCTCGCCGACGCGCGGCAAATAGAAGCGCTTGAGCAGCAGATAGAGCAAGCCGAAGCTCAGAGCCAGCCAGATGAGCTGCGGGGCAAAGGTGCCCGAATCCAGTGGCGGGAACACCTTGGCATGTCCCGCCTCGTGCGAGGTCGCCGTGCCGGTTGTGCTGTTGGTCGCCATCGCCGTCTATCCTGGCAGCTACTGGGCCCTAGGTGAAGAGCAGCAGAAAGGCAATCAGCAGCGCGAAAATGCCTAACGCTTCGGTAACGGCGAAGCCAAAGATCAGTCGGCCGAACTGACCATCGGCGGCCGACGGATTGCGCAGCGCGCCCTGCAGAAACTGGCCAAAAAGATTGCCGACGCCGATCGCGGCAGCACCGGTGCCGATGGCTGCAAGGCCGGCGCCGATGAGTTTAGCGGCTGCGGGATCCATGGACTTTTCTTCTCCTTTGCAAGTTAACCGTCTAGCGATCGAAGGCGTTCGATCTAGTGCCCCGGATGCAGCGCATCGTTGAGGTACATACAGGTTAGCATCGTGAACACGTAGGCTTGTAGGAAGGCGACCAGCACCTCAAGCGCGGTGAGGGCGATGGCCATGATGAGCGGCAGCGGCGCCAATGCCGCATAGGCGCCGGCGCCCAACAGCATCACCACGAAGCCCCCGAAAACCTTGAGCGTAATGTGACCCGCCAGCATGTTGGCGAACAGGCGCACCGAATGGCTCACCGGGCGCGACAGGAAGGAGATGATCTCGATCAGCACGACCAGCGGCAGGATCAGGATCGGCACACCCTGCGGCACGAACAGCTTCAGGAACTTGGCACCATTTTTGGCGAAGCCGACGATCAGGACCGTGACGAAGACCATGGCGGCCAGCGCCGCGGTGACCACGATGTGGCTGGTGACCGTAAAGAAGCCGGGGATCAGGCCTAGAGTGTTGGCCGTGAACACGAAGATGAAGATGGTGAAGACGAAAGGAAAATACTTCATGCCGCCGTGGCCGACGCTCTCGCGCAGCATGTTGGCCACGAACTCGTAGCTGACCTCGGCCAGCGATTGCAGTCGGCTCGGCACCAGCGAGCGCGTCTGCATGGAAACGACGAAAAAGCCGGCGATCAGGAAAACCGCCAGCAGCATGAACAAGGACGCATTGGTGAAAGAGGCGTCCCAACCAAAGATCTTGATCGGGATGATGCGATGGATCTCGAATTGGTGGATCGGGTCGGGCATCCCCGTGCCTTGGGTTCCCGCATTCGGCGCTGCCACGCTAAGCTCCTCAGTCCTCGTCGTCCGGCACGCTCTGGCCAATGCGGCCGCCGGTGCGCGCCATGAATTCCCTCTGCATGCGCTCGTAGCCTCTCACCACGTTGAGGACACCGGCCGCAAACCCCAACAGGAAGAAGAGCAAAAACAACCAGGGCTTGGTGCCGAGCCACCAGTCCAAACCCCAGCCAATGCCACCACCGACCACGACCGCGGCGACCATCTCCGCGGCCATACGCATGCCGTAGGCCATGCCGCGGCCGCGCATTTCGGCATCGAGGTCGGCATGCGCATCGGCATCCCGTTGCGCCTTGATCCGGCCGAGCCTGTCGCCGAGCTCGGCTACCCTACCTTGGAACGCAGCTGCCTCCTCGGAGCTCATCTGGTGTTCACCAGGACCTCGACGATCCGCTGCATCTGGCATGAGAACGTCCTCGGTGGGAGGCGGCCCGACTCCCCCCGGGGGCCCAGCAAAGCGCGCGCACCTTAAAGCAGCGGTTCCCGCGAGTGTCAAGAATACGGCGGCGGCCACGCCCGTCGGGTGGCCGCGCGAACGCGCCGATGCGACAATTGGACCGCGCGCCGGGCAGGCGGCGGGCCTCAGCGGCCGCGGCCGGTCACGGCCGCGACCAGCGGTGCCAGGGCGTCGGGCGTCGCACAAATGGCCGTCGCACCCGCGGCCTGAAGCTCGGCACGCCCACCATAGCCCCAGGCCGCGCCGATGCTGGCAATGCCGTTCGCGTTGGCCGCATGCACGTCCAAGGCGCGGTCGCCCACCATGATCGCGGTCGAAACCGCAAGATTGTGCTCAGCCACAATGTGGGCGAGCAGGTCAGCTTTGGCGTCCCGCGTGCCATCGAGCTCGGGGCCATGAATGGCGGCAAAGTGGGACGCAAGCGCAAAATGCTCGAGGATCGGACGGGCAAAGTGATGTGGTTTTGCCGTTGCCACCAGCAGGCGGCAGCCGGCCGCGCGCAAACGCTCCAGAGCCTCGGGAATGCCCGCATAGACGACCGCATCGTACATGCCGCGGTTGTAATAGTGCTCGCGGTAGTGGGCGATGGCCGCCTCCGTCGCATGCGTCCCGCCGAGGAGCTTCGGGAAGGAGGTGCGCAAGGGCGGCCCGATCATCCCGATGAGGTCGGCAGCCGGCGGTACCGGCCGGCCAAGCCGGTCGAGGGCATACTGGACGGAGGCGATCAGCCCGGCGCCCGGGTCGATCAGGGTACCATCGAGGTCGAGGAGCACATCCATGGGGGGTCAGCTCGCCGCCGGCGCCGCCTCAGGCGGCCACCACGAACTTCTGTGCCGTCTCGAGATCGACCGAAACCAGCTGGCTGACGCCCTTTTCCACCATGGTCACGCCGAACAGGCGGTTCATTCGCGACATGGTCATGGGATGATGGGTGATCACCAGAAAGCGGGTCGCCGTATCGGCCGCCATTTTCTCCAACAAGGTGCAGAAACGGTCGACGTTGGCATCATCGAGGGGCGCGTCGACCTCATCGAGCACGCAAATCGGCGATGGGTTGGTCAGGAACACCGCGAAAATTAAGGCCATCGCCGTCAGCGACTGCTCGCCGCCGGAGAGCAACGACAAGGTTGCGGGCTTCTTGCCCGGCGGTTTGGC
>DATMZT010000006.1:0-27847 GCA_035573335.1 Hyphomicrobiaceae bacterium | reverse complement strand
CTTTTTTGGCCTCCTCCGCGAGCCTTGCTTCCTCGATGCGCTTGGCCTCGGCTAATTTGCGCGCCTCTTCGGCCTTTTTGGTCTCCTCGGCGAGCCGCGTCTCTTCGGCACGCTTGGCCTCGGCCAACTTGCGCGCCTCCTCGGCCTTTTTGGTTTCCTCGGCGAGCCGCGCTTCCTCGGCACGCTTGGCCTCGGCTAATTTGCGCGCCTCTTCGGCCTTGCGGGCTTCGGCCAACTTGCGCGCCTCCTCGGCCTTTTTTGCCTCCTCGGCGAACCTTGCTTCCTCGGGGCGCTTGGCTTCCGCGATCTGGCGCTCCTCTTCGCCCTTGCGGGCCTCGGCCGGCTTCCGCGCGTCCCCGATCTGAGCAACAACAGCTGCATGCTCGGCGTGCCCGGGGGCGGCATCGACGATAAGAGCGGAGCGGGCCGATGCGAGAACGACCGTGTACTTTTCGCTGTTGTGCGTTAGCAGGATGACGAGATCGGATCGGCCCTTGACGTCGACAGGAACCTTAACCTTGAGGCCGGCTATCGCGGCCAATGGTACTTCCCAGGTTCCGCGCACGACGGCGCGGCCGGCAGAGAATGTGATATCCGCTGGCAATCCCGAGATGAGGACTACGCTTGCTGCCGGAGCGCTCTCGGCATCGTCCACCCTTACCGCAAACTCAACTTCCGACGGAGACAGCGCCTGTACCGAAGGCGGGATGACGATGGCCGGCTTGCCCGCGGCCAGACCATTCGCGCTACAAAGAGCAAATAGGACCGCAATGGCGGCACCCCCAATGCGGCCGACGCGCGCTGGCGCGCAAAAGCGTACGAGACGCGAACGTAAACGCTGCGTGCCGTAACGATGAGCTGTGTGCCTGTGTGCCATCGGCTATTTGCCAATCAATCTATCGTCGGGTTCCAGAAGGCTGGGGTTGTGAACGCAAAAAGCGCTGCAGCAACCTCGTTTGTTCGGCGTCGTTGCCCGGGGCCAGCCGCGCGATCGCCTCTTTCAACTTGGCCGCGTCGTCGGCACGGAAATCCGTGCCGGCAGCCGCCGATGCAACGAGCTTGTCCTGCATCGCCCCGAAGCGCTGCCAGCCAGGGACGGTGGCGGCAAGGTTCAAGTCGCGCCATTTGGGATGGAAGCCAGGTTCTGTTTGTAGTCTGGGTAAACGCTCGAACAAGTAGTCGATAAAGCGCACCACGCGGCGGTGACGGTCGCTTTGCAAAGGCCAATTGTAGACGGCGAGCACGGCCGGAACGCTGATTGTTTGCACAATCTGGCCTTGCGGGATGAGATCCGGATAGTCCGTGGTCTCAAGTTGGGCCGGCAGATAGTACTCTTCGAGCTTCTCGGTCAGAGGGACAGGCAGAAACTTGAAGCCTTCCGGCCACTTGCGGCGCGCGAAGGGTTCGACCGGCTTTGATGTCACGAACACGATCGCCGCATATTTGTCGCTCTTGGCAATCTCGGCCAGCGCCGAGGGATGCGGATCAAAACGCGCATCGACTTTGATGCCGAGCCGATCGAAGATAAGTGGACCGGAGTAGGCGGCAGCCGTGCCGCGCGTATTAAAGTTGACCGGCTTGCCCGCGAGGTCCTCCAAACTCTTGATTTCCGGACGCACGAAAACGTGCAGTTCGGATGGGAAAAGATGCATCAAATAATTGATGCGCTTGTCGATTTGCCCGATTTTCTGGTCGTTCTTGAAATGGTCGAGGACATCGCCGTAGATGATCGCCGCATCGATACCCTTGAGATACAAGAGGTCCTGCACGTTCTCGAACGGCCCGCGCGTCACGATCGGGAGGATCCGCATATTCGTGCCATCGTCGACCACACGGGCAAGTTCGACGGCAAACCGCAGCGGGGCGCCTTCAGGAAGGCCCGCCGCCAACCCGATCGTGGCTTCGTTGGTCTTGCCGAGCAACTCGCGCTCGTAAGTGCTGCGCTTGGGAGAGGATTGCGCCGCGGCTTGGTTAAAGGCCGAAGCCAGGCAAAGGGCGGCCAGGAGAACAGCAGTTAGGCAACGCATGGTTTCGGACCCCGACTTTTTTAAAGATTGGCAGCACGCTTCGTCCTGAGTGTGACCAGAAGCGCAAAACGCTTTGGACGCGGCCAAGCCGAAAATACGCGCATTGCCCGCCACGAGAAAGCTTAGGCGCAAAATCAAGTTACCCGCCAAAAAAACCGCGCTCCGGACGGGCGCAATCAGGTGCCGCCCGTCTCCGCGGCCCGGGAAGCCGGCTCCTTCCGGCGGGCTCGCGCTAAAGCTTAGACCCAGATTGGCGCCATCGATGCAGCCGAGGTCAACTGACCAAAGGGCAGTGCACGGACCGCACCCTAGCCTGGGCGGCCGCACGGCGCCCCAAGCCAAGCCTTTGACATAATTCTGTATTTACAACAAGCCGGTGGCGCCCCGGGACCTTGGTCAGAGCGTCATTGCAGCCCTTACGTCCGATTGTCTATTGCCCCGGATGACCTTATGCTGGATCGCCGAATAAGCCTGCCTGTGGCCCGTCCGCAGGATCGAATTGGCTGTGGGATTGAGTGAGGCGATGTCGATACAGTCAGGTTCGAAGCTTAAGAATGCGCGCGCTGCCGCGGGCATGCCAGCATCGCCGATAGCACCGGCATCGAAGGTCAACGAGATCAGCCAGCTCGACCGCATGTCGATCCTGGCCAGTATCCTTTTGTCGCTCAAGCAGTCGGTTGGAAGCGCGGCGGCCGCCCAGGCTCCTTCGGCCGAGCCCGCCGGTGAAGATACGGCGAGCAGCGAAACCGGTGCGGCTGGTGCAGTGGTCATCAGCCCGCCGCAGGCCTTTGAGATCGCACGTCTGCCTGAAAGGCTCAGTACCGACAGCTCCTCGCCTGCACAGGGTGGCGCAAATCCCGCGGGGATGGCCGAGCACCGTCTGGTGGCGGAAGCCGGCGCCGATCCCCTTGCGCCGCTCGCGCAACCGCCAGCCGATGCCTTGCTGAAGCCGATCGCGCGCCATGGCTCCTCGACGTCCCCGTCGGTGCTCAAGATCGATGTCGTCGATGACAAGGCCGGCTCGGCGCCGCTGTCCCTGGAGAAGCTGGTGGTGGCAACGCCGGTGAGCGACGTCATCGTCAGCCCGATTCCGGCGACCACCTTCGTGTTCACGGGCACGCCCGGGCCTGGCAATTTCGATATCTTCATCGGTACCGGGCAGGGCAATACGATTGACTTCTCCCAGGTTACGGACTTGGGCCTGCCGGCCAAGTCGCAACAAGCTGGGGCAGGAGATGAAGTCAAGCAGGATCCAGCGGCGCCCAACGGCTTCCTCATAGACCTCGGTGCCACAAAAGAGACGGTCGCCACCGCGGGCGGTCCCGTGACCGTCCAAGTCTGGAAACTCGATGAGAATGGCAAAGCCACAACGGCGGTCGCTCATCTTGAGAACATTGACAATGTCGCGGGGACCATTGGCAACGACATCATCAAAGGCAATGCCAACGCCAATACGTTCACCTATACGGCAGCCGACGGTACCCATGATGGGCAAAGCGCCAGCTACGGTTTCGACCTCTACTATGGCGGGCCGAGCGACGCGGCCGGCGACTTAGGGGATACCGCCGATTTCAGCAGGCTCGGGACGCAGGCCAGCGCCGCGGCGGCGCCGCCGGGCGCCGAGCCGATCCTGCTACCCCACGACGCCAAGGGCATCACCGTCGATCTGGCGCAGTCGGTGACGATAACAACCGTCGATCCCATGACCGGCGAGGCCGCGACCGTCACAGGCTCGCTGGTGTCCACCATCGGTGGTGCCGAGCAGACTGACCTCGCTTTGCTGGCCTGGAGCGCCCCGCCGGGAGGTGGTGAGGCGCACGCCACGATCGAGGACATCATCGGCACGGGCGGTAGCGATGTCGTTCGCGGCGATGCCGCAGACAATACCTATGTCGCCGTTGGTGGCGGTGAAAATGGTGTCAGCGTCTTCGATGGCCGTGGCGGCAACGATACCGTTGATTTTAGCCACGTGACGCCAGGGGCTGCCGAGGCCGTCACTGGTGCCGCGGCTAGCAGCGGGTCGCATGCAGCGGCGACGGCGGCGAGCGCCGGCCCATCGGAAGCGGCCGCGCCCGCGGAGGTGTCCGCGCCTGCCGCCGAGGCTCATGCGGGGGCCGAGGTTGCCTCAGTCGCCGACGTCGTGGCCAACGGCATCTACGTCAATCTCGGTTCGAGCGAACACAGCGCCGACAGTTCCATTGGCGAGGTCAGCGTGCAGGCCTGGACGATCGGGGCCGACGGTGCCGTCGATACCGCGCTCGCGCATCTTGAGCACGTCGAAACCGTCGTCGGTACGGTCGGCAGCGACGTGCTGATCGGCAATGGTGAGGCCAACACATTCGTCTATACCGCCGCCGACGATGCCAGCATCGATGCGTCCGGGCATATCTCGACGGGACCGGATGCGAGCTACGGTTTCGACATCTACCATGGCGGCGATCCGGCCAGCAGCGCCACCGACGTGCATGACGCCGCCGACTTCAGCGCGCTGGGGTCGCAGGAAAGCGTGGCGGCGGCGCTGGCAGAAGGGGAAGATTCCGTTCTCTTGCCGCACGATGCCACCGGCATCATGGTCGATCTCGGTCAGGCCGTCAGTGTCACAACGGTCGATCCGGAGACGGGCGACCTGACCACCGTGACCGGCTCATTGGTGACAACCGTTGGCGGGAGCGAAGACACCGACCTCGCACTGCTGGCCTGGACCGCGCCGGAAGATGGCAGCGAGGGGCATTCGACGATCGAGGACATCGTCACCTCCGGTGGCGCCGATGCCATTTGGGGTGATGATGCCGACAATACCGTCATCGTGAGCGGCGATGGCACCAACGGTCCGGTCTATTTCGATGGCCGCGATGCAAACGACACCATCGATTTTAGCCGGCTGGAGTTGCCGGACGCAAATTCCGGTATCGAGGTCCATCTCAATCAGACCACCGACGGCGTGACCGATCCAACAGGTGCCACGCAATCCGATGTCACTCAGGTTTCCTTGTTGAGCAGCGACGACGGCGCGCCGGTCGCGCAGATCCGGGATGTCGAGAACGTCGTCGGGTCGTGCGGCAACGACATCATCGAAGGCGATCGCAACGACAACGTCATGACCGGCGCAGGAGGTTCCGATACCTTCGTCTTCAGTGACGTGGCTGTGGTCGATGGTCGAGGCATCACTGACATCGGGCACGACATCATCCGCGATTTCCGGCGCGGTGGCATCGATGATGACGACCATTTGGTGTTCGATTCCAGGATCTTCAATTTTCACGATGGCAGCAGTCTCGATTGGCTGCAGCAGTTGCTCAACAACAATCAGATCCGAGATGACGACGAGGGCACGATCATCTGGATCGACGAGAACAATTCGATCACATTGCAGAACTACGACCTCGACGACTATTCCGGTCACGGTCTCGGCTTGGGGGCCCATTCGTCCTGGATCGTTTTCGTGTGAGGCGCGGGGCCGTTAGGCCCACCGCTGGTGCAGCGCCCCGCAGACGCGCTCGAAGCGCGCGGCCGCATGCGCGCCGCGCCTCGACCTGGACAGCTCACCCGTCGCCGGCCTAGTCTCCGACACTCAGGTGGTTACAAACTTGTGGGTGCCCTACCAGCGCGGGCCGTCGCTCGGGGCTGTTACGTGTCGTCCAGCCGGAAAGGCTTTTAGGCATGTTGATCAATCGCGCCGCAGGCAATCTTTATTACGATCTGGTGGGGCCACAGGACGCGTCCGTCGTCTGCTTTACCCACTCGTTGGCATCCGACGGCGGCATGTGGGCGGAGCAGTTGCCGCCGTTGCTGGCTACCGGCTATCGCGTCCTGCGCCTCGACATGCGCGGCCACGGCGGCAGCGATCCGGTCGCGGGCGACTATACGATGACCCAACTGGCCGACGATGCGGCCGAAGCCTTGGATTTCCTCGGCATCACCCGCGTGCATTTCATTGGTCTATCGATCGGCGGCATGCTGGGCCAGGCCTTCGCCATCAAGCATGGCCGGCGCCTCCTATCGGCGATGCTGTGTGATACCTCGCCGCAAACGCCCCCCGGGGCGCATGCGGCCTGGGCTCCCCGCATTGCCGCCGTCAAGGGCGCCAATTCGGTGGCGCCGCTCGCCGATCCTACCATGGAGCGTTGGTTCACGGACGCCTACAAGCCCCGCAATCCCGGCCGCTGGAAACAAATCCATGCCAGTATCGGTGCCACCACGGCGGCGGGTTACCTCGGCTGCGCAGCTGCCATCCTCAATTTCGACTTCAGCGCGGACCTGCCCAAGGTGAAGGTGCCGACCTTGGTGGTTTGCGGCTCCGACGACCAGGGTACGCCCCCGGCTGGCAACAAGCGCATTGCCGAGCTCGTCCCGGGTGGGCGCTACGAGGAGATCGCCAACGCCCGGCATTTTCCCAATGTCGAGCATGCCGATGCGTTCAACCGCCTTATGCTGCAATGGCTCGCCGCGCGCCGCTGAGACCCAAGACCCAGGTTCAGTGGCGGGTATTGGCCGGTGCCTCGGCCGGCCACAGCTCGCTGCGCCAGTTGAACGCAATGATGAGGGTGCACATCAGACCCAGGCAAGCATAGAGGGTGGCGGTGGCGTGGAACCCTACCAGATCGATCAAGGCTCCCGCCACGGGCAAACCGATCGGTAGGCTGTAGATCGCGAGCATGCGCACGCCCATGACGCGACCGCGAAATTCGGCGCTGGTCGTGCGTAGCAGGATTACGGCCAGCGTCACCATGCAGAAGCTCTGCGCGAAACCCGCAAGCATGAGCATGGCGACGCCGCCGAAGGGGTGCGCGACCCTGGCAAACATCAAAAGGGCGACGTACCAGGCGAGGGTAGCGATGATCATCGCGCGCCCGGGCCGGATGGTGCTGCGTTGGCTTACGACCATCGAGCCCAGCAAGGCGCCCATGGCAAAGCTGGCGGCTAGATATCCGAGCCCAGTCTGATCGATCTGGTAGATCTCGCGGGCGACATAGGGCAGCAGTCCGCTGGAGAGCGGATAGGCCGTCAGATTGACGAGAAAGGCCAGCCACATGGCGGCCAGCAGCTGCGGTCGCGCCCAGACGTAGGCGAGGCCCGCGCGCAGATCGCTCCAGGGCGAGGGCCGCGGCTGCACGACGGCGATCGCGCCTGGATCGGCGCCCGACGACGGGGTCTTGCCAATGGCCGCGGTCAGAATGAAGCCCATGGCATAAAAGCTCGCCACCACGATGTAGGTTGGCCCCAGGCCGAAGGTCGCAAACAGGCCCGCCCCCGTAAGCGCGCCCACCACGCGTGCCACGTCGGAGGTCGTGCGCGAAATACCCAGCGCTGGCATCAACCGCTCCATCGGCATGGAATCGGCAATCAAGGCCGAGCGCACGCCCAGATCCGACGGCCGAACCAAGCCCATGAGGGCCGTCACGATCAGTACGACCATTGGGCTCGGCGTACCTGCCAAGGCGATACCCATCAAGGTGGTGGACAGGATGGTGTAGAATATGCGCATGCCGCAGAGCAGGTTGCGGTGGCCGATGCGGTCACCCGCCACCCCAAACACGGGCGCAACCAGCGTGCCGGTGAACTGCAATGCCCCGAACAGGGTGAGCAGGAGCACCGAATCCGTTGCAACCAGCACGTACCAGCCCAGAATCAACGTCTCCATCTCGAAGGCGCACGAGGTCACAAGGTCGGCCGGCCACTGCAGGCGGTAGCTACGCAGCTGGAAGGGCGCCAGCATTTGCGCCCTCAAAAGCGGGCTCACGTCACGGCCAAGCGATTCATCGAGTTCCGCCCCCCTGAGCCTTGCCGGGCGCACCAGGCGCCCTGAACAATAGACAGGCGGGCTGCCGAATTGGAAGGCAGCTTATCGGGTCGCCGCAGCGGCGCGCCGCCCCAGGCATGGGCCGCGCGTGGCGATCTCAGCCCGAGCCGTTCGGCTACGCGTTTGCAGCATGGCTCACCCCCATTCTTGAGGTGTCCGGCTCATGGTTTGGGGTGCTAACACGCCGCGCGTGGGGGCTCACGTCGATCCTGTCAAACCGTGAACTTGGCCGTTTTGTTCCCGTTCAATGCCGGTCTCGGCGACTTGGCCGCACCCCTCGGAACGGCCGCCGGGGATCGCAGTTTTACGAGGCGAATAACGCAAGGCGGCGGTTGCCGTTGCGGGCTCGTTTCCCGCTCCGCGGCCGGCCGATGTTCATGAGCTGGAGCATTAACATGCCAAAATTTGCCAGGGTTGCGATGGCCCGCGCTGGTGCCACGACGAAACCCAACAGCCGGCGGTTCACCACCATCGACCGCGAGGTGATGCGAATGGGCGCCGTCGCCGTGGCCTGGATCGTGCGCTTGGCTGGACGCGGTACACTGGCCTATTACCGGGCGCGACATCGCCCGTTGGCGGGGCCGGCGCCAGGGGCGCGTCTGCCGCAGTAGCCTTGCTCAAAATACCGCCCGCCGTGGTAAATCGCGGTCTTTACTTTGCGGCATCCTTGGACATCGCGCCGGCTTGAGCTTCGAGCTGCGCGATCTCGTCACGCAGTTGCTTTTGCTCCTGGCCACGGCGCGCCATCAGCAACTGGATGCTGCCGATCTCTCGGTTGAGTGCCCCTCGCGCGTTCGGATCGCTCACCGGTCCATACTTGCGATAGGTATCGAAAATCCGTTGCTGATCGGCATGGTTCGACTGATCGAGCTGCCGTACCCGCTCCTTGAGCTGCTCCAGCTTCACCAAGTTCAGCGTCCGGTTTGGATCGGTTCTCCGTGCCAACTCCCGCTCCAGTTGTTCCAGGCGCTGCTGCATCGCCTCCGTTTCCGGCGCGGGGCCCCCGGGGGTTAGTCTGGGCAGCCCACCGGGCGCGGCGGCGAGATGAAAATAAAAATCGCCCGTCAGGGCGGAGTGGTCCCACGGCACCTGCTTGCCGTTCGTCGTCGCCAGCACCTGTTTGCGCACCTCGATCATGACGGTGGTCAAATTGCGTCCCGGTTCCTTGAGACCCTCGAGCAACGCCGCCGTAAACGGTGAGTTACGTCCCTGGCCGTCGAGCGCAACGTTGCCGGGTTGCGTCGAGTAGGAAATGAAGGTGCCGACACCGGTCTGGACCTGCGCCAACCCGCTGCCGATGCTGGCCGAGCGGGTGCCCATCGAACGCGCCAGATTTCGCGTCAGCGGATTGTCGCGACAGGCGTCGAGAAAAATGATGTTGGTCTTGCCTTCGCGATCGAGCTCCATCTGTCGCAGAATGAAATCGAGACTGACGGTTTCGAAATCGAGATCGCGCTCCGTTTGTAGCCGGGCGTCGACCGGAAGCAAGTGATTGCGGCCCGAAACCTGCACGCCATGGCCGGCATAGAATAGCACCCCGCTGTCCGCCTGCGGCAGCAGATGGGAGAACTCGCGCACCTTTGCGTCGAAAGCGCGCTTGTCCAGATTGAGCCCGAGGATGATCTCGAAACCCGCCTCCTTCAGCGCCTCGCCGATATCGCTGGCGTCATTGGCCGGGTTGGCCAGGGCGGTGGCGTTGACGTAAGCCGAATTGCCGATCACCAATGCCACCCGCTTCTGCGCGGTGGCAGGGATACTGAGCACGAGCGGGCAGATTAACGCGAGGCCGAAGATCAGCCGCTGCATCGCATGGTCTGGCATGGTGCGCTCCCCAAGCTTGAACCCAAGCTTGGGTCATGTCCAGACCACGCGAATTGGACCGGACAAAGACGGCGGGCCGCCCGTGCGGAGGCTCTTGCGACTTTCCCGCGCCCCCGCGTGCGCCCGCTAGCGCCGCAAGGCGCTGCGCCGGCTAGGTGGCCATGGCCTTTTTGAGATTGGCATCGATCTTGTCCAGGAAGGCCGTGGTCGACAGCCACTTCTGCTGATCACCAACTAACAAGGCCAAGTCCTTGGTCATGTCGCCGGCCTCGACCGTGTCGATTGAGACCTTCTCCAAGGTGGACGCAAAACGGCCGAGCTCGGCGTTGTTGTCGAGCTTGGCACGGTGCGCCAGGCCGCGCGTCCAGGCGTAGATGGAAGCCATCGAGTTGGTCGAGGTCTCCTTGCCCTGTTGGTGTTGGCGATAGTGGCGCGTGACGGTGCCGTGGGCGGCCTCCGATTCGACGACGCCGCCATCGGGTGTCATCAGGACGCTGGTCATGAGGCCGAGGGAGCCGAAGCCCTGCGCCGCCGTGTCCGACTGCACGTCGCCGTCGTAGTTCTTGCACGCCCACACATAGCCGCCGGACCATTTCAGCGCCGCCGCCACCATATCGTCGATAAGGCGGTGCTCGTAGGTGAGTTTCCTGTTGTCGAATTCGGCTTTGAACTCGCCCTCGAACACCTCCTGGAAAATGTCTTTGAAGCGGCCGTCGTAGACCTTGAGGATGGTGTTCTTGGTTGACAGGTAGACGGGGTAGTTGCGCGCCAGCCCATAGTTGAAGGACGCGCGCGCGAAATCACGGATCGAGTCATCGAGGTTGTACATTGCCATGGTCACGCCGGCACCGGGTGATTTGAAGACCTCGCGTTCGATCACCTTGCCGTCGTCACCAACGAACTTGAGCGTGATTGTGCCCTTGCCGGGAAACTTGAAGTCGGTGGCGCGATACTGATCGGCATAGGCGTGGCGCCCGATCACGAACGGCTGCGTCCAGCCGGGAACTAGCCGCGGCACGTTCTTGCAGATGATGGGCTCACGGAAAATGACGCCGCCCAGAATATTGCGGATCGTGCCGTTGGGCGATTTCCACATTTCCTTGAGGTTGAACTCTTTGACGCGCCCCTCGTCCGGCGTGATGGTGGCGCATTTGACGGCCACGCCGTGCTTTTTAGTGGCATTGGCGGCGTCGATCGTGACTTGGTCGTTGGTCTTATCGCGATTCTCGATGCCCAGGTCGTAGTATTCAAGGTTCAGCTCGAGGTAGGGATCGATCAGCTTGTCCTTGATGAGCTGCCAGATGATCCGCGTCATCTCATCGCCGTCCATCTCGACGACGGTGCCGCTGACTTTGATCTTCTGCATGGAAGCTCCCTCCAATCGCTTAGCGCCAAAGCGCCGCCCTCTTAGCACCGGTGCGGTCCCGGGCAAAGGTTGCTGGCGCCGCAGTGGCCAACAACTCTCGACACCGGCACGGCTTTTGGGCAGCGTTGAGGGGGAGGCCATGGCCACGAGCACCTAGGCGCCGCCACGGAACCGCTGCCATGCGTAAACTCATCGTTCGCCTCAACGGGATCGACCTTTACCTGCGCGCCGTGGGCGCTGCCGACGCCCCGCTGATCTTGTTCCTGCATGGCTTTTCCGGAATATTCGGGGGCCTGGGAGGAGGTCTTGCCGCCTTCGCCGACCGGTTCCAGGCGGTGGCGCCGGACCAGCGGGGTGCCTACATGCATGAGCTGCGCCACCCGCAGGCCGAGGAAAGCCTGTCGGCCAACCGCTACCAGAGACTCCTGGGCATGCTGAGCCGGTTCGGTCCACAGCCCTGGCTGACGCCCGCCAAAGCGGCAGGCTACCTCGCGGCCTGGTCGACACCGGGTGCCCTGACGGGCATGCTCAACTGCTATCGGGCAACGCCCCTGCTGGTGCCCAAAGTGGGCGAGCGTGTCGATCTTGGCGCGCTGCCCAAGCTCGATCCCGACCAGTTGCGCGTGCGCATGCCGCACCCGCTGATCTGGGGTATGGACGACCAGGCGCTGCTGCCTGTGTCTTGGGCGACCCTGCCGGACGATTGCGATGACCTTGCAGTACGCAAGATTGCCGGTGCCGACCACTGGCTGGTGCACTAGAAGACCGACGAGGTGACGGGGCTGATCAACGACTTTTTACGGGGCTAAAGCGCCGCGCCGGGTCCGCGCCAGCCCATGTGCATGCAACGCCCCGACCGCTACAATGCGCGTTTAAGCCCGGCGAGTGCCGGGCAAGGCATCGAGCCGCCAGAGGTGAAGGTGAAAGGCGTCGTGGTCAGCGCGGGCGAACCGCGCATTGCCGGAACCGAGCTCGCGGTTGGGGCCGTGGTCGAGCGCTGCTATCACACGAGCATCGATGGCGGGCTCGGTGAGATGGCGTTTGCGGGGCTCGACCGCGCGGCATTGGAAGCCGTCCTCAGCTATTGCGCCGAGCAGCGCTGTCGCACGGAAGATGCGAGCTGTCCGGGGTGCCGGTTGCGCACGGAACGGCTCGGCATCAAGACCTTTGATGATTTCGTCGTTCGCTTTGCCGAGGTCGGCTTCAAGCACTCAACCCTTCGCTTGGTCGGTGGCGGCAGCGAAAGGCTGGAGGCCGAAAGCCTGGCCCAATTGGCAAAGACCTGGGCTGGGGAGGAGTATTGGTTTTGGGCCCGGCGGCTGCTGCGCAAACTGCGCCACGGCCTCCGCCGCGCCAACCTGAGCGGCGCCCCCCCAGAGCCTCGCTCGGCGCCGGTCCTGGTCCTGGTCCGGCCGCAGCTCGCCGACAACATCGGCATGGTGGCGCGCGCCATGGCCAACTTCGGCCTAGAGGAGTTGCGCCTCGTCGCCCCACGCGACGGCTGGCCCAACGAGAAGGCTCGCATTGCCGCCTCAGGCGCCAACTTCGTCATCGATGGCGCCGAAGCCTATCCCTCCCTTGCCGGCGCGCTGACGGGCCTCAATTGGGTAGCGGCCACCTCCGCCCGGCAGCGCGACCTGGCCAAGCCGATCATGACCCCGGAAGGGGCCATCGCCGAGATGGCCCGGCGCGTCGCCGCCGGGCAGCGGTGTGGCATTGTCTTTGGACCGGAGCGCAATGGTCTTGAAACGGAGGAAATCGCCAATGCCGATGCCCTGATCATGGCCCCCGTCAACCCGGCATTTGCCTCCCTGAACCTTGCCCAGGCCGCCTTGCTCATGAGCTACGAATGGATGAAACGGGCCGGCCACGGCACCTTGGGGCGCGTCACCACCTACGAGCAGCCGGTTGCAGCCGGTCTGCGGCTGCGCGGTTCATCGCCCGCGGGCAGGGAGGAACTGATGGGCTTTTTCGAGCATCTCGAGCGTGAACTGGACGCGCGGGGCTTTTTCTCTTCGCCCGAAAAGCGCCCCAGCATGGTGCGTAATATGCGCACCATGTTGACGCGGATGGGGGCAACGCAGCAGGAAATCCGCACTCTGCGGGGAATCGTAAAGGCGCTCGCGCACGGTCGGCGGACGCCGCGGAATTCGCCTTAGTTATGCCTCGATTCCCATTGAGCGATGCGCACGCGCTAGGCAGCGTGGGACTGCCGTTGGCGAACGAGACAAGAACGTTGCAATTGGGCTGGACAGACAGGGGCTGCGGAATGATCGGCAATGGTGCAAGGGCCGGCATTGGGGCGGTGTTGGCGCTGGCGGCGGCGTGTGGGCCGGCCTCGGCACAGAACAAGGAGCTGAGCGACAAGTCGGTACTGACACTGATGCAGTACGCCTGGTCGCTGGTGCCCACCAAGTTTACCAGCCCCGACGGCAAGGTGATCGAGGTCGACAAGAGCAAGCCCAGTGAGGTTGTCGTCCCCATGGACACGGCGCGCGAGGCCATCAAGGTGGCACGCCTGTCGGCCTATGCGCAGGTCTGCGATTTGATCGAGGAGCAACGGGCCAACTACCACACCTTCATGAAGCGCGAGGAAGCCAAGGGAAAGTGGAGCGACCAGCAGCTTCTCTTCATCAATCAGCTGCACCTGTTTACGGTCATGACCCTGACGGGCAAGGTCAAGCTGGTTGAGAAGGACGGGGACAAAGAGGTGATCCTCAATAGCGACAAGCCGGAAAAGGCCCCGACCTGTACCGATACGGAAAAACAGAAGGTCGAGAGCCAGATCAAGTCCTATGTCGCCGCCAACGTGCCGGCGACGCCAGCCCCGGGGGCGCCAGCCACCACGGCGACCAACCCGCCAGCGCCCGCCACCACGGCGACCAACCCGCCGGCGGCAACCAACCAGGTCAAGCCCGCCAGCCAGAAGAAATAGGCCCACGGGCAGGGCCGCCGCGCTCGGTTGACCGATTGACCTGGCACACCCTTGCTATATAAGGCAGGGCCGGCGGGCCGTTTGGCCCGCTCTTGGCGTTTGCACATCCGTGGCAGCCCGCTTGGGCGGGGTGCCTGTCGATCCGGCAGCAGCCGGGTAGAGGAGGGCGTGCGTGCTATTCGAGATCACGATTCCTGCGCGACTTTGGAGACCCGAAGCATGACCAAGCGTATCCAGGCGAAGCACAAGATCGATCGGCGCCTGGGCCAAAACATCTGGGGGCGGCCAAAAAGCCCGATCAACAAGCGCGAGAGCCGGCCCGGTCAGCACGGTGAGCGCCGCGCCGGCAAGCTGTCCGACTACGGCCAGCAGCTGCGGGCAAAGCAGAAGCTGAAAGGCTACTACGCCAATATCACCGAGCGGCAATTCAACGGCATCTATCAGACGGCGCGCCGTTTCAAGGGCTCCACCTCCGAACATTTGATTGGGCTGTTGGAGCGGCGGCTTGACGCCGTTATCTACCGGGCCAAGTTCGTCCCCACCATGTTTGCCGCCCGCCAGTTCGTGAGCCACGGCCACGTCACGGTGAACGGCCGGCGCGTCAACATCGCGAGCTACCGCTGCCGCGTCGGCGATCTGATCGAGGTGAAGGAAAAGGCCAAGCAGATGACGCTACTGCTGGAGGCCATCAAGAGCGCAGAGCGCGATGTCCCCGATTACATCGAGGCCGACCACAACAAAATGACCGCCAAGCTCAACCGCGTTCCCGGTCTCGCCGATGTCCCCTTCCCGGTGCATATGGAACCCAACCTGGTGGTGGAGTTCTACAGCCGCTGACGCGGACGCAACCGCAGGCGAACAATAGCGGCCGGCGAGAGAGAGGCTCGCCGGCCGTGGTTTTGTGGTCGCCGAGGCCGTTATGGCTTCGTGGTCGGGCGCGGACCGGTCGGCGGGTTGCTTGCCCGTTCAGCCGACTGGCGCTCGGCATCGACGTCCTTCTTGGACTTGAAAGAGGCAGCGTTAGCGAGCTCCTCCTTCTTGGCGTCCATGGTGAGCTGCAGGCCATCCTTGTCCTGACCGATCTGTAGACGGTCCATTTTCATGGCCACGCTCTTCTCACCGATGCCGAGGAAGCCGCCGACGCCGATAACGAAGCCCTGCACACTCTTGCCGTCCTTGCTGAGGATCAGATCGCTAATGCTGCCGATCTTGGTTTTGTCCGGCGCATACACCGTCTGGCCGATCAGGTCCTTGGCGAGGATGGTGTTGTCCTCCTGCGTTACGATCTGGCCCGTAACGGGGGTTTTCGGCGCTTCCGTTGCCTTTGGCGCTTGCGGCGATGGTGCCGTGGTCTGCGCCAGCGCCGGGGTCAATCCGAGCGCCAGCAGCAAGGCAATTGCGCTCGCTCCTGTCTTGAGCGTCATCATAAATCTCCACCTTTTGCGAGCCCGGGGGCCCTTCGGGGGGGAAACGCGGCGCCGGCCGAAAGGTTCTGCCCAAGCCGTTATCGCTCGCAGGCGCCGGCGATTCTGGCTGTCGTCGCAGGGGGTTGCTTTTCCTTGCCTGGATGGTGAATGTTTTTAATGTTGGTTGCCGGGCGACCGCGCGGCGCGCAAGCCGCCGAAGGCCAGGACCTGGGGGAACTTTTGCGACACGACAAACTCGGTGGTGCGCTCATCCTCGTGGTTGAGGACGAGCCTTTGATCGCCCTCGATCTCAGCTCATCGCTGCGGGATGCCGGCGCTCAGGTCGTGCAGGCCGCCAACGTCGAAAGTGCACTTGCTGCCATCGACGCGCATCGGTGCTCGGCCGCGGTGGTTGATTACTGGCTTGGCTACGAAACCGGTCGCGCGGTGGCACGGCGCCTGAAGGAGAAACGCGTCCCTTTTCTATACTATAGCGGCCGGGCTCTCGATGACTTCACGACGGGCAGCGGCGCGCCGGTGATATCCAAGCCGGCGGGTGGGCGGGAAATCGTCGGTATGCTGCGGCTGCTGCTCGACGGCAAGGCATGAGGGCGGGGCGCTTACACGCTCCGCTGCGCCGGCGAGGGGACCCTTGCGTTCATGACGCCAGCTTCTGCGGTGGCCTCGCGCTGGATGAGAGTTCGGCCAGGCGTGCCTGCAGACTGGCCGGTCCTTTAGCATCGCGCACGCCGGGGGTAACCGAGTTGGCCCAGCCGTAGGCCAGCATCGTCATCAAGGTAGACGCCGCAAAGAAGTAGATGCCCGGCAGCACCGAGGCCTCCGTGTAGCCCGACGCGTTGATGTAGAAAATCATCAGCGCCAGCACCATGACGTCGGTCATCGAGTAGCGCCCCAGCCACTCCATGGCTGAGATCGACTTGTCACGAAACTCGGCCGGCATGTCGGGCGAGGTGACGAGGGTGAGCAGGTAGAACAGCTTGAGAAACGGGAAAAAGATGGAAAACATGAAGATGACAAAGCAGAGAAAGAACTCCTCGTTCTTGTAGAGCGCCCAGATGATGGTGGCGATGGAGTGCTGGTTGGTCCACACCAAGACCGTGGTAAAGCGAATGGCGGGCAGCATGACGCCGAGCGCGAAGAACACGGTCGCGAGGATGATCACGAAGCTGAATGTGAACGTGCGCAGCGTCGACGGCGGTTGCGACCGGCGGATCGGCAGCACGGTGGCGCTGGCTGCGTCGTCGCCGGCGGCGACGTCGCCCCTGAGCCAGGCATAGGCCAGGATCATGAACAACACGGCAGCCGTGAAGAAGTAGACGCCATTGAGGCTCTTGGCGTCATAAACGCCCTGGCTCTTGATGAAGAAAATCGACAGCGACAGGACCAACACGTCGTGCATCGACCACTTGCCGATCCATTCGAGCGCTCTGAGCTGTCGCGACAGTCGTTGCAACTCGCGCTTGGGCAAGGTGGACAACAGCAAGAGATAAAGGAGCTTCAGGATCGGCAGGGCAATCGAGAAGATCAACACGGTGATGCCGAGAAAGTTCTGCCCGGAGCGGATCAGCGCATTCACCGTCGAGATCAGCGAGTGCTCGTAGGTGAAGAAGACGAACTTGGTGAGCTTGATGATCGGTAGGCTCACGCCCAACGCCAAGCATACGCTGGCGCCGACGATGGCAAGGGTAAGTAGAAACCGGCGGCCGCCGAGCGTCATGCCGATGCGCGCTCATCACTCAGACACAAAAACGCCGCCTCATCCTAGCGGGCGAGGCGGCGGGATTATGTCCGAGCCAATGGCCGGGGGGCTGCGGCAAAACCGGCCTAGACCGTGGCCTTGGCGCGATCGAAACTTACGCCCTTATCTTCCAGGAGTTGCTGCAACTCGCCTGCCTGGAACATCTCACGGACGATGTCGCAGCCGCCGACGAACTCGCCCTTGACGTAGAGCTGGGGGATGGTTGGCCAGTTTGAGAAGCTCTTGACGCCGTCGCGAATGCCCATGTCCTCCAGGACGTTCACGTCCTTATAGGCGACGCCCAGGTGGGCGAGGATCTGCGCCACCTGCGAGGAGAACCCACATTGGGGAAAATCCTTGGTGCCCTTCATAAACAGCACCACTTCGTTGTTGGCGACCGCCTTGCGGATCCAATCGTGGACGGCTTGCTCGCTCATACAAAAGTCCTCTCTTGCGTCTCTCGTCGGGTGCGTCTCTCGTCGGGAGCGGCGATGGCGCCCGGATGCTCGGCCTAGATGTGGGCAATGGGCCGGCAAAGTCAATCTGGGCGCGGCGCCGTGGTCAGCGCTAAGGCGTGCAAAACCCCACCCATACGCCCCTCCAGCGCCTCGTAGACCATCTTGTGCTGCTGCACCCGGGTCTTGCCCTTGAATTCCTTGCTCACGACGTGGGCCGCGTAATGATCGCCATCCCCGGCGAGGTCCCTGATGGTGACCTCGGCGTCGGGAAAGCGCGCCTTGATCAGGCGGGCGATATCTTGGGAATCCATAGGCATCAGGCGCGTCTCCAGACCCAAGGTACGGTTGAGCCTATGATAGGCCGCCGGCTGCCGGCAACACCACAACCATCTGATGGCGCCAGCGCCAAAGGTTCGCGGCCTAGGTTGCGCCCATGAAGCGCGGCAGCCAGGCCTCATGCGTCGCCCGCAGTTCGGCTAAGCCCACGAAAGCCTCAGCCTTCAGGCTGAGGCCCTCGCCGCCGACGCGGCCAATGACGCGGGCGGGCAGTGCAAGTAGGCGGGATCGTTCGATTATCTCCTCGGCCAAGGCCGGGTCGGCGGCCAGCACATAACGGCCCTGGTCCTCACCGAACCAGGCGGCGTGCTGTGGCAGCCTACCCTCATAGGGGTAGAGTTGCACGCCGATGCCGCCGGCGAGTGCCATTTCCGCCACCGCCGTCAGCAGGCCCCCATCGCTGACGTCGTGCACGGCACGGACCTTGCCCTCGCGGATCAAGGACCGCACGAGGTTGCCGGCCTTGATCTCGTCGGCGAGATCGACGGGCGGTGGGGAGCCTTCGACCTTACCCGTGATGATGAGCTGATAGAGCGATTGGCCGAGGTGGCCCGCTTCGCGGCCCACGGCGATCAGCAGGTCGCCGGCCGCCTTGAGGTCGATGCTGGCCATCTTGCCGATGTCTGGGATCAACCCTACCCCACCGATTGCGGGGGTGGGCGGAATGGCGATGCCGTTGGTCTCGTTATAGAGCGAGACATTGCCCGACACGACCGGATACTTGAGGGCCTCGCACGCCTCCTTCATGCCCTTGATGGCGCCGACGAACTGCCCCATCACCTCCGGGCGCTCGGGGTTGCCGAAGTTCAAGTTATCCGTGATGGCCAGGGGATCGGCGCCGGCGGCGATCAGATTGCGCCAGCTCTCAGCCACCGCCTGCCTGGCGCCCATGCGCGGATCGGCGGCGACGTAGCGGGGGGTAACGTCGCAGGTCATGGCGAGCCCCTTATTGGTCCCGTGCACGCGCACCACCGCCGCATCGCCGCCGGGACGCTGAATGGTATCGCCCATCACCGTGTGGTCGTACTGCTCCCAGATCCAGCGACGCGAAGCCAGATGCGGCGAGCCCATCATGGTCTTCAAGGTGCCGAGGATGCTGTTGGGAGCGGGCACCCACTCGGGCAGGATGGCGCGCGGTGGGACGGTCTCCACGTAAGGCCGCTCATAGAGCGGCGCGGAGTTTGCGAGTTTATCGACCGGCAGGTCGGCTTCGACCACGCCCTTGTGCTTGACGACCATGCGGCCGGTGTCGGTGGTGTGACCGATCACCGCGAAGTCGAGTCCCCATTTTTTGAAGATCGCCTGCGCCTGCGCTTCGCGCTTGGGCTTGAGGATCATCAGCATGCGCTCCTGCGACTCGGAGAGCATCATCTCGTAGGCGCTCATGCCGGTTTCGCGCTGCGGTACCTGATCGAGATCGAGTTCGATGCCAACGCCGCCCTTGTCGGCCATTTCTGAGGTCGAGGAGGTGAGGCCGGCGGCGCCCATATCCTGGATGGCGACGATGGCATCGCTGGTCATCAGTTCCAGGCAGGCTTCGATTAGAAGCTTCTCGGTGAAAGGATCGCCGACCTGTACGGTGGGACGCTTCTCGTCCGATCGATCGTCGAATTCGGCCGAGGCCATGGTGGCGCCATGGATGCCGTCGCGGCCGGTCTTGGAGCCAACGTAGACGACAGGCAGACCGACGCCCTTGGCGGCCGAATAGAAAATCTTATCTTTCTTGGCCAGGCCAACGCACATGGCGTTGACGAGAATGTTGCCGTTGTAACCCGCATCGAAGTTGGTCTCGCCGCCAACCGTGGGTACGCCCGTGCAATTGCCGTAGCCGCCGATGCCGGCAACCACGCCAGCAAGCAGGTGGCGCGTCTTGGGATGGCTTGGATCGCCAAATCGCAAGGCGTTGAGGTTGGCGACCGGACGTGCGCCCATGGTGAAGACATCGCGCATGATGCCACCTACCCCGGTAGCGGCACCTTGGTAGGGTTCGATGTAGGAGGGATGATTGTGGCTCTCCATCTTGAACACGGCGCAGTCGCCATCGCCGAGGTCGATCACGCCGGCGTTTTCTCCCGGTCCCTGAATGACGGCCGGGCCCTTGGTGGGAAGCTCCTTCAACCACCGGCGCGAGGATTTGTAGGAGCAATGCTCGCTCCACATGACCGAGAAGATGCCGAGCTCCGTCAGCGAGGGCTCGCGGCCCAGGATCCGCAGCAGGCGCTGGTACTCATCACCCTTGAAACCGTGCTCGGCGATGATCTCTTGGCTGAGGCTTGCTTTGGTGTTGGCGTCCATGGTGCTCTGGGCAAGAAGGTGGGCGGTCGTGGGGGCTTATAGCCGGCTCGCACGCGCTTGTCGCGCCGCCACAAGGGATTATAAACGGCTCTCAAAGAGCTGCCTGAGCCGGCCTTCGACGCCGGCAGCCGTTGCCGCCCAAGCCGGCAGGGTGCGCCTGCGGGCGACCGCATCGCGGCGCAGGGCGCCGCGCCGGGCCCGAGCGCCGATGACCTCCAACAGCGCCGTGCGCAGTGCCGCCACGCTGCCGTCGCGCACGATTTTGGCGCCGCGCCGGCCGACCCAGGCGCCCGCCGCGCCGGCGTAGGTGGCCACCACCGGCACGCCGTGGGCAAAGGCCTCGGCAATGGCCATGCCATAGCCTTCATGGCGTGAGGCCGAGACAAAAACATCCGCGCCCAGCCACAGGCGCTGAAGGCGCATGTCGGACACTTCGCCCGCCAGGCGGACGCGGGCGGACAAGCCGTAGCTCGCGATCATGCCGCGCAATCGGGCGACGTGGTCGGGGGCGCGCGCAAGGTTGCCGACAAGCGTAAGCCGCCAAGGCAGATGTTTGAGGCCGGCGAGCGCGGCTAGCAAGTGCCCATGGTTCTTGCGCGGGACCACCGCGCCGACCGAAATGAGGTTCACAACCGAGCCGCCGGAGCCACGCGCCAGGGGGCGCGGGTCGACCCCGGGCACGGCGACGACGATGCGATCGGCCGCGACGGCGTAGTCGGCGTGCAAGACCCGCGCCGTAGTTGTCGAGGTGGCGATCACCGCTGCCGCATGGCGCAGGGCGGCGCGCTCGGATTGCGCAAACGCGGTGCGGCTCGCGCCGGCGCTGTAGCCCTCGAGCGCCAGCGGATGGTGCACGATCATGACGAGACGCAGGCGATCGCCCTCGGCGGCGGCGACCTCGGGCAGGACGCCGAGGCACAGTTGATCGACCAGCACCAGTGCGCCGTCCGCGATCGCCGCGAAGGTCGCCGCAGATTGCGCGCGGGCCGCCGGCGAGGGTGCGGGAAAGCCAGCCGGCAAGGTTGCCGTCTCGATCCGCCAGCCGCGGGCGGCGAGCCCCTGCAGCAACCTGTGGTCATAGATCCAACCGCCCGTCCGGCGCGCGTAGTCGGCCGAGATGACGAAGATGAGATCGCCGCCGCCCGACATTCTCGTTGGCATCCTAGTTGGCATCGCCCGCGCCGACCTGGGCGCCGCGCGTCACCTGCCAGGCCAGCGCCACGGCCACCACCAGCAAGGCGGCGGCCAGCAGAAAGGCCAGGCCCGGCAGCGCCGCGGCGCCGCCCTGCGCGATCGACCAGGCAAACGTAAAACTGAACAGCCCGGGACCAATGAGACCCGCCACGGCCATAATGCTGGCGTTGGCGCCCTGCAGCTGCCCTTGCTCGGAGGCGGCGACAAGCTTGCTCATCATCGCCTGCATGGCCGCACCGGCGATGCCCCACAGGGCCATCACCGGAATGGCCGCCCAGAATTGCAGGCTGGTGCTGGCTACGCCATAGATGGCAAAGCCCACGGCCCCAAACAGCAAGCCGACCAGCGAGGTCCTCCGCTCGCCGATCCTCGCCACGATCGGCTTGATCAACGTGCCCTGCACCAGGCCAGACATGATGCCGATGGCAGCCAGCGACAATCCCATCATCTGGCTGTCCCAGCCGTAGCGATAGGACGTGTACAACACCGCGATGGCCGGCAGCGAGGCATGCGCCAGCTGGTGCAGGAAGGTCACCCCTGCCAGGCCCAAGAGCTCGGGCCGGCGGCGCAGGAGCTTGAGCGAACCCACCGGATTGGCACGCGCCAGACTGAAGGCCATGCGCCGCTCCGGCGGCAGCGACTCGGGCACGAACAAGTACCCATAGGCCGCGTTCGCCAAACTGAAGCCGGCCGCAACCCAGAACGGCAGCCGCGGATCATAGGCGCCGAGAATGCCGCCGAGCGCCGGCCCCAGCACGAAGCCGACGCCGAACGCCGCACCGACGACGCCGAAGTTCTGCGCCCGCTTTTCCGGCTCCGTGACGTCGGCGATGTAGGCGTAGGCCGTACCAAAACTGGCCGCGGTGATGCCGGAAATAACCCGGCCGACGAACAGCCAAATGAGGTTGGGTGCAACCGCCATGAGAATATAGTCGAGGCCATGTCCGGCCATGGAGATGAGCAACACCGGCCGCCGTCCGAACCGGTCGGAGAGGGCACCCAGCAGCGGCGAGCAGAAAAACTGCATGAGCGCCCAGGCCGTCCCAAACAGCCCGAAGATCTCCGCACCCCGCGCCGTCTCCCCGACCATGCTCTCCACCAGTTTGGGCAGCACGGGAATGACGATGCCGAGCGCGATCACATCGAGCAGCACAATCGCGAAAATGAAGGCGATCGCCGCCTTGCGTGGTTCCGGTCGGGGTGCAGGCTTCTGCATTGGGCTCCTTAGGTGGTCATGCCTCCTCGAAGGCGCGATGGCGCCGAGCTCCCTTGAGGCACGCCTCTATACAAGCCGCAGCCGTTTGACGCGACGGTGTCGCCGGACCGCCGACCTGAAGGGCGTCCAATATACCCACAAAAGCCGATCACACACCGAGCCAGCGCCGTGGGGCGCAAAACCTGCACCGGTGTGGCGGGCATTGTTTCCCAACGCCTGTACGCTCGAGGCCGGCCAATGGCGCGCAGGACAGGCGACGCTTGCTGGGGCTCCCGGCGGCGGCGACCGCCGCCGAAAGAAAAAGAAAACAAGGCACGCCTGGCGCCCGATCGGCCGCGGGTGGTGAAAGCGCCGTGCCGCCCCAGACGTCCGCGAGGCCAAGCGGGGCCGGCGGGCGCGCTCAATTCAGGGTGACGAGCAGGCTCTCGAACAGCCGGCGCCCGTCCGAGCCGCCGAGCTGGGGTTCGAACAGGCGCTCGGGGTGGGGCATCATGCCCAGCACGCGCCGGCGGCCATCGCAGATGCCAGCAATGTTGCGCTGTGCGCCGTTGGGATTGGCGGCGGCGGTGACCTCACCTGCCGCGTCAACGTAGCGAAAGACCACGCGGCCCTCGGCCTCGAGCGCCTCGAGGGTGGCCCGATCGGCAAAATAATTGCCGTCCCCGTGCGCGATCGGAATTCGGATCACCTCGTCCTTGTCATAGCCGCTGGTGAACGGTGTGTCGGTTTGCTCGACCCGCAGGTGCACGTCCTTGCACACGAAGCGCAAAGACGCATTGCGCATCAGGACGCCTGGCAATAGGCCTGCCTCGCATAGCACCTGGAAGCCGTTGCAAATGCCGAGCACGGGCGTGCCGGCCTTCGCCTTGGCCACCACGTCACGCATGATCGGAGAGTGAGCCGCCATGGCGCCGGTGCGCAGATAGTCGCCGTAGGCGAACCCGCCGGGAAGCACGATGAGGTCGCTCGCCGGCACCACGGCCTCGCCGTGCCACACCAGCGACACGGGTGTCCCGGTCACCTTTTCCAGGGCCACCTTGACGTCGCGGTCGCAATTGGAGCCGGGAAAGACGATGACGGAGGCGTTCATGGATCTCCACCTAACCGGCAGGTAGCACCCGGAAGCTCGCCAAAAAAGCCTCGATCAACTGCCGGTGCTGCTCGTACTCGCCCTGAGGTGCCCGCGCCAGCAGGCGATAGCGTACGCCCGGCGTTACCACAAACTTTACGGCCGCGCGCCGTTCGCCCAAGCCGAGAAACTTGACCTCGGGGCAGAGCACGTCGGCAGTGTATGCGACTCGCCCCTCCTCGAGAACCTGCTTCACATTTTCGATCTTCACGCGTACCCGGTCGGATTCCCCGCAAACGGCCTCCGGCAATTCGCCTTTGAAGGCCTCCTCCCCATAACCGGCGGCAAGCGCCGGGCCGGCCTTGCCGGCGTCGTCGGCCACGGTTTCGGCCCCGGCCTCGAACACCAAAGACGCAGCGGCACTGGCCTCGGCGCTCTTTTCCGCGTCGAATTCGGTCGAGCAAACGGCATCGATGGTGCCCGGGCCTCCCTCCTGCCGGCAACCGGTCGGCACGTTGACCGTGTAGCGGTGGGGGGCGGGGCTTTCGACCGTCAGCATGGACGAAGATGTCTGTTGCGCCGCCAGCGGTGTCAACAGCAGCCCAATCAGGCCGGCGGCCGCGCCCAAGGCGCACCGCGCCGGCACGCCGACGCTCTCAAGCCCGCGCGCCGTCAATCGCGGTCTCCTCATCTGAAGAGCTCGTAGGCGTAATTTTCGATGACGGTGTTGGCGAGCAGCTCCTTGCACATACGCTCCACCAGCGCGCGTGCCTTGCCCTCGTCGGCCTCCGCCAGATCGACCTCGATGTACTTGCCCTGCCTGACCTCGTTCACGCCCCCGAAGCCGAGACCAGAAAGCGCGTTTTCGATGGCTTTTCCCTGCGGGTCGAGCACCCCGCCCTTCAATGTGATCTTGATGCGCGCCTTCATGGTCACTTGGCTCATGCTTTCTAATCGGCGGTCAACACCGCGCTTTTTCCCCGCTCGCCGCTCGCGCGGCTGCCGCCCTCACCAATGCGTCAATGTGGTTTGGAGCTCACCAACACCGGCCCCGATCCCTTGGGACGCGGGTTTTCCGTGAGCACCCCGAGCCGCCGCGCCACTTCCTGATAGGCTTCGAGCACGCCGCCCAAATCGCGGCGGAAGCGATCCTTGTCGAGCTTGTCGGAGGTGGTCGCGTCCCAGAGCCGGCAACAGTCCGGGCTGATCTCATCGGCGAGGACGACGCGCATCTGCTCGTTTTCCCAGAGGCGGCCGAACTCCACCTTGAAATCGATGAGGCGGATGCCGATGCCGGAAAACAGACCGACCAGAAAATCGTTGACGCGGATCGCCAACGCCATGATCTCGTCGATCTCCGGCGGCGTGGCCCAGCCGAACGCGGTGACGTGTTCCTCCGATACCATGGGGTCGCCCAGACCATCGTTCTTGTAATAGAACTCGATGATCGAGCGCGGCAGCGCCTTGCCTTCTTCGAGCCCGAGGCGCTGGGCCAGCGAGCCGGCCGCGACGTTGCGCACCACCACCTCGAGCGGGATGATCTCGACCTCGCGGATGAGCTGCTCGCGCATATTGAGCCGGCGCATGAAGTGCGTCGGCACGCCAATGTCGTTGAGCTTCAGGAAAATGTACTCCGAAATGCGGTTGTTGAGCACGCCTTTGCCCTCGATCAGGGCATGCTTCTTGTTGTTGAAGGCCGTCGCATCATCCTTGAAATGCTGGATCAGCGTGCCCGGCTCGGGCCCTTCGTAGAGCACCTTGGCCTTGCCCTCGTAGACACGACGCCGCCTGTTCATGCGTGGGGTCCTCGAAATCGCGTTCAATGGCACTGCTGCATGATCCGAACCAAAGCGCCCTCGGCTGGGGCGCGTTGGTTTTCGCACCGCAGCAAATGAGGAACGAAAGGTTCAGCTCCCGGGGAGCCCGGGGCGGACACTAGCGGAAGGGGAAGGGAGAAACAATCTGATCGGCGAGCGCCTCGGCTGGCAAGCTCGAGCGTTCCGGTTTGTGTTGTCGCTGCCGCTCGGGTATGCGTCAGGGGATGCCGGGATGGGCCGAGCCCTAGCCGGGGCCGAGGGCAAAACGCCGCCACAGCCGAGGCTCAAGCGGCGGCAGGAGGTAACCTATGACCACTTTTGACGATCGCGAGCGTTCATTCGAGAAGAAATTCGCGATGGATCAGGACCTTAAGTTCAAAGCCGAGGCGCGGCGCAACCGGCTGCTCGGGCAATGGGCGGCCGCCAAGCTGGGGCTCAGCGGGACTGACGTCGACGACTATGTCAAAGCCGTTCGCAAGGCGGATTTGGCTGAAAAAGGCGACCAGGACGTGCGGCGCAAGATTCGTCAGGACTTCGACCAGAAGGGGGTCAATGTCACCGACGCGGAGCTGACCCGCGCGATGGGCGAGTTCCTGGCCTCGGCGGTGGCCACCCTTGAGGCCGAGGCCAAAAAAGGTTAGCCCTGCAACCCAAGCGGGCGCCCAGTGGGCCCCGGCGCCGTCAGCGGGTCCACATTGACTTGGCCGTGGCGCCACATTACCTGCTTGGCCAACGTCGACCGCCAAGCGGGCCACAGGAGAACATCACCATGGCTGCGAACTCGTCGACCGCGCGGCGGGCCAATGTTGCCTCTATCGATCCCATTTGGGCGGCGGTCCGGGGCGAAGCGGAGGCGGTTGCCGCCACCGAGCCGGCGCTCGGGGGCTTCATCTTTGCCACCATCCTGAGCCAGGCGACCCTGGAGGAGGCGGTTTGCCATCGTCTGGCGCAGCGGCTCAATCATTCCGATGTCGATGCCGGCCTGATCGGCCAGACCTTTGCGCAGGTGCTGAGCGAACAGCCCGAGCTGGGGCGCGCCCTTCGCGCTGACCTGGCCGCCGTGTTCGATCGCGATCCCGCCTGCAGCCGCTATATCGAGCCGTTGCTCTACTTCAAAGGCTTCCACGCGCTCGTCACCCACAGGTTCGCCCACGAGCTGCTGAAGCGCGGCCGGCGGGACTTCGCCCTCTACCTGCAGAGCCAGAGCTCGCGCATTTTTGCCGTCGACATCAATCCCGCTGCCAAGATCGGCATCGGTATCATGTTCGACCACGGCACCGGCATCGTGGTCGGTGAGACGGCGAGCATTGGCGACAACTGCTCACTGCTGCAGGGCGTGACGCTCGGCGGCACCGGCAAGGAGACCGGAGATCGCCATCCCAAGATCGGCGATAACGTGATGATCGGTGCCGGCGCCAAGGTGCTGGGGAACATCAGGGTCGGCAATTGCTCGCGGGTTGCCTCCGGCAGCGTCGTGCTCAAGGATGTGCCGCCCGAGACGACGGTGGCGGGCGTTCCCGCCAAGGTGGTTGGGCCTGCCGGCTGCCCCGAGCCGGCGCGCACCATGGATCAGCGGCTGCTCCCCGACGATTGCGGCTGCGGCTAGGGAGATCGGCCGTGAATCCGCAGGAAATGGTCCGTATTCAGAACTACCTACGCAAGGTGTTTGGCACCAAGACCTTGTCGGTCAGGGCGCGCCCGAAGATCAAGGATTCGGCGGAGGTCTACGTCGGCGACGATTTCGTTGGTACGCTGACGGTCGATGATGAAGACGGTGAGCTGTGCTATCAGTTCCAGATGGCTATTCTCGACCTCGACCTCGAAGACGCCTGAGCGACGGAATACCGACAATGGCACTCTACGAGCTCGACGGCATTGGCGTCGAGGTGCCTGCGAACGGACGCTATTGGGTGGCCGAGAATGCCACCGTACTCGGGCGCGTGCGGATTGAGGAGGATGCCAGCATCTGGTTCAACGCGGTGGTGCGCGGTGATACCGAGCCAATCGTCCTCGGCGCGCGTGCCAACGTGCAGGACGGCTGCGTGCTGCACACCGATATTGGTTTTCCGCTGTTGATCGGCGCCGAGGCGACCATCGGCCATGGGGCGATGCTGCATGGCTGCCGGATCGGTCGCGGCAGCCTGATCGGCATTGGCGCCGTGGTACTCAACGGTGCCCAGGTCGGCGAGGATTGCCTGATCGGTTCACACGCGCTGATCCCCGAAGGCAAAGTGATCGCGCCGTGCTCGGTGGTGATGGGATCGCCGGGCAAGGTCACGCGCCAGGTCACCGATCGCGATCTGGCAAGGATGCGGGAGAGTTTCGAGGCCTATGTCAGCCGCGGCCAG
>DATMZT010000005.1:0-18390 GCA_035573335.1 Hyphomicrobiaceae bacterium | reverse complement strand
GTCTTGCTCGAGCCGATCATGGAGGTCGAGATCGCCATCCCGAACGAAGCCACCGCGCGCATCAACGGCATGATCCCGCAGCGCCGCGGCCAGATCCTGGGTTTCGACGCGCGTGACGGCTGGCCCGGTTGGGATCTGGTGCGCGCGCAGATCCCCGAATCGGAAATGGGCGATCTGATCGTCGAACTGCGGTCGGCGACGGCGGGGGTCGGTACCTTCTCGGCTAAGTTCCACCACCTGGCGGAGCTCACCGGGCGGCTCGCCGACAATGTGCTGGCGGCCCACAAGGAGGCGGCCGAGTAACGCCGACGATTTTTGCCGAACCCAGCGAGGGCACCCAAAAAGTGCCCTCCGAATGGGGTTGCCAGGCTGGCGCTGAACCCGAGCAACCGGGCCTGGCCACGGCATTGCCCGCAAACGACGGTGCGCGTCCTGCGCAGGCTTGCCCCCGTGGGCAGGTCCGCGCCGCGTGGCAGGCCCGCCTATTTCGTCTTGGTCGCCGTTGCCTTGCTCGCCGCGGTTGCCGCGGTGCCCGGCGCAATGTTGCCGTTGTCGCCGGCGAGCACCACTTTGCAGGCGGCTGGCAGTTGGTCGAGCGTTAGCGCCGGCTTCGGTGGCGTCGGCGGGCCTGGCGGTGACGGCGGTCGTTGCATGAGGTGGATCCAGTCGGTGAGCTCCTTGCCGCAACCGTCATCGCTCCTCGGCTCGGGCTGCGCCTCGCAGTTGCTGCTGCCCTTGGGGCAGGCAATGCGGATATGAAAATGATAGTAGTGCCCCCAGATCGGCCGCACCTTGTGCAGCCAGGCGCGATCCTTGTCGTTGGCCGTCGTCTCGCAGAGGGCCTTCTTGATGGCCGGATGCACGAGAACGCGTTCGACCGCGGGATAGGAAGCGGCGCGCTTGAGGAGCCGCACGTGTGCCGGCGTCCACACCTTGGGGTCGACCGAGATCTTGTCCTCGGCCAGCATCGAGGTGGCCGCAAGGTCCTCGCGCTCCTTTTCGCTCAAGCGATGGTCGGGCATCGGCGTCAGCCAGATGTCGGCGTCGAGCCCAACCTGGTGGCTGGCATGACCCGATAGCATCGGGCCGCCGCGGGGTTGGGACATGTCCCCCACCAGCAGACCGGGCCAACCGTCGTGGGCCCGGGCATCGTTGGCCAACTTCTCAACCAGGGCCACCAGCTCGGGATGTCCCCAGTTGCGATTACGCGACAGCCGCATCGCCTGCCAGGCCGGACCATCGACCGGCAGGGCGGAGGCTCCGGCCAGGCAACCCTTGGCATAAAAGCCGATCGAGCGTGCCGGCATTGGCGCTGGCTCCTTGACCGCGCCAAACAGCTCCTTCGCTGCCGGCCCGGTGGGCTTGGCGTGCTTCGCACTCGGCTTTTTCGGCACCGGCGTCTTGGCGGCAGGGGCCGCCGTTGCCCCCTTGCTTGGCGCTGGCGGAGGGGCTTGCTCCGCCGCCAGCAGCAGCGGGCTCGCGGCAATGATCAAGAGGCCCAACAAAGGAAGGCATGACCGCATCGCGCGCTCTCCGTCGCTTGGGTTTTCCGCTGCAGCAATCTCGCCCGAAATGGGCGGGCAAAAGAAAATCACAAGACTCAAATTTTTTACCACGATCGCCGCACGCCACCGAACCCGCAAGTGCGCAAGGCGGCAAATCTCACAAAAAAACGCGCCGGCGCCTGGTGCTTGCCTGTCGACCGCGAGCTTTGCCGCTGCGAGCAGCGCGGGTGTGAAACCTGCCTGGGTGTTAGCGCCGCGCGGCGAGGGTGGCGGCCGCCGCGCCCGCGGCGAGCATCAGGCAGACGATGACGTTCCAGCCGGCGAGCGACAGGCCGAAAATGACCAGTGCGGGTTCATCGCAGCGCACGACGTGCGTGGTTTCCAGATCCTTCAACAGGCCCCCGCCGCCTGTTGCCAAGCCGCCGCCGGCCGCCGCACAGGTGTCGGGGCCGGGCCACAGCTTCCACTCGGCGCCGGCGTGGTAGGCGGCAAAGCCAGCGTTGGCAACAAAGATTGCGGCGACGGCGGCAAACACGAGGGCCGCAAGGCCACGGTGCCCGCGGCCGAGCAGCCAAAGGGCCAACAGCAGGGCCGGGATCGCGACGTAATAGGCATAGCGCTGCTGCAAACAGAGCGGACAGGGCGCATAGCCGCCGACGTATTCGAAAGCTAGCGCGCCCACAATGGCGGCCAGCGCCAGCACAAGCACGGCCGTTGCAATGCGATAGACGGAGCCAAAGACGAGGTCGGGCATGGACATTCGGGGTTGGTCGGGGGCTAGAACAGCTCTTTCTCTGGAAGCGGTATTTGAAGGCTCTAGAACAGGTATTTGATGGCGAAGAAGCCGCCGACGAGCGTCACCAGAAAGGCCGTGGTCACCAGGCCGAGGCGGCGCTCGATGAAATCCCTGATCGGTTCACCGAACCAGAACAAGAGCGCCGCCACCAGATAGAAACGCATGGCGCGCGCGACAAGACTGGCAAGAACGAACGCCAGCGGCTCCATCTTGAAAGCACCAGCCGCGATCGTCAGGACCTTGTAGGGAAACGGCGTCCAGCCCTTCGCGATCAGGATCCACACCCCCCACTGCCGAAAGAGTTCGGCCGTCTCCTCGAATTTGCCGCCATAGCCGTAGGCGTCGAGAATGGGCCGGCCCAGGTATTCAAACAGGAAGTAGCCGATGGCGTAGCCCGCAATCCCGCCCAGCACCGATCCGATCGTGGCGATGCTGGCAAAAATCCACGCCTTGGCGCGCCGCGCCAGGATCATGGGGATGAGCATGACGTCGGGCGGAATCGGAAAGACGGAGCTCTCGATGAACGAGATCCAAAACAGCAGGTGCGGGGCGCGTTTGTGGCGCGCCATGTCCATCGCCCAGTCGTAGAGACGTCGCATCATCGCGGTCGCATCTGTGGCCTGCAATGCGCGTTCCTTGTGGCGCGCCTCAGCCCTCACCAGGGTCGTTATACCAGCCCGAGGGCCAGCTGAACGGGCCGGAAAGAGCGGCGGTGATGGGGTGTGACGCCATAGCGCGCGATGGCCGCGAAATGCTCGGCGGTGCTGTAGCCCTTGTGGCGGTCGAAACCGTGATTGGGATACTCGCGCGCCAACTCCGCCATAATGGCGTCGCGGGCAACCTTGGCCACAATCGAGGCGGCGGCGATCGACAGGCAGCGGGCATCGCCTTGGACGATGGTCCGCGTCGCACAGTCGAGGTGCGGCGCCCGGTTGCCATCGATCAGGACCAGCTTGGGTCGGCTGCCGAGCCGGGCCACGGCCTCACGCATGGCCCATAACGTTGCATTGAGGATGTTGTCGGTATCGATGCGCTCGACGTTGGCGATGCCGATACCGACCTCCGCGCTCGCCAGGATCGCCTGGTAGACGCCGCGTCTGGCCTCGGCATCGAGCACCTTTGAATCGGCGATGCCTTCGGGAATTGAGCCGCGATCCAGGATCACCGCCGCCGCGACCACGGGCCCGGCCAGGGGACCGCGACCGGCTTCGTCGACCCCGACGATCGGTCCCCCCGTGAGTTCCAGCTCAATGGCCTCGAGCTCAAAGCTGGCCTTCATCGCGCGAATCACCCCCACGCTCGCGGGCGAGCTTCGCGTTATTGGCGCCGGCTGTCAAAAGAGCGCGAGTTGACCTCCCTTCCCGACCGGGCGCTGGAACAGGTCGGTGCGAAGCTTGAGATTGCGTTCATTCAATCCCAAGCGGCTGACGGCCAAGCGAAATCTGAGCGCGATTTGATCGGCGTAGGGCCCCTTGCCGCGCTGCCTGGTCCGCCATTCGGGCGTGTAGTCCTTGCCGCCGTGCATGCTGCGCAACAGGTTGATCACCCGTTGCGCGCGTTCGGGAAACTCGCTCGCGAGCCACTCGCGAAAAAGGGTTTTGAGTTCGAGCGGCAAACGCAGGAGCACGTAGCCAGCCTCGGCGGCCCCGGCGCGCTGGGCGGCAGCCAGAATGGTTTCGATCTCGCTGTCAGTAAGGGCAGGGATGATCGGGGCGACCATCACCGCAACCGGCACGCCGGCGGCCGCGAGCCCGGCGATGGCTTCGATGCGCTTGCTGGGGGTGGCGGCCCTCGGCTCCATCTTGCGGGCGATATGGCGGTCGAGCGTGGTCACGGAGATGGCCACCTTGACGAGATCGCGCTTGGCCAGGCGCGTGAGCACATCGATATCACGCAACACCAGCGCCGATTTGGTGACGATACCGACCGGGTGGCTGGCGCGATCGAGAACCTCAAGAAGAGAGCGCGTGATGCGATGCTCGCGCTCGATCGGCTGATAGGGGTCGGTGACGGCGCCGAGCGCGATGACTTTCGGCAGGTAGCGGGCCTGCGCCAGTTCCTGTTCGAGCAACGTGGCGCCGTTGACCTTGGCGTAGAGCTTGGTTTCGAAATCGAGGCCGGCGGAGTGGCCGAGGTAGCAGTGCGTTGGCCGGGCAAAGCAGTAGATGCAGCCGTGTTCACAGCCCCGATAGGGGTTGATCGACTGCTCAAAGCTGATGTCGGGACTGTCGTTGCTGGCGATGATGCTCTTGGCCGTCTCGCGGTAAACCTCGGTCTTAAAGGGCGCAAGCTCGCCCAGGCCTTCCCAGCCATCGTCGAAGGTCTCCCGCGCTTCTGGCTCGAAGCGACCGACGCGGTTGGAGCGCGCGCCGCGCCCGCGCCGACGCTCTGCGTCCACCAGGGGCGCCGCCCCGGACGCCGCCGTCGTGTCGCCGGCGGCCGCCAGGGCGGCTGGAGCACCGGGATCGGCCGGATGGCGCCGGCTTGCAGCGGGGAGCGCTTGTTTGGGCTTGGCCATGGCTGCGACCCTAGCCCATGGCCTAGAACAAAGAAAGAACAAAAACCGTGGTAAAAGGTTTTGAACCTGGCGCCCAGGGGCGATATGAGGGCGATCTGAGGGCGATAATGAGGGTGCACGCCAAAGCCTGGGATTTCAGATGATTTCCGTTGTCGTCCCCACGCTCAACAGCGAGGCGGGCCTGCCCGCGACGCTGGCCAGCCTGGTGACGGCTGCCGTCGTTGGCCTCGTGCGCGAGGTCATCATCGTCGATGGCGGCTCGAGCGACGGCACGGCGGCCATCACCGATCAAACCGGCGCCCGCCTGATCGTGAGCGGCCGCGGCCGCGGCCGCCAGCTGGCCGCGGGCGCCAAGGCGGCGCGCTTTCCCTGGCTCTTGTTCCTGCACGCCGATACCGCGCTGGAGGACGGCTGGGAACGCGAGGTCATCGCCTTCGTGACCCGCATCGAGGCTGAGGAGCGCGCGCTCGGCGCTGCAGCATTCCGATTTGCCTTGGATGCTCAGGGGGCGCGGCCGCGGCTGCTGGAGCGCCTGGTGGCGGTGCGCTGCGCCATGCTGCGCCTGCCCTACGGCGATCAGGGGCTGTTGGTGCCCAAACGCCTCTACGAGGCGCTCGGCGGCTACCGGCCCATGCTGTTGATGGAGGACGTCGACCTCGTGCGCCGGCTAGGTCGGCGACGCATCACCATGCTGCGCGCGCGCGCGGTCACCAGCGCCGAGCGCTTCCAGCGCGAGGGCTATTGGCGGCGCTCCGCACGCAACCTGCTGTGCTTGACGCTTTACCTCCTGCACGTTCCCATCGCCACGATTCACCGGCTCTACGGTTGATAGGGCGGGTTGCGCCCTACCATCAAATGTCCGTGAGTAGGAATGCCCGAAGCCGACAGGTCGTCCATGGGCTAGTGATGAGTGGGCTAAACGGCTAGGGAGAATGCCATGCAAAGTATTTCACGCCGCGCCTTCGTGATCTCGGCGGCGACAGCGGGGGCCGTGTTCGGCCTCGACGGTCCGCTCGAGTTTCTCAGTCCCGCCTTTGCGCAGAAGCCCGATCCCAAACTGATGGACAAGGGCGTCGTCAAATTCAAGGTCGGCGACATCGAAGTCATTCAGATGTACGACGGGGTTTGGGAAAAGGCCCACGATCCGAACTTTGTGAAAAATGCCTCCCTGGATGAGGTCAAGGCCGCACTCAAGGCCGGCGGCTTGACCGACGAGTTCGTGCCCATTCCCTTCACGGTCACCGCAGTGAAGAGCAAGGGTAAGCTGGTTTTGTTCGACGCTGGGACCGGCGGCCAGGTTTCGCCGAAAGCGGGCTTGGTTGCGGCAAAGAATATGAAAGCCGCCGGCATCGATCCCGACAAGGTCACGACCATCGTCATTACGCACTTCCACGGCGATCACATCAGCGGGCTGATGGCGAAAGACACCAATGCGCCGAACTTTCCCAATGCCGAAATCTTGGTTCCGGCCAGCGAGTACAAGTACTGGACCGATCCGTCGACCACGGCGGGAGCGGCCAAGCGGATCCAAGCGGTGTTTCCGGGTTGGAAGAACATCAAGCAGTTCGAGGGCGACAAGGAAATCGCCCCGGGCATCCGCCCCATTGCCAGCAACGGCCACACGCCGGGTCACACCAGCTACCAGCTCAGTTCCGGCCGCAAGCAGCTGATCGTGCTTGGCGACGTCACCAACATCCCCGCCCTCAACCTGAAAAATCCGGGCTGGCACTTGGTCTTTGACGTCGACGCGGCGACGGCTGAAGCCAACCGGCGCAAGATGTTCGACCGCGTGGTGGCCGACAAGATCACGGTGACCGGCTATCACTTCGGCTTCCCGGGCGCCGGCACCATCAAAAAGGACGGCAAGGGCTATGCCTTCCTGCCGGTCAAGGCCTAGGGGAACGCGAGCCTGCGCGCCGCGGCAGGCGGAGCCTGACAGGGGCGCGCTCACTCGTGGGCCCTAACACGGGCAGGGCCGTGAACCGGCGCCGCCGTCGCCCCGCGCCGCAAAAGGCGCCGGCGCGTCGCGCGGCGCCTTTTCGTTGCCGGCTCGTGATCATGGCGAAGGCGCCGATCGCCGGGGCGGCTAAGACGCGGCTCGCCGCCGAGATCGGGGTCGCCCAGGCCACGCGTTTCGCGCGCCAGGCCACCGCCGCGCTGCTCGTGCGCCTGGGCCAGGATCCCCGCTGGCAAACGATCCTCGCGGTCAGCCCTGACCCCTATGCAAATAGCCCGATCTGGCCGGCCAAGATTGTGACCTGCGGCCAGGGCCCGGGCGACCTCGGCCAGCGCATGCAGCGCCTGTTTGCAGCGCACGCGCCCGGACCCTTGATCATCGTCGGCACCGATATTCCAAGCCTTGCCGCCGGCCACATCGCCACGGCCTTTCGCCTGCTGGGGGGAGGCGACGCCGTCCTCGGCCCGGCGCTCGACGGCGGCTATTGGTTGATCGGCCTGCGCCGGCGCCCGCACCTGCTGCGGCCGTTCGCTCGGGTGCGCTGGTCGGGCCCCCATGCGCTCAGCGATACGTTGGCAAATTTGTCCGGTCGCGCCATTGCCTTCCTGCCTCGGCTCGGCGACGTCGACAGCGCGGAAGCCTACGGGCTCTGCGCGCGCCACTTCGGCCGGCGCCTATTGCCCAGGTCCTAAGGCTGTTGGCGCCTCAGGCGCAGCGCCAGAGGAAACCGCGGTCGAGATGGAAGTGATTGTGGTGGGCGGCGTTGTAGTCGGGGCCCAGCACCACATGGAAATAGCGACAGGCGCGCGCGTGCACCGCCCGCAGGAAGCGAGCCTCTGGCCCCGTCCCCTTCCAATGCTGGAGGACACTGATCTGCCGCCCGCCCGTCAAGGTGAAGCCGCTGATGTCGAGCGCGTTGGCGGTCGCATGCTCGCTGCGGATGTCTTTCCAGAACGGATTGCCGATAATGTTGCGGCAAGCGTAGGAGCCGAAGGATTGGATCGAGACGACGCGCTGGCCAAAGATCTCCTGTGCGATTGCTTGCACGTCGTGGGTGAGCCAAAGCGCCAGCGCGGCGGCCGCTTCACAGGTGGCCTTGTCGAAAGCGGCATGGACGCCGCCGGCCGAGGTCAGGCGCACGCTGTTGGTCCAACCGCAGCCCTGCTGTGGCGGATTGTCGGGAACGGGCTCGGCGCTGATCTGCGGTTGCGCCAGAACGCGGCGGCACAGCTGCGGGTCGTGCTTCAGGGCGGCCAGACGCCAATCGACCAACCACGGGTCCGCCTGACTCAGATCGAGCGCTGGCAGGGGATTGAGCGCGGCAGGAACGAGCCCCTGGCGGAACCAGACCTCAGCCCCCATCCCGAGCAAGAGGAGGAGGATCAGCCAGAACAGGGGAAAGCGGCGCTTGCTGGGGGGCGGCGAGGTCGGCATGGCCGTCTTCTATAAAGGTCGACCTCGCGACGGCCAAGCCATCCCGGGCGGGGCGAGCATCATGCAGGCCGCTGCTAGGTCGCAAGATGAAGAAAACTTGCCCGAGCACGAAGCGTTTGTTTGCGCCCGCGTGCACCGCCCCTTGCCTTAGCGCCTTGAGCCCTTGGCCTTAAAAGTCCGAGGCGATGCCGTTTTTTTCCCAATCGCCGTAGCGGGTTGGGTCGGGTCCCGGTTGGCCTCCGACCTCCTTGGTCCGGGGCGCGACGGCGGCCCTTTCGATCTCTTGGCGTCGGCGCTCCTGGGCTTCGGCCAGGGCACGCTCAGCCTGTGGCGTCAAACGCTTAGGCGCGGCCTCGCTAGGATGATCATGGTCTTGGCGCATCTTATAAGCCTCGGCGGGTGGGCCGGCGCCTCCCCCTCGACAGGGCTCGGGGACGGGGGCTCGGGGCCCTCATGGCCTCGGCTTTGGACCCGGCTGGCCGCCAGCCTAGATCTGGGCCAGATCTGCAGGAGATCTGGCCCTGACCCTTCCGGCACACCATATTAGCACGCCCACTGGGGTTCGGCTCGGGCGATCTGCCGAGCCAACGTCGCAACCAACCTGACGAGGTGAGCCTTCCATGCCCCTGAACTTCGCCAAGACCGGCCTGCTGCTGGCGGCCTTGACGGGCATCTTTGTCGCCATGGGTGCCCTATTGGGCGGTGCCACCGGCATGGTCATTGCGTTCGTCATGGCCCTCGGCATGAACGCCTTCAGCCTGTGGCAATCCGACAAGATGGTGTTGCGCCTCTACGGCGCCGAACAGGTCGATGCCAGCTCCGGGGGTGAGTATTACGCCATCGTCGCCGACCTTGCCCGCAAGGCGGAACTGCCGATGCCGCGCGTGTACATCATGCACAATCCGCAACCCAACGCCTTCGCGACCGGCCGCAACCCGGCCAACGCCGCGGTCTGTGCCTCCACCGGTTTGGTCGAGATGCTGTCGGCCGATGAAGTCGCGGGCGTGATGGCCCACGAGCTCGCGCACGTCAAAAACTACGACACGCTGACCATGGCCGTTGCGGCCAGCATCGGCGGCGCCGTTTCCATGCTGGCGCAGTATCTCCAGTTCGGCGCCCTGTTCGGCGGCCACCGTGAGAACAACAGCGTCGGCTGGCTCGGTACGCTGGTTGCCATCATCCTCGCCCCCATAGCCGCCATGCTCGTGCAGATGGCCATCAGCCGCTCCCGCGAGTATCAGGCCGATCGGCTCGGTGCGATCATCTGCGGCGCGCCGCTGTCCTTGGCAGCGGCGCTGCACAAGATCGAGCACTATGCCCAGGGCATCCGCAACGAGCCGGCGGAAGCGGCGCCCGCAACGGCGCATCTCTTCATCATCAATCCTCTAACGGGTGAGGGTATGGACAACCTTTTCTCCACCCATCCCAACACCGCCAACCGTATCGCCGAGCTGGAGCGCCTGGCCGAGGAGATGGGGGCCACGGCCCCCCCCGCGCGCGGGGCGCCGCCGGGACCGGGTCCCTGGGGCGGGGCGTCGCCGGCCGGGCGTGGGGGACCCTGGGCTTAATCTGGGGCTAGACGGTATTGCCGGCGCGAAGGCCCCACCCGAACGCATCCCGGTCAGGGACGCCCGCCCTCAGGCCCGGCGCGCCGGAAGGCCTGGCGGCGCGCCGCCTGGCCGTCACCCTCGTTGCGGGCGTGTTGGGGCAAAGACGCACCCTCGAGCAGGTGCTGGCCGATCTGCCGCGGCAACCGGATCTTTCGCTGCTGCACCCGCGCGATCGCGCCTTGGCGCGCATGGTGGCAGCCACCGTGCTGCGCCGGCACGGTGAGCTGGAGCATGTGCTCAACGCCTTCATCGAACGACCGCTTCCCCCCGACAAGGGTCAGCTTTGGCCCATCTTGTTGTGTGCCGCAGCCCAGCTTCTCTGCCTCGCCTTGCCCGCGCATGCCGTCGTCGACCTCTCCGTCGAACTGGTGCGTCGCGATCGCGGCGCGCACCGCTTTGCCAAGCTCAGCAACGCCGTATTACGCCGCGTGAGCGAGCGCGGTGCGGCTCTCATGGCCGCGCAAGATGCCGTGCGGCTCAATATTCCCGCCTGGCTTTGGCAACGCTGGAACGAGGCCTACGGGGCCGCCACGGCGCGCCGCATCGCCGAGGCCAGTCTTCAGGAAGCCGCCCTCGACATCAGCTTGAAGCCCGCCGAGGATGCCAACGCCTGGGCGGATCGGCTGGGTGGTCTGGTGCTGCCGACGGGCAGCATCCGGCTCAAGTCGCACGGGCGCATCGAAGACTTGACGGGTTATGGCGAGGGCGCTTGGTGGGTGCAGGACGCCGCCGCCGCCCTGGTCGGCCGGCTGGCCGGCGACGTGGCCGGACGCATCGTCGCCGACCTGTGCGCCGCTCCGGGGGGCAAGACGGCGGCCCTTGCCGCGCGCGGAGCCGCCGTCACCGCCGTTGATCTTTCCCCCACCCGGCTTGAGCGAACGAAGGCCAACCTCGATCGCCTTAAGCTCACCGCCCACTTGGTTGCCGCCGATGTCGCAACCTGGGCGCCCGGCACGAGCTTCGACGTCGTCATCCTCGATGCCCCTTGCACGGCGACGGGAACCATCCGCCGACATCCCGATATTCTGCGCCTGAAAGCCGCCGAAGACGTCGGCCGCATGGCGGAGCTACAGGGGCGCCTGTTGGCCAACGCGGCAAACCTCGTCAAGCCGAACGGGCTCTTGCTCTACAGCACTTGCTCGCTCGAGCCGGAGGAAGGCGCCCAGCAGATTTTGGCATTTCTGGCGGCGCATTCTGACTTTCGGCGCGTGCCCGTCCTCGCCGAGGAAGTTGGCGGCGATGCCGCCGCCATCACGCCGGCGGGCGAGCTGCGCACGCTGCCCTGCCATCAGCCGCAGGGGAGCCTCGCCGGGGGCATGGACGGCTTTTATGTGGCTCGCCTGCGGCGGCTCGTCTGAGCTCTTGCGGCCACCCACAGGCTTTGCGGGCCGCGGCCTTGCCTCGCCTGAGCGGCCGGGCTAACGGGAGCCATATGCAGAACTCCTCCCCGGAACCGGCGGCAGCGCCGGAGCCGTCGGCATGGTCGCGGTTGGGCGCCAGTTTGGCCGCGCGCGAAAAGGTCGAACGCGCGCTGCTGGTGGTCGATCGCGCGCGTGTCCAGATGCTGGCTTACGTGCGCCGATCGCAGCTGCTCGCCCGCGCCGCGCCGGACGAATTGCTGATGGCGCCGCCGGACTTGCGCGTGCCCGATCCCAGCTTTGTCGATGAATTGAGGTTCGGCAATTTCGGGCTCGCCGGCGAAATCGCCGATCTTGCGGGACGCTCGCCGTTTACGCATGCCGTCGTGAGCGCGGCATGGGCGCGCGAGCTACATGGCTTCGGCTGGTTGCGCCACCTCGATGCCGTCCGCGCAGAGGACACCGAGCGTCTGGCCCGCCGGTTGCTCGCGGACTGGTTGCAGGAGGGTAGCCGCGACAAGTCTTTCGCCTGGGCACCCGAGACAACGGGCCGGCGCTTAATGTCCTGGTTGTCGCATTCCCAATTGCTCCTCGACGGGGCGGACCCCAGGTTCTATGCGGCCGTGTTGCGTAGCTTTGAGCGGCAAGCCAGCTACCTGTCCGCGGCCTGGCAAGACGCGCCGCAGGGCCACGATCGGCTGGTGGCGCTGATCGGACTGGTGCTAGCCGATCTCTGCCTGGCCGGACACGAACGGCCGCTCAAGCGTTCGCAGAAACTGTTGGCTGCGGAAATCGAGCGCCAGATTTTCGCCGACGGCGGCCACATCGGCCGCAACCCGCAGACCTCCGTCGAGCTGGTGCTTGACTTGCTGCCGGTGCGCCAGTGCTTTCTGGTTCGCGGTCTGACGCCTGCGAGCGCCTTGCTGCGTGCGCTCGCGGCCATGGTGCCGATGCTGCGGCACTTGCGCTTGGGTGACGGCAGCCTGGCGCGCTTCAACGGCGTCGGGCCGACCGATCGGGATGCGCTGGCCACCGTGTTGGCCTATGACAAAAACCAGACGGCTTTGCCGCCGCTGGCCCCGGCGTCGGGATACGCGCGCCTCGAGCGCGGCCCCAGCATCGTGGTGGTCGATGTCGGCCCCCCGCCGCCGCTGAGTTTCGCCCACAGCGCGCACGCCGGCTGCCTAGCTTTCGAGGCGAGCGTTGGCAGTGAGCCGCTGTTTGTCAACAACGGCGCGCCGGCATCCTCCGACCCGGGCCGGCGGGCATCGGCGCGGGCGACGGCGAGCCACAACACGCTCTGCATCAAGGAACAGTCCTCCTCCCAGCTGAGCCGGCGCGGCTCCCTGCGCGGGGCGCTGGCCATCGAGCATCCCGATCACGTCAGCGTGCGTATTGCCGAGGCAGCCGGCGCCCTTGAGCTGGAGGCCTCGCACGATGGCTACGTCGGTCGCTGGGGGCTCGTGCACGCGCGCAGCCTCAGTCTTGCTGCCGATGGCACAAAGCTGAGCGGCAGCGAGGCTCTGCTCCCGGCCAAGGGCGTCTTGCGGTTCGCCTGGGATGTTCCCTTCGCCGTGCATTTCCATGTCCATCCCGACGTCGAAGTCTGGCCTGGCCGCGAGCCCGATACGGCCGACCTCGTGCTCAAGTCCGGGGCGCACTGGCGCCTGTCGGCCCAGGGCGCCCAGCTCACGATCGAGACCAGCATGCATAGCGCCGGTGCCTTGGGCCCACTGCCGGCGCAACAACTTGTGTTGCGGGCCGCCTGCCATGGCGAGGCCAAGGTCAGCTGGCAGCTCGAGCGGATGCCGCCGGGCTGCCGGCCCCAACACGCCGCGTCGGACGCAACCGCGCTGGCGCGCTCTCTGGCTGAGCGGCTGGCGCTGGCGGCAACGGCTGTCAACGCAACCCCCGACGGTCCAGCCACCGCCGGTCCCGACCAGCGCGGGCCGGACAATCCGGAAGCGCAGCCAGGCCCGCAAGAATGAGCGCGCCCTATTGCCAATGCCGGTTCCATGCTAAGCGCGCCCCATCGAGGCGCGGCCGCAATGGGCCAGCGCCCCCAAGCGCAACGGGAAACGACGTGGGATGACAACAGCGGCCACGAAGATCGGGCGGGCGTTGCTTTCGGTTTCCGACAAAAGCGGTCTCCTCGATTTTGCCCGCGGGCTTGCCGCTTTCGGCGTGGAACTCCTCTCCACCGGCGGTACCGCCAGCGCGCTCAAGGCTGCGGCCATTCCCGTCAAGGACATCGCCGAGCATACGGGCTTGCCGGAGATGCTGGATGGTCGCCTGAAGACGTTGCATCCCAAGGTTCACGGTGGTCTGCTCGCCGTGCGCGGCAATGCCGCGCATCAGGCCGCGGCCGAGCGGCATGGCATTGCGCCGATCGATCTTTTGGTCGTCAACCTCTACCCCTTTGAGGCAACCGTGGCTGCGGGCGCGCCATTCGAGACCTCGATCGAAAATATCGATATCGGCGGGCCGGCGATGATCCGGGCGGCCGCCAAGAACCATGCGGCCGTGACCGTCATCGTCGATCCGGCGGACTACGCGCGGGTGCTGCAAGAGATGGGCGCCCTGGGTGGCGCGACCAGTCCGCAGTTGCGCCAGGCGCTGGCCGCCAAGGCCTATGCGCGGACCGCCGCCTACGACGCGGCGATCAGCACCTGGTTCGCCGAGGTCTTGGGCGAGCCGGCCCCGGCCTGGCGCGCCTTCGGCGGCAAGCTTGCCCAGGAGCTGCGCTATGGCGAGAACCCACACCAGCGCGCCGCCTTCTATACCACGGCGGCTCGGCGCCCGGGCGTGGCCACCAGCGTGCAGCACCAGGGCAAGGAACTTTCCTACAACAATCTTGCCGACACCGATGCCGCCTTTGAACTGGTGGCCGAATTCGACCCGACGACAGCCGCCGTTGCCATTGTCAAGCACGCCAACCCGTGTGGTGTTGCGACCGGCGGCACTCTGATCGAGGCCTATCGCAAGGCGCTCTTTTGCGACCCCGTCAGCGCCTTCGGTGGCATCATCGCGCTGAACGGTGCCATTGATGCGGCGACCGCGGCCGAGATCACCAGCATCTTCACCGAGGTGGTGATCGCGCCGCAGGCGAGCGCGGACGCAACGGCGATCTTTGCCAGCAAAAAAAACCTGCGTTTGCTAACCACCGGCGCGCTACCCGATCCGCGCCGCCAGGAGTTAAGCTTCCGCTCGCTGTCGGGTGGCTTCCTGGTGCAGTCGCGCGACGGCGCCATGGTCGACGACCTCGAACTCAAGGTCGTGAGCAAACGCCAGCCAACGCCTCAGGAACTCGCGGATCTGAAATTCGCTTTCAAGGTGGCCAAGCACGTCAAATCCAACGCCATCGTCTACGCCAAGGACGGCGCCACGGTGGGCATCGGCGCCGGGCAAATGAGCAGGGTTGATAGCGCCCGGATTGCGGCTTGGAAGTCGCTGGAGGCTGCCAAGGCGGCCGGCCTGAGCGAGCCGCTGGCCAAGGGCTCGGTGGTGGCGTCGGACGCCTTCTTTCCGTTTGCCGACGGCCTGCTGGCGGCCGCCGAGGCGAAGGTGACGGCAGTGATCCAGCCGGGTGGGTCCAAGCGCGACCAGGAAGTGATCGCCGCCGCGGACGCGCACGGCTTGGCGATGGTGTTCACCGGCCAACGCCATTTCCGGCATTGATCGGGCATGGCCGACGGGCACGCGCCATTGGCCATTCGGCTGCGCCCGGCGACGGGCGAAGACGGCTTCTTGCTGCGCCGATGGCTGAGGGATCCGGCGACGCAGGCCTGCTCGGGCAACCGGGCCAGCGCGGAGGCTGAGATCACACTGGCGCGCATGAGCGAGACGGCGCTCACCCGCATCGTCACCTGTGAGGCGCGGCCGATCGGCTACGCGCAGGCCATGGAAGCCGCCGTGCGCGCCGGTGCACAGCCGCCGGAAGTGCTGCCGGGCACCTGGGAGACCCAATTCTGGATCACCCCGTCGCGACCGGGCGTTCTCGGCGCCATTCCGGCGCTGCTTGCGGCGGAGGTTTTTGCCACCACACTGGCCATTGCCTGCTCGGGCCTCATCTCCATCAGGCAGGAGATGATGGTGCGCGCTTACGAGCGGGCCGGCTTTCGCTGGCGGCGGCTTTGGCACGACCCGCTGTTTGGGCCTGCCTGGCTGATGCTGAAGGAGCGGCCAGGCTAGCGGCACCGGCGACGTCTTGCAGCTGCCCGGCGGCGACCAGCAGCCGCGATAAGGTGAGCGTCTCCGCGTTGCTAATCTGCTCCAGGGAGGCAATCACGCGCGCCAGTCGCGGCCCCTGCCGCTCGAGCCAAGCCTCGATCCCCGCCGCGCCCTGGGCGCGGATCGCCGCCCGGGCCAGGTCGGCCTGCGATTTGCCCAATTGGTTGAGCGCCTGCGCGACGGCGAGCCGATCGTAGTAGTCGGGCGTGACGATCTTGCCGGCTTTGGCCGTCAGGTCGCCGATGTGCAGGCGGTCGCCGAGCACCAGGAAAATGCGGGCCGCCTCCGGCACCGGGCTGCTGCTGGCGTGCGCCACCTCGGTGATGGCCAGGGCAAGCTCAAGCACATCGAGGGCGGCGATATCGGCGGCGAGATCTTCCGGCACGCGTTCGACGACGAGCCGGCGGGCTTGATCGGCCAGCCCCGTGGCCAGGCGCGCGGGCAGCAGCGATGCCAGCAGCGGCTTGAGAGCGGCGAGCGTCGCCTTGTGCAGCGCGATGGTGTCGCTGAGGCTGCTGCCGGCGCTGGCGTAGCGCAGCATAAAGAGCGTCTGCGCGTCTACCAGCTCGCGCGTCCTCTGATAGAGGCCAAGTTGTGTGGACCCGCCAAGCTTGCCGTCGAGCGCATCGATCCGCTGCCAAAGGGCCGGCAGCTCGAACACCTCGCGCACGGCCAGAAAGGCCAACGCCACATCGGCGGTCGTGCGCCGCGTTTCGTCGGCCAGCCGCGCGGCCAGTGCCGGACCGCCGCGATTGAGCACGGCGTTGGTGAGGCTGGTGGCGATGATTTCGCGGCGTAGGCTATGGCCGGCAATGCCATCGGGAAAGCGCCGGCGCAGCTCGCTTGGAAAATAGGCGTCGAGCCAGGCCGCGAGCAGCGGCTCGTCCGGCACCGCGCTGGCGATCAGATCGCGCTCGAGCGCGATCTTGGCGTAGCTCAAAAGCACGGCCAGCTCCGGCCGGGTGAGCCCGCGACCCGTGCGGCCGCGCTCCTCCAGCTCCTTGTCGGACGGCAAGGCCTCGAGCCGTCGCTCGAACAGGCCACGCTCTTCGAGGGCATGCAGCAAAAGGGCATAGTCGGGGAGTTCGCGGCCGCAACTGCGTTCCGCCAGGCTCAAGGCCAGGGACTGCTGGTAGTTGTTGGCGAGCGAGCCTGCCGCCACGTCATCGGCCATGGCGGCCAGCAAAAGGTTGCGCGCGTCGGCCGACAGCTTGCCCGCTCGGCAGGCCGGACCCAAAGCGATCTTGATGTTCACTTCCTGGTCTGAGGTGTTCACCCCCGCCGAATTGTCGATGAAATCCGTATTCAGACGGCCACCGCGCTGGGCGAACTCGATGCGGGCGCGCTGGGTCATGCCGAGGTTGGCTCCCTCGCCCACGACCTTGACGCCGAGTTCGGCGGCGCTGACACGAATTGCGTCATTGGCGCGATCGCCGACCTCTTGATCGCTCTCGCCCGTGGCGCGCACATAGGTGCCGATGCCGCCGAACCAAAGCAGATCGGCCTTGCTCTTAAGGAGGGCGTGCATCAGGTCGTTGGGGGTCAGCGTGGCGGCGTCCACGCCCAGTACGGTCCCTATCTCGGGGCTGATCGGAATCGATTTGGCGGAACGTGCAAAGACGCCGCCGCCCCTGGAAATCTTGCTGCGGTCATAGTCCTGCCAGCTCGAGCGCGGCAGCGCGAAAAGCCGCTTGCGTTCGCCGAAGCCGAGCGCCGGATCGGGATCCGGATCGATGAAGATATCGCGGTGATCGAAGGCTGCCACGAGCCGGATCGCCGGCGACAACAGCATGCCGTTGCCGAAGACATCGCCCGACATATCGCCGACGCCGATCACCCGGAACGGCTGGCGCCTAATATCGATGTCCATCTCACGGAAGTGGCGCTCGACGCACTCCCAGGCGCCCCGCGCCGTGATCGCCATGCCCTTATGGTCGTAGCCCTGCGAGCCGCCCGAGGCGAAGGCGTCGCCCAGCCAGAAATCGTGGGCGGCGGCAATCTCGTTGGCGATGTCGGAGAAGGTCGCCGTGCCCTTGTCGGCGGCGACCACGAGATAGGCGTCGTCGTCATCGTGGCGCACCAGCAGGCGCGGCGGCACGATTTTGCCGTCCTTCAGATTATCGGTGATGTCGAGCAGCGCCGAGATGAACACCCGATAGGCGGCAATGCCCTCCCTTTGCACGTCGTCGCGGCCGGCGTTGCGCGGTAGCTGCTTGGGCAGAAAGCCGCCCTTGGCTCCCGAGGGAACGATCACCGCGTTCTTGACGCGTTGCGCCCGCACGAGCCCCAGGATCTCGGTGCGGAAGTCCTGGGCGCGATCCGACCAGCGGATGCCGCCCCGCGCGATCGGGGCAAAGCGCAGATGCACGCCTTCCACGCGCGGGCAGTACACCCAGATTTCCCGGAACGGGCGCGGATGCGGCGCCGCCTCCACAAGCTTGCTGTCGAATTTGAAGCTGATCACCTCGGAACGCCGGCCACTGGCGTCCGCCTGATAGAAGTTGGTGCGGACCGTGGCGACGACCAGGTTGAAGACCTGGCGCAGGATGCGATCCTCATCGAGGCTTGGTACGTTGGCGAGCGCGCCCTCGATGCGCTGCCGGATCGGCTCCACCGCCGCCCGGCGCTCAGCTGGGGTGAGGGCCCGGTCAGGATCGAAACGCAGATGGAAGAGCTCGATGAGATCGCGCGTCAGGCCGGCGTGCCGGTGCAAGGTATCGGCAAGATAGCGCAACCCAAAAGGTGACTCGAGCTGGCGCAGGTAGGCGCAATAGGCGCGTACGGCGGCGACCTCGCGCCAGTCCGCCCCCGCCGACAAGATCAGGCGGTTGAAGCCGTCGTTGTCGGCCTCGCCCCGGAAGACGGCGAGAAAGCAGCCCTCGAGCCGGCTGTCGTTGCCGACGAGCTCGATCGGCCCGCCGTCCGCCCGTTCCAGCACCATGTCGTGCAGCGTGACGTCCACCAGCTTGTCGGCAAATCGCG
>DATMZT010000004.1:0-35743 GCA_035573335.1 Hyphomicrobiaceae bacterium | reverse complement strand
CACACGCCAGTGGTGCGGTCAGCTCCTAGACATGTATCGCGGCTGGGCGAACAACCGCCACATGCAGCTGAGCGAACTCGCGGCCGATCAGATGCGCCACCCGCGCTTGCTGATCAGCGGCTTTGGCGCCCACCGCGTGCTGGCCCAGGAGGTGGGGCTGCACGTGCTCGAGGCAGATGAGGACAAGGGCCCGCGCCGCGCCACGGCCCGGGTGAACATGGTCGTGGCGCCGCTCGGCGATGTCCCGGTCGAAAAGCAAGAGCGTCTGCTGGCCGAGGCGTTCGCGGCGAGCCCACGCACCGGCAGCATCGTGCGCCGTTACCGCAGCGCGCCGTCGCCGTTGGTGCGCAATATGAACGGGAGCTGGCGCAGCGGCCGGCTCGACGCCGTGCTACGGGGTGACTTCGATCTGATCGCGGCCAGCCAATCGTAGCCGTCACCGCCGGCATTGGTCGGGCCGGGGCGAGCAGGGCGAGATCGGCGAAACTTTTCTTCACCGCACTGGAAGTGCACGATATGCTTTGCGCGGGGGCCGGACGACAGGAGGACAGTGCAATGGCAGTGGCGATGAGCGGTGCGGCGGCCACCGCGGCAAAGGCACACCGCGCGGAGATGCTGATCGACGGCAGCTGGGTTTCCAGCGCCTCCGGCGATTGGATCGGCGTCGAGAGCCCGGGCAATCGCCGAGTGTTCGCCAGCATCCCGCGCGGGGATGCCGCCGACGTCGATCGAGCGGTCAAGGCTGCCACGCACGCCTTTCCGAGCTGGAGCCAGGTGGCGCCCCGCGAGCGTGGACGCAGGCTGCAAAGGATCGCCGATGCCGTGGAAGCGCGCGTCGAGGAGCTGGCGAAGATCATTGCCGAGGAGACCGGCAACGCCATTCGTACGCAGGCGCGACCCGAGGCCAAGAATTCGGCCGACATCATGCGCTACTTCGGCGGCCTCGCCAGCGAGCTCAAAGGCGAAACCATCCCGCTCGGCGAGCAGGTGCTGAGCTATACGCGCCGTGAGCCGATCGGCGTGGTCGGCGCCATCATTCCGTGGAATGCCCCGGTGCTGTTGGCGACCTTGAAGATCGCACCCGCGCTCTGCGCCGGCAACACGCTGGTGCTCAAGGCTGCGGAGGATGCCCCGCTCGGCGTGCTATGGCTCGCCAGCATCTGTCAGGAGCACCTGCCCAAGGGCGTGCTCAATGTCGTCACCGGTTACGGCGAAGAGGCAGGCGCGGCCCTTGCCAACCATCGAGGCGTGCGCAAATTGTCCTTCACCGGTTCGACCGAGGTTGGCAAGCTCATCATGCGGGCGGCGGCGGACCGCATCGTTCCGGTCTCCCTGGAGCTCGGCGGCAAAAGCCCGTCCATAGTTTATCCCGACGCCATGGAAGATTGGGTCGTCGACGGCATCATTGCCGCGATGCGCTTCACCCGCCAGAGCCAGTCCTGCACCGCTGGCTCGCGCCTGTTTCTGCACGCCGATATTTTCGACGCCTTCCTGGCGGCGTTGGCCGAAAAGACCGGCAAACTCAAGATCGGCGACCCTCTGGAGGAAACGAGCGACATCGGCGCGATCATCAACGAGAAGCAGTTCAAAAAGGTGTGCGGCTACGTCGAGGAGGGCCTGCAGCAGCCGGGCGCCAAGCTGCTGTTCGGCGGGCTGCCACCGAGCTCCGGCCCGCTGGCCGCGGGCTATTTCGCGCTGCCGACGGTCTTTGCCAATGCCGCCAACGATTGGCGCTTGGCACGCGAGGAGATCTTCGGTCCCGTTCTCGTCGCCATCCGCTGGACCGATGAGGCCGAGGCCATCCGCATGGCCAACGACAGCCACTATGGGCTCGCCGCCTATGTGTGGACGCGCGACATTGGCCGGGCGCTGCGCGCGGCGCACAGCATCGAAGCCGGCTGGGTGCAGATCAATCAAGGTCTCGGTCAATCGCCCGGCCACTCTTATGGTGGCGTCAAGCAGAGCGGAATTGGGCGCGAATTCTCGCTCGAAGGCATGCTCGACAGCTTCACGCAGCGCAAGAACGTTACGGTCAATCTCAACACCCCCTCACATTGAGGAGACGGCCGCGCCGCGGCCGGCAAACGCAACTGGGAGAAGCAAGACGATGGCGCGTGTCGGATTCATCGGCGTCGGCAACATGGGCAGCCTGATGGCGCGCAATCTCATCAAGGCCGGACACAACCTGAAGGTCTACGACCTGTCGGAGGAAGCGGTCAACTTCGTGGTGCAGTCTGGCGCCAAGCGTGCTGCCTCAATCAAGGAGGCGGTCGCCGACGTCGACTTCGTGGTGACCATGTTGCCGGTCGGCGAGAACGTGCGCGCGGTCTTCCTGCAGGACGGTGTGCTGGCCGCCGCCGCCAGGGGTGCACTCTTGATCGATTCCTCCACCATCGATGTGGATACCGCACGCACCGTGCACGCCGCCGCCGCCGCCGCGGGCTTCAGCATGCTCGACGCGCCGGTGTCGGGGGGCGTGGTCGGCGCCGAGGCCGCAACCCTTACGTTCATGTGCGGCGGGGACAAGGCGACGTTTATCAAGGCTCGGCCCTTGCTCGAAGCCATGGGCAAGAACATCGTGCACTGCGGCGGGCCCGGGTATGGGCAGGTCACCAAGATCTGCAACAACATGGTGGCGGGCATCACGGCGTTGGCGCTGTCGGAGGCCTTCGTCATGGGGGAAAAGCTGGGCGTCGAGCGGCAGACGCTCTACGACGTGCTATCGACCTCGACGGCGGGCTCGGTGATCTTGTCGCGGATGTGCCCGATGCCGGGTGCGGTGGCGGCGGCGGCCTCGAGCCATGGTTTCAAGCCGGGCTTCGCCGCCAAACTGATGCTGAAAGACCTGCGCCTTTCCCAATCGGCCGCCCAGATGGCCGGCACCGCAACGCCGCTGGGCGCGGCCGCGACGGCGGCCTATGCCATGCATATTTCGAATGGCCACGGCGATCTTGACATGAGCAGCATCGTCAAGTTGATCAACCCGGACATCTAGCCCGTAGGCCGGGAGCGCGGGGGTACCGCCGGCGCGCGCGCAAGGCGCTTCGTTGCAACGGAGCTCGGCTTTTTGCTGGAGGGGACGGGGAACCCAATGCCGATCGACAAGCGCGTCAGCACGGCCGCCGAAGCCCTGGCCGATGTCAGGGATGGGGCGACGGTCTTCATTTCGGGCTTTGGCGGGGCGGGTTTTCCCAATGTGCTGATCCGAGCCTTGCGCGAGCGCGCCCCGAAGAATCTGACCCTGGTGGTCAACTCGGCAACCCACCGCTATTCGCTTACCCACGAGCTGATCGCGGCCGGGCTGGTGCGCAAGGTGGTGTGCACGGCCGCGCGCGGCCACGACAAGGAGCCCTCGCCGTTCGAGCGACTGTGGGTTGCGGGCAAGATCGAACTCGAGTGCGTGCCGCAGGGTACCTTTGCCGAACGCATCCGCGCCGGCGGTGCCGGCATCCCGGCCTTCTATACGCCGGTCGGGTTCGGCACCGCGCTGGCCGACGGCAAGGAGGTGCGCACCTTCAATGGCCGCCAGCATGTCCTGGAACACGCGATCAACGGCGATCTGGCGCTGGTGCGCGCCGATACCGCCGATCGCTACGGCAATCTCGCGTTCCGTTTTGCGCAGATGAACTTTGCTCCGGTAATGGCAACGGCGGCCAAGCTTGCCTTGGCCGAGGTGGCGACGGTGCTCGACGAGCCAATCCCACACGAGCGCGTGCAGCTGCCAGGAAGCTACATCGATCGCGTCGTGGCGGTGGGTACCAAATGATGCAGCCGCTCAATCGCTTGCAGATGGCGTGGCGCGCCGCCCAGGACATCCGCGAGGGCATGCTTGTCAACCTGGGCATCGGCATGCCGGTGGCGGTTGCCGACTATCTCAAGCCCGGCCTCGACGTCTTCTTTCAGTCCGAGAATGGCGTCATCGGGGTCGGCCCGTTGGCAACCGCTGAACACGCCGACACCGACCTTGTCGACGCAGGCAGCCGGCGTATTACGCTGCGGCCAGGCGCCGCCATCGTCGATTCTTCCTGGTCGTTCGCCATGATCCGCGGCGGACATATCGATGTCACCATCCTCGGTGCCTTCGAGGTGGCAAGCAATGGCGACCTCGCCAATTGGGACACGCGCTCGACCAGCAAAGGCCCGCTGGTCGGCGGCGCCATGGATTTGGCGACGGGTGCCCGGCAGGTCTGGGTAATGATGGAACACCTCACGCGCGGCGGCACGCCGCGGCTGCTCGAGCACTGCACGCTGCCCTTGACGGCCGTGCACTGCGTCACGCGCGTCTATACCGATCTCGCCGTTGTCGAAATCACCCCGACCGGCATGCTGGTGCGCGAAATGTTAGGGGGCATGAGCCAAGCCGAGTTGCAGACGCGCACGGGGGCGCCCCTGGCATTCGCGCCCGATTGCCGGGCGCTGCTCGCCCCGGCATTGACGCTTGCCGGCTAGGGATCGACGCCGCCATGGCTTTCATCGAGGTCAACGGAACGGCGTTGCGCTACGAGCTCCGTGGCAGCGGCGGCCACACGGTGGTTTTGCTCCACGAGATGGGCGGCACGCTCGAGAGCTGGGATTTGGTGGCGCCGCAACTTGCCGCCAGCAGCCGCGTCCTGCGCTACGATACGCGCGGGGCCGGCCTGTCGGAAAAAGTCCGCGGCAGCCTCACCATCGACACCATGGTCGCCGACCTGATGGCGCTGCTCGATGCGCTCAAAATTGGCGATCACGTCGTGCTGGTGGGAATGGCGGTCGGCGGCGCCATTGCGCTCGCCGCCGCGGCGCGCCACCCCGAACGCGTGGCCGCGGTCGTGGCCAGCAGCCCCGCGACCGGTATTGCCGCAGATCGCCGCGCCGCGGTGCTGGCGCGGGTCGAGCGCATGGAGCGCGAGGGTCTGCGCGCGGTACTCGACGGTCTCGACAACGGCTATCCCGCGGAGCTGCGCGGCGATGCACCTCGCTTTGCCGCCTTCCGGGCGCGCTGGCTCGGCAGCGACCCCATCAGTTTTGCCGCCATCTATCGCATGCTCGTGCAGCTCGATCTCGGCAGCGAGCTTGCGCGCATCTCCTGCCCGGTACTGCTGATCGCCGGCGCGCTCGACGCCACGCGCCCGCCCGCCGTGGTTGAGGCGATCACTGGCGCCATAACCGATGCGCGCTACCTGCTGCTGCCCACGGGCCACTATGCCGCAATCCAGACGCCGGAAATTCTGACGGCTGCCGTTCTCGAGTTCATGGCCTGTTCGGTTACCTGAATGCTTGCCGCGACAAAGCCAAAAAGCGTGTAATGAAAGCAATCCTAATCGCCTTCGTGGTGGCGCAAATCGGCGCCACTTGCGTCGAGTTCTTGACCAGTCCCCGCTCGCCGATCGTCGCCCGCTGCACGGCCGCGGTGCTGTTACGGGCCGCGGTATTTGCCTTCGTGTTTGCCTTTTTTTTCGCCATTTCTTGGCGCCCGGCCTTCGCGGCGGCAGGGACCATCGTATTCACGGCGGTGTTCGTGGCCATCTCGCGCGCCAAGGTGGCATTCATTCACGAACCGTTGGTGTTTGCCGATCTGGCATTCATTGCCGACATCTTCCGGCACCCCAAGTTGTTTTACACCAACTTTCTGGGGCCGCTGTTCCTCGCCGCCGCCATCGGCATTTTGGGGGCGATCATCGCCGCCTGGTTTTATTTCGAGCCGCACATGCTGCCCAAAGCCAGCCGTATCGCCGCCGGCCTGGGCGTCGGCGCCTGGCTACTGCTGGCCCTGGCTCCCTTTTTGCCCATCCTGCGCCAGCCGTTGGAGCGCTGGGCGCTGGCGATCAAGGCCGTTCCAGACGCGCATTTGGATGTGGCGAGCGACGGCCAGCTTGTCACGCTCGCCGGGGACTTCCTGGCCTGGCGGGGCGACGACCGGGCGCGGCGGATCCAGTGCTGGCGGCCGGCCCTCCACTTGCCGCTGGTGCGAGCGCGCCAGGAGCCGCCCGCTGAGCTGATTGTGGTGGCGCAATGCGAGTCCTTCGTCGACTTTCGCCGGCTCGACGGCTGCCCGCTGGCGCTGCCCCACCTCGATCGCGCCCGCCGGCGCGCGGCGGCGTGGGGAATGCTGGAGACGCCGATCGGCGGCGGCTACACGATGCGCAGCGAATTCGCGGTTCTGACCGGTCGCAAGCCGCAAGAGATCGGCTTCGACCGCTACTATCCCTATCTCAACAGCGCGCCCTATGGGGAGCACGCGCTTCCGGCGGCCCTGCGCTACAATGGCTACCAGACGGCGTTCATCCATCCCTACTACCCCGATTTTTTCTGGCGCCATCGCGGTCTGCCGGCGCTCGGCTTTGATCGCCTGGTGATGCTTGAGGAGTTCGCTGGCGCGGCCAAGGTCGGCGACTATGTGGCCGATAGCGCCGTCGGTGAGCGCGTGGTGTCCATCGCCAAGGCCTCGCAGGGTCGGCAATTTCTGTTTGCCGCAACCATGGAGAATCACGGGCCGTGGGAGGTTGGCCGCTTCGAGGGCCTGAGCGAGCCGATCCCGATCTTCAAGCAACACCTGGCCAACGGCGATCGTATGTTGGGATACCTGCTCGACGCTTTCGAGAACTGGCCGGCGCGCGTGGTGCTCATGTTTTACGGTGACCACGTTCCGTTACTGAAAGCGTATGCGGATCCATTCCCAGATCCACGCACCGACTACGTACTGCTCGAACTGGGCCGCGGCGCCCTGGCCGGGGATCCTCGGCCGGCGCAGCAGCTGGCGGTGCACGAACTCACTTGGCGCCTGTTGGCGTTGGCGGGCCTGCAGTCGGCGCCGGTTTGAACGGCGGCCCGCCGTGCGCCGCCAGGTCCGGTAGCCCCGCGATCGCGGCACGCCATTGTTCGCCTGGCACGACGTGCCAGCTCGAGCGTACGCCCCGCGCCGCGGCCCGCCGATCCATGTGCCGGTAATAGGCCGCCACCAGGCCATGCTCGACGCGAGCAAGAAAACGCGAACCGGGCATCGGCAGGGGAAGGAAGGGGTTGCTGCGACTCGAGGCGTAGATTTCGAGGCGGCACGACCCAGCGGGGGCATCACCGCGCCGGTGAAACCCGTGGGTGTTGGCGACCACCAAGGTGTTGGCCTTGGCGTTGATGGCGATGGGTGGCGGCAAGCCCATACCTGCCAATTCAGCCTCGGCGATCCTGAGCGAGCCCCTGGCGGAATAGCGGTTGCCTGTGCCGGCGCACAGGCTCTGTTCGCGCTCCCAGGCCAGGCGCGCCGCGCTTGGTCGCTGCGACCCGGGCACGAAAGTGAACGGGCCGTTGCGCGCGTCGGCATCGCTCAAGAACAGCCAGGCCTTCATGGTCGGATGAAAGGTGTCGGCATGCAAATCCTTCTGCGGATCGTGATTGGCCCCGTGCCTGATGCATTGCAAGGAAAACTGCGGCCATCGCAGCGTCGCCGCGCAGTAGCGCAACAGGTTGACGAATTCCTTGCGTCGAAGGAGGGCACGACATTCCGGCAGTTGCGCGAGGGCGGCATCGTCGAGCAAGACGCGCAAGGTGAGCGTATCTCCCTGGACCATCTCGCGGACTTCGGCCCCTGCAAGCTCAACCGCCACCCGCAAGCGCGCGAAAGCCTCGGGCGGCAGGTAATTCTCGAGCACCAAATAGCCCTGGGCGTGAAAGCGCTGGCGCAGCTCGGCCGCGGCCAGGGGCGCCAGCAACCACCAGCGCAGGGCGCTGGCCCAATGCGCCAGGCGAATGCGGCCGGTGTGCAGCCCCCAGCGGTTCAGGGTGACGCTGCCCAACAGCGGATTGCTCTCGAATGATTTGGCCCCACCGAAGAGTTGCAAGATCCAGATTGGCCAAAGCAGGAACCGACCCATAGCATCATCCCGTCGTGCGGAGGTCCAAACGCGCAGCCAACGCAAGCGCGCGGCCTGCTCCTTATCATAGCCGAGCGATCGGCTCGCCGGCGGCCGGAATGAGGCGCGGTGGAAAATCGACATAGGCATCCGGCTGATTGAGCCGGCGAGCCTCGATGCGGTCGGCGGCGGCGGTGACCGCGGCCGTCAGGGCGGCTTCGGAGAAAAAACCGCCCTTGATCTGAATGGTGGCGGCGATCGCACGCACGAAGCTGTCGCGCAGCTCCGGATCGGGCGGCGTTGCTTCGCACCAGAAGCGGTCGAGCGGACCCTGGAAGCAGAGCCCGGGCATGTTGTAAATCGCCGCACCCAGCACCTTGACCGGGCGCGACTCGACCAGCGCCGTCGTGCCAACGGTACTATTGATGGTGACGACGCCGGCGCTGCGCTTAATGAGGGGGCCGAGCGCTCCCCCCTCGGCGTAGAACACGCGCTGGGCCACGCCAAAGGTCTCGGCAAGGTGACGAATGATGCCTCGCCAGCCGATCAAGCCGTTGTCGAGCGGATGACACTTGATCAGCAGCAGGCTGCCGACCGGGGCTTCGCGTGCGAACGAAGCGACCACGAAGCGGATGGCGCTGTGTTGATTGGGAAACGGCGAATGGTGCCGCAATTGGTAGTCGGTCGCCAGCTGCAGTGGAAAGAAGTAGAGACGCGATCGATCCGCCTCCAGTCGGCGCATCAGGGCGGCCGTGCGCCGGCGCGCCGCCGGGGCGCGCAACGCTCGCCAAATCCAACCCACGTACTCGGCGAGCGGATGATGGATCGCATGCCAGCGGTAGTGGGGATAAAGCGGCCATAGCAAGACGTTGCTGAGATTGTAGAGGACATCCCAGAAGGCGATGTTCATGAACTTGGCGCCGAAGCGCACCTTGAGGTCGGGCGGCGGCACGCGCGCGGCGATGGCACGGATCACGTTGGGATCGGTGGGAAAACGCGAGAACACGCTCATGCCGTCGCGTTCCAGCGTCAACCAATCGGGGCGCAGGTAGCCAAGTTCGACGACGGCAACGTAGATGCCGCGCGCCTTGGCTCGCTCCGTGGCAATGATGTGATGCGGGCGGCGGTCCCCCAGCAGGACGATATCGCTGACCTGCTCGCGTTCCAGGTAGGCGTCGATGAAGTCCGGCCAATCCTCTAGCGAACGGCGGTAGTTGGTCGCCGGCCGTCGCCAGAACAGGTGATCACCCGGACAGATATTGATGCGACGCACCTCGTGTCCACGCCCGACGAAGGCGTCCGCGAGCCGGGCAAAGAAAGGGGAAGAGGGGCCTTGCAGGAAAAGGATGACGCGTTTGGCGTGTCCATGCATGCAAACGACAATGCTACTCCCCGCCGCCAGGCGGCTCTGGCAATCGCGCAATGCCAAGCTCAAGGGTGGCCGGCAAAGGTGCGCCGGATCAGGTATAGGGCTTGAGGCTGGATCCGCCAACCAGCATTTTGCGCAGCTGCAGGGCAACGGCGTGTCCCCAGCTCAGTGGACCGGCAACGCCAATCGAATAGCGGCGCGTCGCCGAGGAGCCATCGTGCGTCACCTTGCCGAGGAAGCGCACCACGTCTTCCGGTTCGCACGGCCGCAGTGTGAGGGGGTGAATGTAGCGGGGATAGAGGATCAGAGTGATGGCAACGAGTTCGTCGAGGCTGCGGACGCGCACGCGCCGCGCCACCGTGACCAGGTCGGTGGTCATTCCCCAACCCGAATAGAAGGGCAGCCCATGCGTGGTCACGGCCTTGCCGCGCAGAAGGGCTTCGAAACCGACCAGCGAGGTGAGCGTCTCGACGCGATCGCATTGCTCGATCAGCGGGATGATGGAGACGTCGGTGACAACGCGATCGGCATAGCGCAAGGCGGACCGCGTCGTGATGCTGCCCTTGCGCAGGCCGGCCGACACATCGGGATGCGGCTTGTAGACGACGTAGGCATCCGGGTTGCGATCACGCACGGCGCGCAACAAAGTCAAATTGAAGTTCTCGGTACCGTCCAAGGGCACGGTGCTCGAGAGCGTGGACAGCACGCTGGCGTCGTCCAACACCTGCCCCGGCACGAGAATGCCCGTCCGGCCCACTGGGAAAAAGCGTTGGCTCGCACCGGGCTCGAGGCCGAGCCGGGCCGGATGATCGAGGTTGTATTTGGTCAAACCGCCCTCGACGATTTCGGCGCGCAGGCGGCGTGCGCGCGCCGTCAGCTCTGGGGTGATCTGTGCCGTTTGCAACAGTCGTTCCAGCTCGCTCGGCGTGCGACCGTCGTAGTAGATCCCCAGCTTGTCGACGCACACCGACAGGGGTGGTGTGTAGGCAGCGCCCAGGCCGACCGAGCGCAGGAAGCCGTCCTCGACGCGGACCAAGGGCACGTCGGCCAGCGCGCACAGATGCTCCAGCTGCGCCGTCGAGCGCATGCCCCACGTCACCACGCGGCCGCCCAGCTTGCTCGCCTTTTTGACGGCGCCACGCGCGGTCAGCGCATATTGGGCAGGGCCGCCGATACCATTGAGCAAGGGAGCCACGGCGTTGCGCTTCCAGCGCGAAATATTGATGCAAACGCTCGGCGTATCGTTGTCGACAAACCGATCGCGGAAAAAGGCCAGTCGGTCGACTGCCTGTTCGAAGGTGATCTTCTTGCCCTCATAGGGGCAAGCGTAGCCGGCGTAGTCGAAATAGACCGCGGCGAAAAGCTGCTCCAGGCTTGGCCGGGCCGTGCGGCGCGGAATGGGGACGCGATCCTCGGTCAGGCCCCAACCGGCATAGAAGGGAGCACCAAAGCAGCTCACGGGACGCCCCGCCAGCATGGCTTCAAAGCCCATCTGGCTCGTGACCACGTAAACGCGATCGACCGCTCGCATCAGCTCCCACGGGTTGACCGCGGCGGTGATGTGGCGGATGCGGTCGCCGCGCGCCTGCGTTAGGTAGCCGCGCTTGGCGCCGCCGACCACCTCCGGATGCCACTTGATCCAGATTTCGGCTTCGGGATTTTCGCGTTGCGCGGCGGCCAGCATGGCCCCGAAGGTGGCGCGTTCGGCAAGGCCGTAGCGGATCGAGGCGTCGTTTTGCGTCTGATCGACGACCAACACGCGGGGCCGGGCTCCGCGCTTCCGGTCGATGCCGGCCAAGGACCATTTGGGCGCCGCGTTATATTTCGACAACGCCAACCGCTTAAGCAGCTCAATTCCTTCCCGGGCACGCCGCGCCCGCTCGCGAGCGCGGCAGTCCGCGGCCCTGGTGATCAGGGTCTCGAGGTCGGAGGGACCCGTGGCGTCGTAGTGCACTCCCGTCCAGTCGACCAATAGCGATACGGGCAGTTGGCCGCCGCCGGGCAACACCGAGCGCAGGAAGCCGTCTTCGAAGGAAACGTAGGGTTTGGCCAGCTTGGCGGCGCGCCGCCACGAGCGCAGCCCGGTCTGTTTGCGCCCCCAACCCGCGAGCGCATCGACCTCGGGCAGGCGCATGGGCGGCCGCCATCGCACCAGCTCGCAATCGCTCAAAACTTCAATCGTCTGCCGGAGCTGCCAAATGCCCCCCGACGCTACGGCAACCCGCATGCTCATTGAGATCCCCCCGGACCTCGCCCCTGGAGCGCACCTTACTCCAACCCGCAACCCACTCTCGCTTCGGCCGCCCGCAATCGGGGGGCGCCTCGCGCGAATTGAGGGAAAAGGTACGTCCGCACGAAATGCACGTTAATGATTGGCAGGCCCCTGCCTAGTGGAAAACTCCGCCCTCGGAGCGAATGGGGGTTAGCTGTAGCGAGCGCGCCTCACCTGCCCGGTCGCTGCCAGCCCGTCGCAACCCTAGCAGTTGATAAGAATGGAATTCATTGGCCCTGCCAGCTGCTAGCCCCGGCCAGTCCAGGCCGGTCCCTGGCCCGGTCCCTGGCCAGGTCCTGGCGTCGCAACGGGGTCGCGGGGTGAACGGGCAGGTCTTCTGTGCGCCAGGACGGCGTCCCTTGCCGCGGCGGCCTCCCCCCGGCGCGCGCCCGGGACAGCCGGCTATTCGCGCAAATTTGCGCCCAAAATGCCGGCCAGGCCGAAATTGGCGGCGGACAGGAGGGCGAGCTCTTCTTGAGTGGCGGCGACGGCGGCCTCGAGCTGGGCTTGGCCGTGCTCGGAGGACAGGAAAAAGCGCAAGCGTGCCGACTGCATCGGCACGGCCGGATAGACGATCGGCATCACATTGAACCCACGCTCCAACAGGCGGCCGGCGAGCTTGGCTGCGCGCAACGAGTCGCCGATCATCACGGGGATGATGGCAAAACCCTGTGCCAGGCCCGTGTCGAGCCCAGCGGCCTTGGCGAGCCCTAAGAACTGCCGGCTGTTGACGCCGAGGCGGCCAACCCGCTCCGGCTCGCGCTCGAGGAGATCGAGGGAGGCGAGCGCGGCGGCCGCCATGGGCGCCGGCATGCCGACGCTGTAGACGAAGCCGGAGGCACGACATTTCAAGGTTTCCACCAGGGCGGTCGACCCGGCGATGAACCCGCCGCAGCCGGCGAGCGTCTTGCTGAGTGTGCCCATGCAAATATCGATGCTGCGCGGATCGACACCGAAATGCTCCGCCGTCCCCCGTCCGCGCGCGCCCAGCACTCCCAGCGCGTGGGCCTCGTCCAGCATCAACCAGGCGCCGAATTGCCGCTTGATCTCGAGGAGCGCCGGCAGGTCCGGTAGATCGCCGTCCATTGAATAGAGGCCCTCGACCACGATCAGGACATTTTCGAACTGGGCGCGGCTCGCGGCCAGCATCTGGCGCAAGGCGGCAAGGTCATTGTGCGGAAAACTGCGCCGGGCCGCACCGGAAAGCTCGGCTCCGACCAGCACGCTGTTGTGGATCAGGGCATCGGCAAGGACAAGGTCCTTCGGCCCCATCAGTTCGCCGAGCGTGGCGACGTTGGTGGCATGCCCGCTGACGAAAACGACGGCGTCGTCGGCGTCATAGAGCGCCGCGAGCCTACGCTCGAGCTGGCGATGCAGCGCGCGCTCGCCGGCCACCACCCGGCTGGCGGAAACGGAAGTGCCGAAGGCGTCGATCGCGGCCTTGGCAGCTTGCGCGACGCTACGATCTTGATTGAAGCCCAAATAGTCGTAGGAGCCAAAATTGACGAGCGATCGGCCGGCGATCTGGGTGACGGCGCCGGCACGGCCCTCGTGCGCCCTGAAAAACGGATTCTCAATGCCTAGCATTTCGGCCGCGGCGCTCTGCTTTTTGAGGTCCTGATAGGCCGGCAGCTCGGAAAATTGCCGAGCTGGGGGAAATGGCGGGCTTGTCGCGGCCGCCGGCGCGGCGTCGCTGAGGGCACGGCTAGCCCGCGGCGCGGCGCCCTTCAACATCGACAGCACGGCCTCTTTGCTCTCCTTCGAGAGCCGGCCCTTCGGGTCGGGTGCACTCATGAGAGCACCCGGTCGCTGAGGGCGGCGCGGCGGCCGACCTGGCGGCTGATTTGCTCGAAGCGCTCGGCGTTGACCGCCAGATCGAGGTGCTTGTCGGCAAGTTCTTGGTCGGCCGTCAATTCGGCGGGGCTCGGCGCCTTTGCTGTTCGCGCGCGCGCTAGCACGGCTTCTGCAATCGAGCTCAAAGATGCGCCATCGGCGATCGCCGACACGGGGAGCTCGATGCCGAGCCGACGCGTAGCGGCAAATTTGAGCTCGACCGCCATCAAAGAGTCGAGGCCAAGCTCGGCCAGCGGCCGGTGCCAGTTGAGGTCGTCGGCCGGCATGCGCAGGATGCTTGCCAGTTCGCCGGCAAGATGGCGCGCAATGAGCTCGCGCGCGCTGGCATCAGCGAGGCCCTTGATGGCGGCTAACAGATCGACGCCGACCGGCGCGGCTACCTCTTCGAGGCCGCGCAGGTCCTGAAAAAGGGGCGTGCGCAAGAGCGCAAGTTGCGAACGCGCCTCGCCCCAGTTCACGGCGGCAAGGGTGGCAACCGCGCCGGCTTGCGATCCATCGTCAGCAGCGATCAGGCTTTCGAGCAGGTTGAGTGCGGCACGGGCCCTAAGCCCGGAGGCCCCCGTACGGCGCGCCAATAGGGCGACCTTGTCGCGCTCGCGCGCCAGGATGCCGACGTCCTCGATCGCGCCGAAACGTACGGCGAGTGCCGGCAAGCCCGCCGCGCGTCGGACCCGCGCCAGCGCCTCGAGCGCGGCATTGCCGGCGACGTAGGCCGCCTGACCAGGGTTGCCGACCAGGCTGGTAACGGAGGAGTAGAGCCAGAAATAGTCGAGGCGATCGTCGCGCGTCAGCCGGTCTAGATTGCGTCCGATCTCGAGCTTAGCCCGCAGCACACGCTCAATTCGCTCCTTCTTGAGCGTACGCAACAGGCCATCGTCGAGCACCATCGCCGCGTGCACGACGCCCTTGATTGGCATTTGCTTGCGCAGGTCGTCGAGCAGGCGCCCGAGCGCGGCGGCATCGGCCGCATCGCAAGCCACCGCACGCACCTCAATCCCGCGACGCTTGAGGGCTGCCAGGGGATCGCCCGCGGCATCGGCGATGGGGCCGCTGCGGCCGACCAGCACCAGCGCCTTGGCGCCACGGTCGGCCAACCATTCGGCGGTCGCAAGGCCAAAGCCGCCGAGGCCGCCGACGATGACGTGGGCGCCCTCGGCGCAAGCAACCATGCGCGTTCGCGGATGCGGCGCCGGCACCTCCGTGGGCGATGGCGGCCGAACCAGAATTTTGCCGATGTGACCCGATTGCTGCATCAGCCGGAAGGCATCGACGATCTCCGGGCCATCAAAGGCGCGATGCGCCAAGGGTGTGAAGGTGCCGTCGGCAAAATGCTGCATCAGTTCGCCCAGGAGCTCGGTCGCCAGGCCGGGCTGCCGGCTCAAGAGTTGGTCTGCATCGATGGCGAAATAGGCGACGTTGTGGCGGAAGCACCGCAGCCCGACCTTGCTGTTGGCGTAGAAATCGCGCTTGCCCAGCTCGAGAAAGCGGCCGAACGGCTGCAACAGCTCAAGGCTGCGTTCCATGGCCTCGCCCGCCAGCGAGTTGAGGACCACGTCGACACCGGCGCCGGTGATGTTGCGCACCTGATCAACGAAAGCGAGCGACCGCGAGGAGAGGGCGTGCTCGGCCCCCAATAGCCGCACAAGATCGCGCTTCTCCTGGGTCCCTGCGGTTGCGATCACGCGGGCGCCGCGCCAGCGGGCGATCTGCAATGCCGCCAATCCGACACCGCCGGCACCGCCGTGGATCAAGAGCCATTCGCCGGCGCGCAGACGTGCCAAATGCTCGAGCGCATAAAAGGCGGTCAGAAACGCCACCGGAACCGAGGCGGCGGCAGCGAGCTCGAAGCCAGCAGGCAACGGCGCCACCGCCCGCGCGGCGACCGTCACATGCGAGGCGAAAGCCTGCGGCGCGAACGCAATGACGGGACGCCCAGGCGCAAGCTGGCTGACCGAGGCGCCGACCGCACGCACAATGCCGGAGCATTCAAAGCCGAGCGTTGGTCCGGCAAAGCCGCTCTCCAGAGCCTCATCGGGCAGGAGACCGAGGCTCCACATGACGTCGCGGAAGTTGAGTCCCGTGGCCGCGACCTCGATCTCGACCTCGTGCGGCCCGGGCGGGCGCCGCGGCTGACGCTGCCATGCCAGCGCGTCCAGCGAACCCGGCCATGCCTGGGCCAGGACCGCACGCGCGCCACCCTTGCTGGCCTCGTCCGGGGTGTCGCCAGGAGTGGGCGGCGACGGCGGACGTGCGCCACGACGCAGGCGCAGCGCAACGGGACCGTCGCGCGTCACGATCAGCTCTCGGTCCGGCGGCGGCTCGGCAACAAGGGCCGCCACGGCCTGGGCCGCTTCCGGCGGCGGCAGGTCGTGGGCGATGTCGACAAGCCGGATATCGGCATCGGCATACTCGTTGGCCGCGGTCCGTGCGGCTGCCCACAGCCCGGCCTGGACAGGCACGGCCGGTCCCAAATGCGCGCCGGCGCGGACGCCCCCCGGCGCCACGATCCAAAGGCGAAGGCGGGCACCGGCCTGGGGCGCCAACAACTTGCCCAAAACCACGATGCGCCCCGCCAGGGTCGCGCTTTCGCGCCCACCGTCCACCTCGGCGTCGGCCACCCAGACCAGGTCGCGGGTCAGGCTGTTGAGGGTCGGCGCCAGGGCCACCTCCTCGAGGTGGCCGTTGCCCGCAGCGGCGGTGTGGGCATGCCCGTTGCCAGGCGCGGCACCATTACTACCGTTCGGCCGCGGCAGCCGCACGAGGCCGCGACCCGAGGCTGCGAGCGCGTCAGCCAACCGGGCGGCGAACTCCGCTTCGGTCGGCGTCGCGGTCGGGACCAGCCCGACCGCTGGCGGCACCGTGCGCTGGCCATCGCCTTCGGCCGGCCCGGCCGCCTGCCGCCCGCGACCGACGGCGGCCGTCGCCACGAGCAAACTGGCGCCGGCGCCCAGCGCCAGCGCGCTCGGCGCGCTGAACCCAGCGCGCGCCAGCGCCTGCATCCATTCCGGCCCGCGGCGCAGCGGACCCCGCAAAGCATCCTCGCTGGGCCGATCGGGGGAGTGGAGGCCAATCACCAGCTCGTGAAATGCGTCCGGCGCGGCCTCGGTCGCCAGCAGGGCGCCGCCCGGCGCCAGGCTGCCGGCAAGGTCGGCGAGGCATTCTTGCCCGGCCCGGGTGCGGCCCAAGGCGAAGGCGGAGACGATGAGGTCGTAGGGAGGCTGGGCGCTATCCTTGCCGATTGCGGCCGCCGCGTCGAGCACCTCGACGGCGCCGTGGCCCGCATACTGCAGGCGGGCGCGCTCGAGCTGGCGCTTGTCCCAATCGGTCAGGATCAACCGACAGAGGCTCGGGTCGATGGTGTCGACGAGCTGGCGCGCCAAGCCGTCCTGCAGGCCCACGACGCACAGTCGCAGCGGCGCCTTGGCGGCGCGCATTTGCGCCAGCAGCCTCAGGAGGATCTCGGCCAGGCTGCGTCTGGCGGCGAAGCGTGGGGAGCCGGCGCGAAAATGATCAAGCGTGGTTGGCGCATGGGTCTCCTCCACCATCCCACCCGCGCGCAGGCCGGCCGCGAGCAGGGCGGCCGCCCGATTGAGGAGCACACAATCGGCGGACCAGGCCGGATGCTCGGCCAGCACGGTGCGCAACAGATCGGCGGCCGGCGGCAGGGCACAGGCCTGGCGTCGCCAGCCCGCGGGCGTCTCCACGGCGAGGTCGTGGGCTTCCAGGATCAGCAGCAAGCGGCGCAAAAACGACGCCCGCTCCCCGCCGTCCGGGCTGGCGCCGTCCTGGAGCCTGACGTCGCCCTCGGTGCCCACATAGGGGTTCAGGGCATCGTGGGCGATACGGCAGGCGGCGGCCTGCAACAACAACCGGGGTTCGTCCGCGGGGGCAGCTTCTGTCTGCGCGCGCCAGATGGGGCGGGCGCAATCGTCGATGAGATCGCGGATATTTCTGGGCTTGGGGCCCGCCGGCGGGCGCACGGGGACATAAGCCTCGTGATAGGCGAGCTCGGCCGCTCTCGGCTCGGGCACCAAGCGCATAGCGGCAAAACGCACGTCGTCCAATTGCGCGATCAATCGATCGACGGCGTCGAACAATTGCACGTCGGCCTGCGCGGAACGCTGCCTCAGCTGGTGGATGACGAGCTCGGCGCGGACGGCGCGCCGCCCCGAAGCAAAAAGGCGCAGCCGGCCAAAGCGGACGGGCACGAGCGGCACCTCTTCGAGGAGACCGTCACCCAGGCTCGCCAGGGGCGCGAACAAGCCATGGAAAGCGGCGTCGAGGTCGGTTGGATGCAAGCCAAAGGCGGGGGCCGCCGCCTCGTCAGGCGCCGGGGCGCTGAGCGTCATGTGCACGTGAGAGGGGCCAAGGCACTGGGCTGTGGCGAGACGCCGAAAGGCGCCGCCGTAGTCAAGGCCTAGGGTCTTGGCGGCGCGGTAAATGGCGTCCCCGGTGAGCCTTTCGCCGGGCTCCGCGGGACCCCGCTGCGGCACCGGCGGGGCGGCGGAGGTCAGCTTGGCGTAACGGCCGACGGCGTGCGTCCTGAAGGGTCCCTCGCTGAGGCGCGGGCGGCTGCCGATTTCGAGGGTTGCCGAATCGGGCGACAGGAGGATGCGCACCTCGCTCGTCTCGCCGGGCCGCAGGATCAACGGCTCGATCAGCGACATGTCACGGATTTCGACAGCCTCTTCGCCCAGCCATTGGCGCGCGGCAGCCAATGCCATCTCGGCGAACCCGGCGCCCGGAAAGACCGGCTGGCCGTTGACACAGTGATCCTTGAGCCAGGGCAGGTTCTCGGCATCGATATGGGCGTGCCAGCAGGGATCCTGGGCAACGCCGCGCCACCCGAGCAGGGGATGATGGATGCCAGCGGGCAGCAGTTCGCCGAGCGCTTCAACGGTCGCCTGCGGGCGAAAGGGGACGTTCTGCCAGGGGTAAGCGGGCAGCACCGGGGGATGCCGCGGAGGTGGTCCGAACGCTCGCTCGGCCTTGACGCGCCCGCCGCGCGCGATCGCCAGCGCCAGCGTCCTGCGAATCGGATCAAGTTCAGCGTCGTCGCCGACCTCGAGGCTCCCAATCGCGGCCGCCGCATTGCCGGGTTCGGCAAAGCACTCGTTGAGATAGCCCTGCAGGATCGGGCGTGGACCGATTTCGATGAAGAGCTGCGCACCCTGTCCGCGCGCGGCGGCAACGGCAGGGAAGAAGGCAACGGGATCGCGCACGTTGCGCCACCAGTAGCCGGCATCGAGTTCCGGCCCCGCCAGCGGCGCACCCGTGACCGTCGAAATAAAGGGTATCTGGCAGGGCTTGGCCCGCAAGCCCTTGAGCGCGGCGGCCAACGGCGCAGCGGCGGCGGCCAGCAGGCGGCTGTGAAAGGGATAGTCGAGGTCGAGCACCTTGCAGCCCACGCCCTCGCGCGCCGCGACCGCGGCGTAGGCGGCAATGGCCGCCTTCGTCCCCGCCACGGTAACCGAGCGCGGGCTGTTGATGGCGGCAATTTCGAGGTCGGGGATCAAGCTGCGAGCGATGCTTTCGCGCGCGGCCTCCTGGCCGAGCCGCAAGGCGGCCATGGCGCCACGCCCCTTGGCGGGTTCCTGGTGCGTCGACCTGGCGAGGATGACGGCGACCGCGGCCTTGAGCGAGAGCGCGCCGGCCACTTGCGCGGCGGCCACTTCGCCCACGCTATGTCCGAGCACAGCGTCCGGTTCGAGGCCCCAGGCGGCGAGCGCGGCGGCCGTCGCAACCTGGATGGAAAACAAAAGTGGCTGCGCCACCGAGGTGCTGGCCAGCCGCAGGGCAAGATCGTCACTGTTGAGCGCGGCCAGCAAAGACCAGCCGGCGCCTTTTGCAAAGTGAGCGTCGATCTCTTCCAACTTGGCTCGGAAGACGGGGTTCGCGGCCAAAGCCGCTCTACCCATGCCCGCCCACTGCGAACCGTTGCCGGAAAAAACGAAGGCAAGCTTGGCGTCCCTGGCGATGCTGCGGCCGCGCACGACGCAGCGATCGTGGACCCCCTCGGCAAGGTGATGCAATTGCGCGCTGAGCTCCTCGCCGTTCCGCGCCAGCAGCACCGCCCGCTCCGGCAGCGGATCGCGGAAGTGGGCAAGCGCGCCGGCGAGCCGGTCGAGATCGAGAGCGGCTGGACCTGCCCGCAACTGTTGCAGGTGGGCCTGGGCGAGGGCGCGCTGGGCCTTTTCGCTGGCGGCCGACAGGACGAGCAGCGCGGCCGAGGAGGCGCCAAGTTTGGTGGCGCTCGCGTGCATCTGGGCGGCCTGGCTGCGGGTCGAGCGCGCCTTTTTCAGGCTCGCCGTGCCGGCCGTGGGCGGGGGATCGGCAATGACGACGTGGGCGTTGGTGCCGCCGAAGCCAAAGCTGCTGATGGCCGCGGCCCGGACGGCAGCGGCGCGCTCCAGGCGCACGGGTTCGCGCGCGATCATCAGGTTCAGCGCGGCAAAGGCAATCTCCGGATTGGGTTCCTCGACGTGCAAGGTGGCGGGCAACAGATCCTGCTCCAGCGCCAGCATCGCCTTCAGCAGGCCGGCCAGACCCGAGGCCGGCTCAAGGTGGCCGATGTTGGATTTGACGGAGCCGATCGGCAACGGTCGCGAACGCCGTTGACCGAGCGCCCGACCCAGCGCCTCAGCCTCGATCGGATCGCCCACCCGCGTGCCGGTGCCGTGCGCTTCCACGAACGCAAGCGCCTCGACCGCGATGCCGGCACGCGCGTGCACGTCCTGCATGAGCTTGGCTTGCCCCTCGGGCGAGGGCAGCGAGACCCCGATGGTGCGGCCGTCGGAATTGGTGCCGGTGGCGAGGATGTGGCCGTAGTTGCGCGGGCTATCAACAAGGGCGTGGCGCGCGCGGCGCAGGATCAGGGCGACGCCGCCTTCCGCCCGCACGTAACCGCTCGCCTTGGCGTCGAAGGCGCGACACAAGCCCTCCGGCGACAGCATCGATGCCTGGGCAAAACCGATGAAAGGAAAGGGGGAGAGAAGCAGGTTGACGCCTAAGACGATTGCCATCTCGACCTTGCCGCTGGCGAGGGCCTCAACGGCGTGGTGCAAGGCCACCAGCGAGGAGGAGCAGGCGGTATCGATGGTGAGGCTGGGGCCGCGCAGATCGAAGGCGTGGGAAACCCGGTTGGAAATCAGCGATAGGGTGTTGCCGATCATAAAATAGGCGTCGGCGCTGGCGGCATCGAACATCCGCGTCGTGCTGTAGTCGAGCCCGGAGGCACCGGCGTAGACGCCGACGTTGCGCCCGGCCAGCCGTGCGGCGGGAATGAGCGCGTCTTCGAGTGCTTCCCAGGTCAGTTGCAGGGCGAGGCGCTGCTGGGGGTCGAGTTGCAGGGCCTCGCGCGGCGAGATGCCGAAGGCGGTGGGATCGAAGTCCCACACAGCCTCGATGGTGCCGGCGGCGAAGGTGTAGCTCTTGCCGGCTTGTCCTGGGCGCACATCGTGGAAACGGCCGATCGGCCAGCGCTCCGGGCCGATCGATCCGACGCTGCAGCGCCGCGCCACCAGATTATTCCAGAACTGCCCGACACTTGTCGCACCGGGTAGCCGGCAAGATCGGCCGACAATCTGGATTGAGTTTGCAGCCCCCCGCATGGCCAGCAAGTTACTCGTTTGCTTCGACAGTGACGCTGGGATTGGCAGCGCCCGTCGCAGACCCCAAGTCGGAGCCGTACTTAACCGATTGGTCGGCACAGAGAAACCGCAAAAGCCCCCCGCCGAGCTTCTTGTCCCCAAGGCTCTCCATCCCCGAGCCGGGACGGACATTAGCATGGGCGCGGCCGCCAACCATGGTCGCTTGGCGTTACACGACCTCAACAGGCGGCCGTCGAGGCCGAATGGCCACAGCTATTCCGCACACTGTGCCAAAATGGGTTTGGCGGCGTTGTTTCGGCAGCATCACTCTGATACCGCTAAAATGCGAATTGTTGCGGGGGGGACTAGGTCGGGCATGTCTCGCAGCACGTCTGGGTGGTGGCGCGGCGAGCGGCGGCTCGGCCGGTGTATGGCTCTGGTTGTTTTGGCGACCGGCGCCTTGATGGGCTGCGCCGCAATCCCTGCCTCTGGCCCGACGTCCGAGCAGATCGAGAAGGCCACGGCGGTCGGTAAGGAAAGCACCAGCGCCCACGACAAGAACTATCTGGTTGTCGACCTGAACCATGACGTGGTGCGCATTCTTTCGGCCCACCATTCCTTGGGTCTTAAATCGTTTTCCAGCAGCAAGGTTTTGACCCCGAGATATCGTATCGGCGCCGGCGACGTGCTGTCGGTCACGATCTGGGAGGCCGGCGAAGGCGGCCTATTCTCCTCGGCCGCGGGCAAGAGCGTCAACCTGCCGTCGGTCGTGGTCGACGGCCGCGGGCGCATTTCCTTGCCCTATGCCGGAGAGATTGCGGTTTTGGACCAGACGCCGCTCGAGGTTCAGCAGCGCATCGTGGCCAATCTGGCGACCCGTGCGATCCAACCGCAAGCCTTGGTCACCATTGTCAAAAATGAAAGCAACATGGTCGTCGTCAACGGCGAGATCAGCAAGCCTGGCCGTTATCCCTTATCGCTCAAGGGCGACCGCCTGCTCGATGTTCTTGCCGACGCGGGCGGGGCCAAGATGCCGGCCAACGAAACCTACGTCACCTTCATCCGCGGCTCCCAGCGCGGCAGCCAGCTGCTGAAGGACGTGATCGAGAACGAAGTGGAAAACGTCTGGGTGCGTGCCGGTGATCAGATTTATCTGACGCATGAACCCAAACGCTTCTCGGTATTCGGCGCCGTCGCCAAACCCGGCGTCTATCCGTTCGGCTACAACCAGATCAATTTGCTCGAGGGTGTGGCGGCCGCGGGCGGGCTGCTCGACGAACGGGCCGACGGGACTGGCCTTTTCGTGTTCCGCTACGAATTGCCCCAGCTGGTGGCTGCCATCGTCCCGAAACTGAACCCGCCGCCGGGTGGGGCCATTCCGGTGGTCTACCGCGTCAACCTGCGTGAGCCCGCCGCCTACTTTTATGCCAGGGCGATGATGCTGCAGGACAAGGACGTGCTCTACGTGTCGAACGCGCGCGCCGTCGAAATCGGCAAGGTGATCGCGCTGCTCAACCTCAGCACCAGAACGGTGGGGAACGTGCTGCCCTACCGGAACTGGTTGGACTAGGCAGGCTTACACCTGAAGGCCCTGGGCCTTGAAGGCGAGGCCTTCGGCGCGCCGACCGGCGACCTGCGGTGTCAAGGTCGATTGCTGACGTGAAAGCGCAAAGGGCGCTGCAGCCAGGCGCGCAGCTGCCACGGCAACAACCACCCCAGCCGAATGAGCCACGCCAGCCGTCTCGGGAAGGCAATAAGTCCACGACGCCGGGCGAGGCCGGCGGTTACGATCCGGGCCGCCTCGTCGGGCAGCATCAGGAGGGGCAAGGGTCCGACCTGGACCTCGGTCTGATCGGTGTCGATATGGCCGGGGCAGACGATCGACACGGCGATGCCCTCGGGGGCCAGCATCTCGCGCAGGGCCTCGCCGTAGGCGGCGAGCCCTGCCTTGGAGGCACTGTAGGCAGGGGCGTCGGCGAGGGGACTGAGGGCCGCCAGGGAGGCTATGAGGGCGATTTGTCCCCGCTTGCGGTCGCGCATACGAGGCAGCACGGCGTTGACGGTGACGATGGCGCCATCGAGATTGACCTTGATGAGGCCGAGCGCGCGAGGGAGCGGCTCGAGCGCGCCGTTGGGCCCATTACCCCAGAAGTCCCCCGCATTGGCAATGGCAAGATCGACCGCGCCGCCGGCTTCCACCGCCGCCAGAAAGGCACCCATCGCCGCTTGATCGGTGACGTCGCAGGTCTTTTGCAGCACTTGCGCGCCGCGCATTTCACAGAGCCTTGCCGTGTAGCTCAGCAACTCCGGGTTGCGAGCCAGCAGCGCCAGCCGCCGTCCCGGCGCGGCGTAGGCCAGCGCCAGCGCCCGGCCCAGGCCCCGGCTTGCCCCGGTGATAACAATGGTTCTGGGCGCCGCGGCCTGCGCGAACATCGCTTACAGCGCGTGGTCGCGGATGGCGTAGACGATCAGTACTCCAAGCGCCCACAGCACCAAAGAAATGGCAAATACGGTGATGCTTGCCACGATGCGCCGCGGATAGAGGGCCTCTTCGGGAAGCGTCGGTCGCACAAAGGCGGCCACGTAGCGTTGCTGTCGATCGGCCTCGACGCGTGCGCGCTCGAGCGAGGAGAGCGCGGAAACGTAAGCCTTCTCGGCAAACTCTCGATCGACCACCAGTTCCTCGTAATTGGCGACGAGCCCGCCCAGGGTTTCGCGCCCGCGCGCCGGGTTGCCCTCGTCCTTGCCGAGCTTGGCGCGTTCCTCTGCAACCTGCCGTTCGAGCGAGGCGATTTCGCTGTTGAGCACCAGCACGCTTGGAGCGTCCTTGCCCATGAACGAGCGTAGGTTTCCGAGTTTGGTTTTCGCTTGCGATAGGGCCTCGTCGAGCTTGCCCAGCAGCGAATAGCGAGCTTCGGCCTGCTTGGTGGGATCGAACTCCTGCTGGGTGTCGCGGAAGGAGCGCAGGGCGCCCCGATGCGAGCGCAGCAGGTCCTCCATGCGCTTGACTTCCTGCTGCGAACTACGCACGGAGTCGGCGCGGGCGCGCGCGGAAATTTCGTTGATCAGCTCCTCGCTCAGCTCGAGCAAAGCGGTCGCCACCTTTTTTGCATCTTCGGCCGTGAAGGCCCTGACCTCGACGGCCACTACCTGCGAAGCAACATCGAAGCCCGCCTTCAGCATCTTGCGCCAATACTTGACGAACTCCTCGACCGAGAGCGTGTGATCGAAGCGCGATAGGTAGTCCGCTTCCGGTCGCGCATAGATCTTGCGCAAGCCAATGCGCTCATTGAGCTTGTCAACCAGTTCGCGGCTTTGCAGGTAGTCAATGACGATATAGGAATCTGTGACGGTCGAACTGGCATTGGGAATGGCGCCGAACAGGCTCAAGGCGTCGCCGGACTGCACACCGCTGGAACTGCGCACGGCAAATCGGACCTCGACGACGAACTGGTCGGAGGCGATCAGGCCGAAGTAGATGCTGGCGAGGGCCGTCGGCAGCAGCACCATCAGCCCCAGCGACCAGAGCAATATGCGACGCCGTTGCCGCTGCGGCCGGCGCCGATCTTGCGGGCTTGCCGGCGCGATCACCGGCGCCTCGGCCGGAGCTGGGGCCAAGGGCGGCTCGGGGAGGAACGGCAGCCTGCGTGCGCTCCTCGACTGCGGTAGCTTGTCCAGCATGAGATCCGACCCCGTTCACCGCCTTGCGCCCCGGTGGCAGAGCGCGGCCGGCGCTATCCCTCGATGGCTTCTAAGTCAGCATCCGCATCATCAGCAGGGTCCCCCGAATGGACGCGTATGGCGTCCGTCAAAGTGGGGTAGAGAGTAAGCTCCCCGTCGCGCAAAACGCCGCCAATATCACAGTATTTGCGCAATGTGGCAAACTGGTGCGACACCATGATAATGCGCGAGGTGGAAAGCTTTTCCCGGAACGTCTGTTGGCACTTCTTTTGGAACTGCGCATCGCCCACCGCCGTAATCTCGTCGACCAGGTAATAGTCGAAGGCGATCGCCATGCTCACCCCGAAGGCGAGGCGCGCGCGCATGCCCGATGAGTAGGAGTTCACCGGCATCTTAAAGAACGAACCGAGCTCGGAGAACTCGCGAACATAGTCGAGGACGTATTCCGTGTCCTGACCGTAAATGCGCGCAACGAAGAGGCAGTTCTCCGCACCCGAGAGCGAGCCGTTGAAGCTTCCAGCAAAGCCCAACGGCCAGGAAATGCGCCCCTTGCGGGTGATGAGACCGGCATCGGGCGCCTCGGTACCGGCGATCAGCCGCAACAAGGTCGATTTGCCGGAGCCGTTACTGCCCAAGATGCCGACGTTGGCGTGGGGCAGGCTGAGGGTCAGGTTCTTGAGAATGACCTTTGGCTCGTCCTTCGTCCGGTAGGACTTACGCACGTTTTCGAATTGGATCATTCATCTTCCCTGCGCCGCGTCCCCGGACGCCATGTCCCGCCATGTCCCCGGCGCCACGTCCCCGGGCGCCGTCGGCCGGAGCGCTGCGTCCCATCGGGCTCCCCGTGCCGACTTCGCCCACCGCAACCCCCTGAGACTGTGCGGGTTTGTCTGGCCATTAGTAGCATCACTGGGGCGGATCCATCTAGGTGGGGGGCGACGAAGTCCCACAGCGGAGCCTCAAATTGACTTGTCAGGACCCCTGTCTCCAAAGGCAGGACAAGGCATGCCCCCTCGCCCCGGTGCGCCACCAGCGCCCAGCCGCCACGCACCGGGGGGGCCGGCGGCACCCGGAGAGTTGCCGGCGCTAGGGCTCGCGGTAGTCGACGCGCAAGCGGAATTCGCGATCGGGGCGCGAGGTGAGGCTGCCGAGCGGCCTTGGGGCCTCCTCGGCGAGGCGCAAAAACCGGCACCGCGACAAAAGCCGGTGCAGGATCGCGTGCATCTCCAGATAGGCGAAGCGCTGCCCGGGGCAGCTGCGCGCGCCAAATCCGAAGGGCAGGAAGGCGGCGGCGGACGGTCGCTCCGCGCTTGCAAGCCACCGCTGCGGGTCAAAACGATCCGCATCGCGCCAGCGGCCGCGGTGCCGCTGCAGGGTCCAGGGCGCGGCGATGATGAAGTCGCCCGCCGAAAGCGGCTTGTCGCGCAGGGTGAGATCGCTGATGGTCTCCCGCAGGAAAAAGGCAATGGGGGGATAAAGGCGCAGCGTTTCGTCGATCAGGGCTGCCCGCAGAGCCGCCGGGGCGATACCGTGCCAGGCCTCGGCTCCCGCGCCAGACGGCGGTTTGCCAGCGAGAAGCTCGGCCGCCCCGTCCTGCTGCGCCTGACAGCCAGCCAGTTCCCAAAGGAGCCAACTCAGCGTCGATGCGGTCGTCTCGTGTCCGGCAAGGAGCATGACGGCGATCTCATCGAGCATGGCCGGCCGCGGGCTAGCAGCGGCTTCGAGCAACACCTTGGCGAAGGGCGCACCCCTGGCAGCCGGCTCGCCCGCTTCGATGGGTACTAGGAAGCGTGCGTCGATCAGGGCGCGCATGTTGGCGCCGATCTCCTCCAACCCCAGCTGGCGCACGATCTTGCGCATCAGGCCCGGATTGCGCCCTGCCAGCAGCAGCAGCACCGGCGCGGCCCGTTGGTGATAGGCAAAGAACAGATCGACGAAGCGAACCGATTCATCGGGGCTGAAACGATGCCCCAGCATGGCTTGGGCGACAATATCGACAGTGAGGCGCGATAACTCGCGCGGCACGATGACGTCGCCGCCCGCCGTTCGCCAGCGCGCCATATAGGCCTCCGTGAGCGTGTCGGCGATGTGGGACACCTCAGCGTCGGCCACGCGCGCCAGCGCCTGCATAAAGAGGCGGCGCTTCAGGCGCACCTCTTCGCCCCCCGGCTGCCCGAACACGCCCGCACCGACCATGGGCCGCAACAGCGCCGTGACCACGGCGCTCTTGGGGAAGGTACCGTGCCGGTCGATCAGCACGGTCTCGGCAATCTCCGGGTCGTTGACCAACGCCAGGCGGCGGAACGGTAGTTTGTACACCAGCAGCTTGCGCTCGAACGCCTTAGCGGCGAGATAGCGCAGCGGCTCACCAACAAGCCTCGCCGCCAGACGCGTGGTCAGCCGCGTGGCGCCGGCTAGGCGTGAGACGAGCAAAGCTAAGAGGGCCATGGCAGTCGCTTCTCGACCGTGATGCGGTGCGGTCCGTCGATGCGATAGACGACGTGACCCCAGCGCATGCGGCGATCGTAGAGCGCCCCGAGCAGCATACTGAGATGAAACAGATCGACGGCGGGCTTGGCGGCGGCAAGCCCCAGCTGGCCCAACGCTTGCGGCCAGGCATCCTCCATGCCGAGGCGGCGGGCCACGATCTGCTGGCCGGCGTAGGAGGCAAGCGCGAGGGCGACCAAGAGGGCGGCCGCGGCGCCCGCCCAGCCGTAACGGTCGCCCATGAGGCTGCAGATGATGACACCCCAGGCAACGAGCCGCCCCAATATGGCGGCGAGCGCCAGCCCATAAAGCCGGGGCAGATAGAGGTGCCCGATCTGGTATTGCCGGCGGCCGAAGCGCCAGGCCTGCGCCAGGCCGATCTCGATAGGGCTCGGCACCAATAGGGCGCGGCGCGTCAAAATGCGCAAGCCGCGCGCCGCCGCCGCCTCCCCAAGGCTGCAGTCGTCCGCCAAGGTCGACGCCAGGATTGCCGGCAGATCCAAGGTGTCGATCGCGCGGCGCGAGAGGGCAAGGGTCCCTCCCCACAGTGTGTACGTGAAAGGCGATCGCGGCAACAGTGCGATGGCGCGATCGATGTGCGCCAGCAGATGCGCACTGAGGCTCGGCCTTTCGAGCACGATCCAACGATAGCCGGTAACGACGTCGCAGACGTCGTCGACCAGGGGAGAGACCAGGGCCGACAACCACCAGGCCTGCGGTAGGATATCGGCGTCGAGCAACACGACCACCTCGTCGTGCTCGTCGATGTGGCGCAGGGCCAGCATTTGATTCCAACACTTTTGGGCGGTGGACTGCGCCGCCCCGGTGAGCACGATCTCGCCGGCGAGCGGGCTCGAGCGCAGCGCCGCTCGCGCGCGATCGAAGGCTGGGTCCTGTTCGCTTTCGATGGCGACGAGCAGGCGGCGGGGCGGCAAGGTTTGACGGCTGAGCGCGGCGAACAGCCGCTCCAGATGGGGGGCCCGGCCAGTCACCGGCAAGATCACCGTGGCGACTGCGGTTTTGTGCGATCTCGGCTGTTCCAGCTTGAGGACGAAGACCACGGTCGCCGCCAGGGCGAGCGCAGAGGTCAACAGCCCCCCGCCCACGAGCGCGGCTGCGACCAGAAAACTCATCTTCTCCCTCCCCCGGGATCCGCGCCACGGTGCTCCCGCACTTGAGAACCACGCTTCAGGCCCACGCTTCAGGCCCACGCTTCAGGCTTACGCGTAAGGGATGGAGCACAACCACCCCGATGCCAAGGGGGCTTGCGGCCAGTACCCAAGGGTCGCGGCTGGATGGCAGCGATTGCGGCCCTTGCGCTCTGGCGAGCCACGCGAGTGATTGACACGCCACAGCCGGCCCCGCCGGGCCAAGGGAAGCCTCGACGCGCGGGCCGCCTCGGCCCATACTGGCGCCGGCCGCAGCCGTTTGCCGACAAGCGACCGGCGCCCTGAGGTGGCCAAGGGCGCAACCGAAATGGGGGAGCCGTGGCCGACAATAGTGGCCTGCTGGTGGTCCGGGAAGACACGATCATCAAGGGTGAAGTACGCAATTGCCGTCAAATCGAGGTCTTCGGTTACGTCGAAGGCAAGGTGGCGGCCGATACCGCCGTCATCCATCAGGGTGGCCGCTGCTACGGGACGCTCAGGTCGCAGACCGCCGAGGTCAGCGGCACGCTGCAGGGAAACGTGTTCGTCAAGAACTTGATCAATATCCGCAGTTCCGCGGAGGTGAGCGGCAACGTGCAGTACGGCGCCCTGGCGATGGAGGTCGGGGGCAATCTCAGCGCCGAGGTGCGCAACGTCCCCCCGACCCTGGCCGGCGACTTTACCATCACCGTTCAACGCGGCCGCTCGGTGCGGATTGAACTGGACGACCTCAATGCCATCGATCCCGACGATGCGGCAACCGACCTCATTTTCAAGGTCGGCAATGCAACGAACGGTTTTGTCGCGTTGGCAAGCGCCGCACGCCAACCCGTGAGCCAATTCACCCAGGCCGACCTCGCCGCGGGCCATGTCGTCTTCACGCACAGCGGTGCGCCCGGCAAGACCGCCGGGTTCAATGTGGTGGTGAGCGACCATACGGGCGCCAGTTCCGGCGCGCCCCAGCAAGTGGCCGTGATCGTGCGCGGCTGACTGGTCCGGCCGGATGCGACATGCAAAAGCGCGTGCGGCCAAAGAATAGGGCGTCTGGATGGGGGTTATCCAGACGCCCGGGCTTGGGATCAGGAGGCCACAGGGAGGACGCGGCCGTCCGATCCAGTAACGTTAACGTACCGGCGAACGCGTTCCGTCGGCTCAGCGTTGCATGGCCCAGCGGTGGCCATGACCTCTATGGCCGGCGCGCGCCTGCCTCAGTACGATGCCCGCGACCGCCTTTTGCTCCTCATCGAGCGATTCGTAGAATGGCTTGAAGACTTCGGCGAAGGCCTTCATTTGCGCGGCACGCTTGGCCATGCGCTCGCTGGCGCGGTCGAGGCGCTCAGGTAGGGAAGGTCGCGCGCTATTCTGCTTGCGCGCCTCCTGACGCTCCTCGCGCAGCTTTTGGCGCTCGGTCATGGCGGTCCGCAGCTGCGCCTCGACCGGGTCCCAGAGTTTGCGCTGGGAGTCATTCAGCTTCAGCGTTTCCTTGATCATGGCGAAGCGGCCTTCCTGTAGTCGGGCTCGCGCCTGCGGGGACAGCTGCGGCCGCTGGGCCTGCCGCTCCGATCGGGTTTGGGTGTCTTGCGGCGACTGGCTCTGGGCAAGAACGATTGAGGGGATGGCCGCTGCCGCCAAGAGCGCGGGGGCCACATATCGGGCTCGCATCTTCATTTCGCTTTATCTCCGTTGAGGGCTTTATGCCCGGCTCGTGATCTGTTCTTGCGGAAACGGCTGAAGGCTCCGGGCCCCGTCGCCCGCCGAACATTAAGAAGCGTTCATTAAATGAAGAAGCGTTCATTAAATGCCAAAGGCGCTGGCGGCAGGGTCCAACAATGGTTTTTAGAATTGGTAACGGCGCAGGCCGCCATCGACCGGGATCACGGTGCCGGTAATGTAGGCCGCCAGCGGGGAGGCCAGGAAGCAGACGAGGCCGGCCACATCCTCGGGCTCGCCATAGCGGCCAACGGGGATCTCGTGGTCCGCCTGCCATTGCCGAAATTCGGGCGTGTAGTTGCGGCGAATTTGTTCCGACATGATACGGCCGGGCGGGATGCAGTTGACCGTGATGCCGTGCTTGCCCACCTCCCGCGAGAGGCCTTTGGCCCACGCATGCACGGCGGCCTTGGCCGAGAAGGCACCATTGATGCCTTCGGGCTCCGACTTGCCGGTCATGGTGATGATGCGACCCCAGTTGGCGCCGATCATCTGTTCGAGCAGGCAGTGCGTCAGCTGGCGCTGACGCGTGAAGTTGAGGGTCATCGCCTCGTGCCACTGCTCCTCGGTCGCCTCGAGCTTGAAGGGCCGGCTGCCCCCGGCATTGTTGATCAGAATGCTGACGGACCCCAATCCGGCCAGGGCCTCCTTGGCGATCCGCGCCGGCGCGCCCTCTTGCACCAGGTCGGCCGTGATCAGCACGGGCTCGGCCGCACCCATTGCCACCACCTCGGCGGCAACCGCAGCAAGCAGCTCGGCACGGCGCGCAACGAGCGCCAACCTTACGCCCTCGCGCGCCAGCGCGAGCGCGACGCCGCGACCGATACCGATGCTGGCGCCGGTCACGAGCGCGGTCTTATCCCGGATCTTGAGGTCCATGGGAACCTAATCCCTGAGCAGCGCCGCAAGCCGACGCACCGCCTCGCGGATGTTCTCCACCGAATTGGCGTAGGAAAAGCGGATGTAGCCTTCGCCATGAATGCCAAAACTGGTGCCGGCCACGGTGGCGACCCCGGCCTTTTCCAGCATAGTGTTTTGCAGATCCTTGGCACTCATGCCGGTACCCGTGACGTTCGGGAATACGTAGAAGGCACCGCCGGGATCGAGGCAGCGGGTGCCCGGCAATTGGTTGAGCAGGGGGACGATGGTGCGGCGACGCTCATCGAAAGCGGCCACCATCTTGTGCACCTCGTCCTGCGGTCCCTCGAGCGCGGCGATGCCGGCGTATTGGGTCGGAGCATTGACACACGAGTGGCTGTTCACGCACAGGCGCACGACATGCTCGATCATCGCTCGCGGCCAAACGGAAAAGCCGAGGCGCCAGCCGGTCATGGCATAGGTCTTCGACCAGCCATCGAGCAGGATCAGCCGGTCGCGCATCTCCGGATAGCGCAGGAAGCTCTCATGCTTGCGCCCGCCGTAGAGCATTTGGCTATAGATCTCGTCCGACAGAACGGTGACGTGGGGGTGCTTCTCGAGGCCCTTGACAAGGCGCTTCACCTCCTCGGCGGGAACGGCGCCGCCGCAGGGATTGTTCGGGCTGTTGAGAATAATGAGGCTGGTCTTGGGCGTGACCTCGGCCAAGACCTGGTCGGCGGTGAAGGCAAATTCGTTTTTCTCCAGCAGCGCGATCGGTACCGGCTTGGCGCCCGTGTACTGGATCATCGAACGATAGATGGGAAAGCCCGGGTCCGGATACATGATTTCGGCGCCGGGCTGACCGAACATAAGGATGGCGAAAAACATGGTGGGCTTGCCACCCGGCATGATGACGACTGCGTCCGGGGCGACCTCGACGTCATGCCGGCGCTTCAGATCGGCGGCGACGGCCTCACGCAGTCCCAGGATGCCCTGCGCCGGCGTATAGCCATGGTGACCATCGCGTAGCGCCTTGATGGCGGCCTCGACGATGTGCTGGGGCGTCTGGAAATCCGGCTGGCCGATGCCGAGATTGATGACATCCTTGCCCTGGCGCTGCAGTTCGGCCGCGCGCGCCAGAACCTCGAATGCCGTTTCCGTTCCCAGCCTTTGCAGATTCGGCACGAGCTGCAGCATGGCGCTTCCCCTCACTAACCCCCGCCCTCCGCCGCAGGCGCGAACGGCCAGGGCTCGGCGCCGGAGGTCTTGTTGGCCCTCACCAATAGCCGATCTAGGCAACGTCGCAAGGCCCGCCGGTGACGGGGCCGCGGCTCGGCGTTACAGTGCCGGCTGTGATGGGGCCAAGGTCTTTTTAACCGGGGGGCTTGGCCCGCGACACTCGCGAGGAGGGCGCCATGCCGGAAGTCTACGTTCATGCGATCGAAGGCCGCAGCATCGAGCAAAAGCGCGCACTGGTGAAGGATATTACCGATGCGGTGGTGCGCCACTTCGACGTCAAGCCCGACGCGGTCATGGTGCAGATCATGGAAAGCCCAAAGGACCTGAAGGCCAAGGGGGGCGTTCTTTTTAGCGACCGGCCGCCGGGCTAACAGCACCAGCAGCACTCTTTTCAGACCGCGGAACGCGGCTCAGAGAGGGAAGCTCAGACAGCGGGCCGCGGCGGGAAAGCGATACGCGGCGGCAAAAAGCCAACCTGGTGCGCGCGGGCCCAACTATGTGGGCCCCGCGCGTCGGCACTGCCTGCCCTCCCCGCGTGCTTGCCCCAGCTAACGCGGCGTCGGGCGCGCGGCCTTTTTCAGAAAAGCTGGCACATGGTCGCCGAGGCCCACGGGGGACGGCGTGCGATCTTCCCGGTAACGCTGCGGCCGGGAAGGACGCGGTTCCCAGGGCTGCCTCACTTTGCTCTCGGGTCGATTAGCTTGGGTGCCCTCGGGTCGATTGGCTTGGGTCTGTCCATTCGGCCGCCGCTCGCCGCGCATCTGCTGCGTACGCTCGCCGCGCGGCGCCTTGTCGGAGACGATGGGCTCAGCCTCGGCACGGCGCGGCGGCCGGTTGGCGGCAACACGCGGCGGAGCCTTTGGCGCTACCTGCGCCGCAGGCTCGTGATCGCGCGGTGAGCCTTTGCGCGCGCGGGGCGTCGTGCCGTTGCGGCGCGCGCCGGCATGGGCGGCGCCGTGTGCCTCGGCGGCGCCTGACCGCTTGCCTTGGCGCCAACCGCGGCGGCGCTTGCTGCCGCTGGCCAAGTCCTCAGCGCTGGGCGCGGACCCGATCCAGGTGACGGCGACGCCGAGCATTTTCTCGATGTCCTTGAGCTGGCGAATATCGTCGGGCGTGACGATGGTGAGGGAGCGGCCCTCCTTGCCGGCCCGGCCGGTACGACCGATACGGTGCACGTAATCGTCGGATTGCCAGGGGACGTCGAAATTGAGGATGTGGCTGACATCGGGAATGTCGAGACCGCGGGCCGCCACGTCGCTCGCTGCCAGAAATTGAATGCGCCCCTCGCGGAAAGCGTCGAGCGTAGCCGTGCGGCTCATCTGGTCCATGTCGCCGTGCAGGGCGCCGGCGTTGAAGTCGTGCTTCTGTAGCGACTTGAGCAAGATCGCCACGTCGCGTTTGCGATTGCAGAAAATGATGGCGTTCTTGACGTTCTCCGCCCGGATCAACTCGCGCAGCACCTCCCGCTTTTGCCAGTCCTCGGTGGACGGACAATAACGAAAGAGCTGGGTGATGGTATTGGCGGCGGTGGCGGGCCGGGCCACCTCAATGCGCGCGGGGTCGCGCAAGAACGTATCGACGAGGCGCTGTATTTCGGGGGGCATGGTGGCCGAGAAAAACAACGTCTGTCGCGCGGGCGGCAGCAGTTTGCAGATGCGCTCGATATCCGGGATGAACCCCATGTCGAGCATGCGGTCGGCCTCGTCGATCACCAGGATCTCGACGCCCGTGAGCAGGATTTTGCCGCGACCAAAGTGATCGAGCAGCCGACCCGGCGTGGCGATCAGCACATCGACGCCGCGATCGAGTTTGCGCAATTGGTCATCGAAGGAAACGCCGCCGATCAGCAGCGCCAAGCTGAGCTTGTGATTGACCCCGTATTTCTCGAAGCTCTGGGCCACCTGGGCGGCAAGCTCGCGCGTGGGAGCAAGGATCAATGACCGGGGCATGCGCGCCCGGGCCCGACCGGTTTCCAGCCGGGCCAGCATGGGCAGCACGAACCCGGCGGTCTTGCCGGTGCCGGTCTGGGCGATGCCGAGCACATCGCGCCCCGATACGGCGACCGGAATGGCCTGTTGTGTGATGGGAGTTGGATTACTGTAGCCGGCGGCCTGGATGGCCGCCTGTACCTTCACGCTGAGTCCGAGCTCAGCGAACGTCGTTGTTTGCAAAAGAACGAATCTCCGTCTACCTCACGAGCCAATGCTCGCGCAACGCGAGTGGGCGCAAGCACCAGCAACCAGAGCGCAGGGGGATTAGCCGCAAAGGGCCTAACGGGAAAGCATCTGCTTAGGGAAAATTATTTATGAAAGCGATCCCCTGCGCCCGCTACACCACGGTAAATGGCATTGTTCGCCTGAAAAATCAAGCTTATCAGGATCACGCTTCTGTGGGTCAGATCGCCTCGGCGGCAGGGCGTCGGCCTGCCCCGGCCCGACCCGGAACGCCAAGATGGCACTTTGCGTGCCGTCTTTCAGCTCGATGCTCGGCTCTCAGGGACGGTGCCTCCGGCCCCATCGCGTGCCACACTCAAAGGCAAGCTCGAACAGTGCCAATGGGGCGCCACCGCGGCAGGCGCACTGGAGAGGACCATGGTGCAGAAGATTGATCTCGTGCTTATCCCGGGTCTGCTTTGCTCACCGGCATTGTGGGCACCGCAAATCCGTGCTCTGAGCGATATCGCCGACGTCGCGGTCGCCGATCACACCCGCCATGACAGCATGCGCGAGATCGCCAAGGCCATTTTGGCGGCAGCACCGCCGCGCTTTGCGCTCGCGGGCCTCTCGATGGGGGGATACATCGCCTATGAGATCATCCGTCAGGCCGCCGAGCGCGTGACGCGGGTGGCGCTTCTTGACACGGGTGTGCGCGCCGATGCACCGGAACGGCGCGAAGGGCGGTTACGTCTCATCGCGCTCGCCGAGCAGGACGGCGTCGTAAGGGCACAGCAGGAACTGTTACCGCTTCTCATTCACACGGATCGGCTGGGCGACAAACCGCTGGTCGACACCGTGCTGCAAATGGCCATCGCGACGGGTCTCGCCGCATTCAAGCGCCAACAGACGGCGATCATGGCACGCCCGGACAACCGACCCGTATTGTCTACCATCAGGTGCCCGAGCCTTGTCCTGGTCGGGCGCGAAGACGCGCTGACGCCGCCGGCGATGGCCCAGGAAATCGCCGACGGCATCCCTGGCTCGCGGCTCGAGATCATCCCGGATTGCGGCCACCTCTCCACCCTGGAGCGACCGGAGGCCGTCAACGGGGCGTTGCGCGCCTGGCTTGGCGCCTAGCATCGCGTCGGCACAGGGCGGGTCCTTGAGCGCGTCTCGAGGCGCCCGTGTCGCGCCGCCCGCAAGCCCGTTCGTTTCCGCTCGCCCATGCAGCGATTTTTCCGCGGCGCTTGCGGTAATTCCTTCTTTTGCGGCTATTCTTTCTTTCGCGGTATTCGCCAATGCGCCGCCGATCACCCCGCCGACGATGGGCACCACCCGGAACCGCCACAGTTGGCCCAGGGCGGTGGTGCTGCCGAACAGGGCACTGCCGAGGCTGCGCGCCGGATTGACGGAGGCATTCGAGACGGGCATCGCCATCAAACGGATGGCCGTCATAGTGCGGCCGATGGCCGGGAGAGACCCACGGGCGCGCGCCGGTTGGTGACGCCCATCATGAACACCAGGAAGGCAGTTTGCACCAGGTCGATCAGGAAC
>DATMZT010000003.1:0-4568 GCA_035573335.1 Hyphomicrobiaceae bacterium | reverse complement strand
GTTCATCGCCGATCTTGGCGTGCAGCGTCACCATCGGCCGGGCTTCGGTGAGCGACCAGGCGTGCACGTGATGGATGTCCTCCACCCCCGGGACATTGGCTTCAAGGTCACGCGCCAGCGCGCGCACATCCAAGCCCTTGGGCGCCGCTTCGATCAAAATGCGACCCGATTCGGCAACCACGCTGTAGGCGCTGCGCAAAATCAGCAGCGCCACCAGGACGGAGAGCAACACGTCAATGGGCGTCCAGCCGGTCCATAGAATGATCAGGGCCGCAACAATGGCGGCCGCCGATCCGGCCATGTCGCTCAGCACGTGGAGCATGGCGCCGCGGATATTGAGATTGTTGCGATCCGCCCCGTGCAAGGCAAGGTAGGCGGCCACGTTGACGAGGAGACCGAGGCTGGCGATGGCCAGCATCGGCCCACCCAAGACCGCCACCGGCTCGCGCCAGCGGTGAAATGCCTCCCACAGGACCGCGGCGGCGATAAAAAACAGAGTGATGCCGTTGGTATAGGCCGCGATCACCTGAAAGCGATGAAAGCCATAGGTGCGTTGCCAGTCGGAGGGCCGCCGCGCGATCCGGAACGCGGCCCAGGCAAGCGCAAGGGAGGCCGCGTCCGTCAGCATGTGGCCGGCATCCGCCAATAGGGCCAACGAGCCCGCTAGCAGGCCGCCGGCCGCCTCTGCCACCATGTAGGCGGCGGTGAGGATGGCCGCCCAGCCCACGCGCCTCTCATTGCCGACATGGGAGTGGGTCCCCTGCTGGGGGTGGGCGTGCCCATGCCCCGCCGCATGGCCATGATGATCGTGGGCATGATGATCGTGGGCATGGTGATGTCGTGTCATGCGGCTCACAACCAGTGCTTGGGTGACGCCCACCACCATATAGGCAACCTCGGGGCCCGTCGCGAGCCCGCCGCCCCCGGCGAGCTAGACCGGCTGGGGCAGGCGTGCCCGGCGGCCGCGTAGCCTCGCGAGCCCTGGCGTTGACCGCCCCCGTCAAGGTTGATCGCAGCGCGGCTCCTGCCGCATGACCGCCTAAAGGCTACTCCGTCATGGCCGCGTAAACCATGTCGCGCAGCAAAATGCGCATGGGCACGCGTTTGCCCGGCGCCTGCATCATGTAAATGACGAACATCTTCTCCTTGGGATCGACCCAGAAATAGGTTCCTGCGGCCCCGCCCCACGTGAAATCCCCGGGCGAACCCGCCAGGGGTGACACACCCGCCTCGCTGCGCACGGAAAATCCGAGGCCGAATTTGTAGCCGGGTCCGACTAGATCATAGGGCCCGCGCTTGATCACATCGCCCATGTGGTCGGAGGTCATGTAGGCCACGGTCTTGGGGCTCAAATAGCGCTTGCCGTCGAGCTCCCCGCCGTTGGCCAGCATTTTGAGGAAGCGCGCGTAGTCCTCGATGGTGGACAGCAGCCCACCGCCACCCGACTCGTATTTGCGCACCTCGCGTGGATCATTGAGCACGGCGCCGGCGCCGATCGTGCGGTCGCCGGCGAAGGCTTCGGCGAGGCGCGGGTACTTGGCGGGATCGGCAAGGTAAAAGCTGGTGTCCGTCATGCCGAGCGGCTCCAACAGCATCTCGCGAAAAGCCTGGGACAAAGGTTTACCCGCCACCACCTCGATGACGCGGCCGAGCACGTCGGTGGCATGGCTGTAGTCCCAGGTCGTGCCCGGCTGGTAGCCCAACGGCAGCTTGGCCAAGCGCTCGACGAATTCGGCGGTGCTGGGATCGCCCGCGTCGAGATTTGCGGCAAGGTAGGCCTTCTTGACGGCGCCTTCGCCGAAGAAGCCATAGGTCAGACCCGAGGTGTGCCGCATCAGGTCCTGGATTGTCATGGGCCGGCGCGGCGCCACCAGGTCGAGGGTTGTGTCGGGCTTTTCCTCGCCCACCTTCACGTCCTTGAATTCGGGTAGGTATTTATGGACCGGATCGGCCAACGCCAGCCGGCCCTGTTCCACGAGCATCATCGCCGCCGTGGTGGTGATCGGCTTCGACATCGAATAGATGCGGAAGATTGCATCCTTCCGCATCGGCGTCTTCTTCTCCGGGTCGAGCGTGCCCAGGGCTTCGAAGTAAACGACCTTGTCGTTGCGGTGGATCATGAGCACCGCACCGGGCATTGTGCCCTTGCCGATCTCGGCCTCAAGCGTCTCCGTCAGCCGCCGCAGGCGATCGGGCGCGAAGCCGACGCTGGCGGGCGCGGCGCTCGCCAACCGGTCCGCCATGGCCGGCTCGGTTGCGAACAAGGCAGCGACGAGTAATAGGCGGGCAGTCTGCGGCATCATGGCGCTTCTCCGGGCGTTGCGGCGTCGGGGCGAGGAACCTGCCATCAAAAGGGGATTGAGATAAAGGCGAAACGCCCGGACGCCTCAGCTCTTGGCCGTGGGTTGGCGCGCAGGCACGACGTCCTTGAAGTCGTCGAAGCCTTTCCAGGCGGGCTCGACGGCCTCGACGCCGGGCTGGGGGATGTAGGGCGATGCCTCGAGCAGCTGCAGCTTTGGAATGTAGCGCGGACAATTGGGGAAAATGGCGCGCGCTTTCACGCGCACCATCAGCTGAGCGCCGACGGTGGCGGCGAGCAGCGCATCATCGCGCGAAAGTCGCGCCTCACCATTGACGCGCAGGCGGCGGCCGCTGCCGTGCATGTCGATGAACAGGAGGCCGACGCTGGGATTGACGAGGACATTGCCGAGAGACTTGAACATGCCGTTGCCGTCGTAATCGGGAAACGCCAGCTCGTCGGCAGCCGTGACCCGCACAAAGCCTGGGGGACCGCCTTTGAACGAGCAATCGGGCCGGCCGGCCGCATCGGCCGTGGCGATGAAGAAATATATCGCGCCCTCAAGCAACGTGCGATCCTGGGCGGTAAAGCTGGTGCGTGTCAGCTTGGCTTCCAGCCGGTCCGCAATGGGACGGCTCTGGAAGCTGTCTTGCAGGCGGCGATTGCCGTCGTGGTAGATGATGCTCTCGGTCATGTCAGATCTCGTCTCGAGCCGGCGCCAAGGTCCCGGCAAGCCCACGCCGGGCCACCCCCCGCGACCGGCGGTCACAGCCCACCCAAGCGCCGAACCTTAAAGCAACGGCTAGTGGGGCGCACCCAACGCTTGCCCGACCTCGCCTTTGTAGGGTAGGCAATGACGTGGCATACTGTATGCCGCGGACGCCGCCAGCAAGGCACAAGAAAGTGCGGGCGTTCGCGCAGGGAGATAGCGCAGGGTGAGTAACGAGGTTGTGTCGCGCCTCGGCAGTCGGAGCATTACCCAGGCAGCGGCCACGCCGGTAGCTGCCGGCGCTGCGTTGCCCCTTCTCGAGATTGAGGACCTCAACGTTCAGTTCGTCACCTCGCACGGCACCGTGCGGGCCGTGGAGGACGTGAGCTACGCCGTTCGTCCGGGCGAGATGGTGGCCATTGTCGGTGAATCGGGTTCGGGCAAATCGGTCTCCGCGCTGGCGGTCATGCGCCTGTTGCCGCCCGGTACGGCGCGCATCACCAAAGGCTCGGTACGCTTCGATGGGCGCGAATTGCTCACCTTGTCGGACGAGCAGATGCGGCGAATTCGCGGACGCGACATCGCCATGATTTTCCAGGAGCCGATGACATCGCTCAACCCGGTCCTCAAGATCGGGCTGCAGATCATGGAACCGCTCACCATCCTTTTGCAGATGGACGGCGCGGCCGCGCGGGCGCGCGCCATCGAGCTCCTCAACCTGGTGGGCATCACCGACCCGGAAAGCCGGCTCAACCAGTATCCGCATCAGCTTTCCGGTGGCATGCGCCAGCGCGTGATGATTGCCATCGGCCTTGCCTGCAATCCCAAACTCCTGATCGCCGACGAACCAACCACCGCCTTGGACGTGACGATCCAGGCGCAGATCCTTGAATTGATGAAGGATCTGTCGAAGCGGCTGGGCATCTCGGTCATTCTCATCACCCACAATCTCGGCATCGTCGCGCGCTATGCCGATCGCGTCAACGTCATGTATGCGGCGCGCATCGTCGAAAGCGGCACGGCGGAGCGGGTGTTTTCGCGACCGTTGCACCCTTACGCGCGCGGTCTGTTGACGGCGGTGCCGAGGCTCGATCGCGGCCGCAGCGCCAAGCTAGCCACCATCGATGGTGCGCCGCCTAATCTGCTGGCGCCGCCCTCGGGCTGCCGCTTCCGCCCGCGCTGCCGATTTGCCATCGACAAATGCCAGGAGGTGCCGCCACTGGAGGCGGCTGAAAACGGTCACCTCGTCGCCTGTCATCGCTTTGGCGAGATCGAAGCCCTCGATCCGATCGGGCCGCGCGGCGATAGCATTCAGCGCATATCGCACGAGGCATCGGACACGGATGCGATCCTCAGCATCAAGAATGCGCGCAAATTCTTCCCCGTGCGCGCCGGCTTCCTGCAGCGCTCCCGGCTCGTGCGCGCCGTCAACGATGTGACGCTCGACATCAAGCGCGGCGAGACCTTGGGCCTGGTGGGCGAGTCGGGATGCGGAAAATCGACGCTGGGCCGCCTGGTGCTGCGGCTCGACGAGCCGACCGGCGGCGCCATCAACTTTGA
>DATMZT010000002.1:0-46855 GCA_035573335.1 Hyphomicrobiaceae bacterium | reverse complement strand
CCTTGGCGCGTGAGCCAACCGCCAGGATCACGCGCTCCCCACCGCGCATTTGAACCGCAACCGCAGAGGGCTCATCGATGATGATGCCGCGGCCCACCACGTGCACAAGGGTATTGGCCGTGCCCAGATCAATGGCGATATCGTCCGAGAACGCGCGCGAAACCCCGGTCAGCATTGTCATAGCTACGGCAGCCTAGGCCTGCGGCCTTCGCCGCGCCTGTTCCTTTCCCGTCGGCCCCCCAGCGTCGAGGCCCCAGTATACAGATTCTCGGCGGCCACATATCCACGCCAGCCAGATTTAAGTTCCCTTTTTGTTCTACAGCAGATACCCTGGTTTGGCGCCGCCAGCGGACCGATACCGCCTCCTTCCCCGGTATCGGCTTGCCCCCCAATGCCGCCAGCGGCCTCGCCCCGGCCCTCCCCCCGGGCCGGGGCGAATTTTCCGCCAACCTTCGGAAAAAAAGCGCGCCTAGCCCCCCATTTGCGCGTGCAGCCGCCCGCGCTTGGCAAAGAGCTTATTGAGTGCGCTCAGATAGGCCTTTGCCGACGCCACCAAGGTATCGGGGTCCGCGGCGCGCGCGGTCACCGCCCGGCCGCCTTCCTCGGCGCCGTCCTCGAGCCGGACCGATACCTCCGCCTGCGCGTCGGTGCCCTCGGTTACGGCATGCACCTGGTAGAGCGCGAGTTTCGCCTTGTGCGGCACTAGCCGCTGAATGGCATTGAAGGTGGCATCCACCGGTCCGTTGCCGGTCGCCTGCACCGTTTCCTGCCGCCCCTCCCCCATGTCGAGGGTCAAAGTCGCCGATTGTGGGCCTATGGTGCCGGCGATGACGGTCAGCGCCACCACCTTGATGCGGTCCTGCGCGGTGGCAATCTCCTCGTCGACCAACGCCTCGAGGTCCTCGTCATAGACGTGCTTCTTGCGATCCGCCAAAGCCTTGAAGCGATTGAAGGCGTCCTCGAGCGCATTGTCTCCGAGCTCATAGCCCAGCTCCTTCAGCTTGGTGCGGAAGGCGTTGCGCCCGGAATGCTTTCCCATCACCAACGAGGTCTTCGACACGCCCACCGATTCCGGCGTCATGATCTCGTAGGTCTGTGTATGCTTGAGCATGCCATCCTGGTGAATGCCGGACTCGTGGGCAAAGGCATTGCGACCGACGATCGCCTTATTGTATTGCACCGGAAATGACGTCGCCGCGGCCACCAGTTTGGAGGCGCGGTTCAACTGGGCCGCGTCGATGCCCACCTGGTAGGGCAAGACATCGCCGCGCGTCTTGATTGCCATCACGATCTCTTCCAGCGCCGCATTGCCCGCCCGTTCGCCGATGCCGTTGATGGTGCATTCCACCTGCCGGCAACCGGCGCGGATACCCGCCAGAGAATTGGCCACCGCCATGCCGAGATCGTTGTGGCAGTGCACCGAGAAGATCACCTTTTCCGCGCCCGGCACCTTATCCATCACGGTGCGGAACATTTGGTAGTATTCCTCGGGCGTGGCATAGCCGACCGTGTCGGGCAGGTTGATCGTCGAGGCTCCTGCCTTGATTGCCGTCTCCACACAGCGGCAGAGATAGTCGATCTCCGTTCGCGTGGCGTCCTCCGCGCTCCACTCGACGTCCTCGCACCAGTTGCGCGCGCGCGTGACTTGGAACTGCACCATCTCGAGGACTTGCTCCTCGGTCTTCTGCAGTTTGTGCTTGCGATGCACCGGGGAGGTGGAGATAAAGGTATGGATGCGCGGACGCGCCGCATGCTTGACGGCCTCTCCCGCCCGATCAATGTCGAGCTCGCCCGCGCGCGACAATCCGCAAACCACCGACTTCTTGATGCGCTTGGCGATCTCGGACACGGCGTAAAAGTCGCCCTCCGATGCAATCGGAAAGCCGGCCTCAATGATGTCCACTCCCATGGCCTCGAGGAAATCGGCCACCTCCAGTTTCTCTTCGAAGGTCATGGTGGCACCGGGACACTGTTCGCCGTCCCGCAAGGTCGTATCAAAGATAAAGACGCGGTCCGTGTTGGCGATCTGTGGGTTGGCGCGACCCACCATGGGATGGACCCGGCCTGGTTGCTGCTCAGACATGTTCTATTCCTTAGCTTTGCGCGCCGCGCCGGCAAAGGTTGGGCGCGGGCGGTGAAGAGATTGGGACTGACCGTCGATCCCCTGAGCGCCCGTCCAGATAAAGCCCAGACCTGGGTGGCTCAGGGGCCCATAAGGAGGAGGGTCAGCAGGCCGAGCAGGCTCGCGGCGGGAACCTTCCCATCCGTCGCTAGGGCTGCAGCACTGGAGCGCGTCTCGCTCACGGGAAGCCTATCTGCCGGCATCAAGCTGGCGCCACTTAAGCCAAATTGCGTTGCCAATGGCAAGCACAATCGGCAATGCCGGCGAGCATTCTCGCCTCCGGCCGGGCGGGGTCTGGCATGTACCTGCAATGGGCGCAGCGAGGCAGGACCCGCTTTGCTTGCCGACTTGGGGGCCCACGCGCGGCCGTGTCCCTAGGGGCTCCGGTTACCCGGCGCGGGGACATCCCCTTCGACGGCAACGCCTGGCTGGCGTGCACGTCCTCGCTCTTTTTTCAGGGCCGCGCTCAGGTATGTATCGGGGTCCTCAACTTGTCGCCCAGGGACCAATGCCCACCAAAGCCACCCCAACCATCCCAACGCACCCAGGGTTGCTGCCTTGGCTAGCCTGGGCGACGGCCTCGTTCTTCTTTTTTTATGCCTGGATCATGCGCGTGGCACCGAGCGTCATGGTCGAGGAACTCATGCGCGAATTCGCGGTCGGCGCCGGCGTCCTCGGCAATCTGTCTGCCGCTTATTTTTATGGCTACGCGGGAATGCAAATTCCCGTCGGCCTCATGCTCGACCGCTTCGGGCCGCGCCGGCTCATCACTCTTGCGGCCCTCTGTTGCGCCGGCGGCTGCGTCCTGTTTGCCACCGGCACGACGCTGACCACGGTCACCGCGGGCCGCTTCCTAATCGGCGCCGGGGCGGCTTTCTCCCTGGTCGGTAGCATGGTCGTCGCCGGCCAGTGGTTCTCATCATCGCGCTTTGCCTTGCTGTCTGGCCTTGCCATGGCAATGGGCATGGCGGGAGGCGTGTTCGGCCAAGCGCCTTTGCGCCTGGCGGTCGAGGCCACCGACTGGCGCACGACCAATCTCACCTTGGCGCTCGGCGGGGTCGTCATCGCCCTGTCGGCGTGGCTTTCCGTACGCGACCGCTGGCGCGGCGAGGGGGGCGCGGGCGAATTGCTCGCCAATTTCGCCCTGGTGTCGAAGCATCGCCAGACTTGGCTCGTCGCCTTGGCCGGGCTTGGTACGTCCGGACCATTGCTCGGCTTTGCCGGGCTGTGGGGTGTGCCGTTCTTGCAGGCGGCCTACGGCTTGGAGCGCGCCGAAGCGGCGGCCTTCACCTCGCTGCTGTTCGTGGGTTGGGGCGTCGGCGCGCCGCTGTTTGGCTGGCTCTCCGACCGCATCGGCCGCCGCCGACCTGTCATGATGGCGGGTCTGCTGCTGGAGACTGCGTCGCTGGCATCCCTCGTCTACGTGGCCGATCTACCGCCGGCGCTGCTTGGGGGCTTGTGTTTCCTGACCGGTCTGTTCGGCTCGGCACAAATCGTCTGCTTTGCCATCGCCAAGGAAAACCATCCGCCGCGGCTCGCCGCCACCGGCATCGGCTTCGTCAACGCCATGGTGACGGGCGCCGGCGCGCTCTTCCAACCTCTCATGGGGCTCCTCCTCGATTTCGCCTGGGCCGGCGAAACCTCGGCAGGGGCACGCGTGTATGACCTCGCCGCCTACCACCTGGCGTTTTCCTCGCTGCTGGTGGTGGGCCTCGCCGGCCTCCTGTGCTTGCTGGCCGTGCGCGAGACCTATTGCAAGCCGTTGCTGGAGCCATTGGCGAGCCCGCTTCGCCCATAATCGTGCGCGCACGGAGGGGGTTCCGAGGCGCGGAAGCCCGCTTGCAGCGACTTACATCGGGAACGCGGCTTAGCCATTGCCAGCCCGTGCCCGGGGACCAGGCCGCACCCTCGTGCGGGCACGGCCGCGGCGATCACTTGACCCCGGTCACACGCATCGCCCCGCCAGCATCCCCGTTGTGCCGCGCCAGCGCCCCCTCGAGGGCCGGGCCCCACATCCGCCAGCTCGCCCGATCGTCAACCATGGCGTGGCCCTCCTCGCCATAGGCCGGCAACACGTTGAGCTCGGCGCTGCCCCCAGCCGCCGTCCAGGCGCCCGCCATCGCCGCGGCCAGCTCCGGGCCGAAGTAACTGTCGTTCTCGGCGTAGGCCCAGAAGGTGGCCACGCGCGCCGCGCGGCCGAGTGCCGCCGTCGCCGCAATCAGACGGTCCTCTCCGCAGACGGCATTGGGGCGACCATAGGCATGGCCACCGCGGCCGCCGGCAAAATTGACGACCAACTGCAATCCCGGCGGGTTGCGCGCGGCCAAGGCCAGAGCCGCCCAACCGCCGGTGGAAACCCCTGCAACAACGAGGCGGGAGGCGTCGACAAAGGGTTGACGCTGCATGAAGCCCAGTGCCGCCGCAATGTCATCGGCCGCCGCCTGACCCGAGCCCAGATGATCAGGGTTGGCGCAGGTATCGCGACCCTCGGCGAGATCGCCTCCGGTTGCTCCGTGACCACGCCGCTGGGGCAGCACGACCACGTAGCCGCGCTCTACAAACCAGCGCGACAACCAGTAGAAGACCGGCAGCGAAACCGCTTCGCGCGTAAAGGCATCGCTGCCGTGGTTGATCATCACCAATGGCCGCCGCAGGCGACCTGCGCTACCCTCGCCAACGCTCTCGGCCGGTCGAAACACGGTCGCGCGCAAGGGAATGCTCGGATCGGCGCCGGGGAGGAGCCAAAACTGCTCGCGCATCCTCGGGCCCTCGGGGCCATAGGCACCGTAAGGCGTGCCCTGCACGTCGCTCGTCCCCGTGCCTAGTCCCATTTGCCAATGCGATATGAGCATGAGGCAAAGTGCCGCCAACAGCACCGTGCGCCCAAGCCCGACCGCACGCCTCGCATTGCAAAGGCGATCGTTCATTTCCCCAAAGCCCCCCAGCGGCTCGCGCTGCGTCCCCACCCAGACGGCCGGGACGAAGACCCCATTCACGCTGCGCGCGGCATCAAACCACAATCTTTCGCACCTGCGAACCGGAACTTGATTACCTCGTCCAGGTGCCTGCGCCCGGACCCGGGATGGAACTTCCGGAACGCGCAGGCGCGGTCGACGTTTGACCGGGATCACGATCACGCCCTGGAGCGTAGAGAGCAACGAACCGCAAAGGAGCGAGAAATGCGCAAAGCCATTCTTGTGGGCAGCACAGCCATCGCTTTCGGTATGCTGGGCGGAGCCGCCGCCATCGCACAGACCAAGTCTCCCTCGTCCAGTTCAACCGGCGCCATGACGATGACCCAGGCCGAATGCGCCGCGCTTTGGAACCGCGTGGACGCCAGTAAGGCCGGCAACCTCAGCGAAAGCCAGGCGAAGGCCTACGTGACCGACTTCAAGGCACTCGACACCAACGGCGACAAGAAGTTGTCACAATCGGAGTTCCAAGCCGGCTGCGACAAGGGCCTGGTGCACAGCACGGCCTCGACCGGTGCAGGCACCGGCAGCATGGCTCCCGGCGGCAGCACCGCTCCGGGCGCGACCAACCCCACGCCCAAGAACTAGTGGGTGGTCGTCTTGGCTAAGGAAACGCGCGGCACCGGTTCCAGTCGGCGCCGCGCGTTTCATGTGCTTTTCATGTGCTGGCGCCGGCCCAATCATTCCTCGATGAAAGATCGCAGCCTCTCGAGTGCCTGTCCCCACTGCTCCGATACGCGCGCGAGATAGGCTTGCGCCTGATCGAGCGGCTCGGGTCGCAGTTGAAAACGGCTCTCGCGCCCCACGCGCTCGCTCGCGACGATGCCCGCCTCTTCCAGCACGCGCAAATGCTTGCTGATCGCCTGCCGTGTCAGACGTGAACCTTGCGCGAGCTGGGAGATCGAACGCGACGATCCGCCCACCAACGTTCCCACCAGAGCCAGGCGCGTCGCATCGCCGAGGGCTGCAAAAATCGAGGCGCGGTCCTCAAGTTCGGTCAGGCTCGACATGGTGCGTGATGTTCTTGATCTGCTCGCTCCAGCCCGCATCATTCATGCGGTATGCCTCGAAGCGGCGCTCCTTGGGGATGGCGGCAAAGCCGGATTCGGTGACGACGAGCAGGCTGCCGTCGCCGTGGGCCTCGAGCCTGAATTCGACGAGGGTGGTCGGCTCCTTGCTGTAGTCGATCGCAGGATCGACGGCATAGGGATGCCAGGTGAAGGAGAAGAGGCGTTCCGGCTCCATTGTTTGCACCGTCACTTCCCAGCTCACGTGCTCATAACCGGGATAGGTGATTTGGCCTCGCGACACCCGACCCGGCTGGAACGGCTCCGTCAGCTTGACGCCGAACCATTGCCCAAACTCCCGATGGTCCGTCAGCGCGCGCCAGAGGCCCGAAACCGAGGCCTTGAGCTCGATCCGCTTCTCGATCCGATCATCCATAGGCAACCTCCTGGTTGCGGATCACTCTGGCGCCGTCCAGACAAATATGCAACCCTTTTGTTGCGTATTTCGACAAGCCAGGCGCAAGCGGCCTCCTCTCATGCCGGGGTCGGCGCTGCAGGTGCGAAGCTGAGCCCCGTCCGCCGGTACCACGGGCGATGCAAATGCCGCCGAGTCCGCCTATATAGTGGTGCACGACTTTGGTCGAAATCGATGAGAGGGAGCCCATGCCTCGCCTTGGTATTACGTTCGCAGTCCTGGCCGTACTGGCGCTCGTCACGGCCGATCTGGCCACAGCCCGCGTCGGCGGCGGCGGCAGCTTTGGAAGCCGCGGCACGCGCACGTTCACACCGCCACCGGCCACCAACACGGCGCCAAAAACCGCAGCCCCCATCGATAAGTCGATCACCAATCCCGCGCCTTCGGCGACCTCGCCGACCGCGGCGGGTCAGCCCGGCGTCGGCGCGGCCGCCTCCCGCTTTGGTGGCCTGCGCGGGCTTCTGTTCGGTGGCTTGATCGCTGCAGGTCTCGCCGGCATCTTCGGCGTCGGGGCGCTGGCGAGCGCCCTGGGCTTTGTGTTGCAAATGCTGCTCATCGCCGGCGTCGTCTGGTTGGCACTCGCCTATTTCCGCAGCCGCCGCACGGGCCAGCCGGTCTTCGCCCAGGGTGGCGCTCGGGGGCCTGAGGTCCCCGTACCGCAGGCCGACACCACCACTTATCGCGCCAACGGCGGCGCCCCTGTAGCCGCCGCCGCACCGGCACTCAACATATCCCAGCAGGATCTCGACACCTTCGAGCGGATGCTTAAGGACATTCAGGCGGCCTATAGCCATGAGGACACGCGCCGGCTGGGCGACATGACCACGCCGGAAATGCTCTCCTACTTCAGCCAGGAACTGACGGACAACGCCCGCCGCGGCGTGCGCAACGAGGTGGCGGGCGTTACGCTTCTCCAGGGCGACGTGTCGGAGGCTTGGCGCGAGCCGGGTTCCGAATACGCCACCGTTGCCATGCGCTACGCGCTGCGCGACACCCTCATCGACCGCGCCAGCGGCCGCGTCGTCTCGGGTGACCCGGGACGCGACGAGGAGGTTACGGAACTGTGGACCTTCCGACGCGATGATCGCGACCGTGCCGCCGGCTGGCAACTGTCCGCCATCCAACAGGCCTGACGACTGGCCTGACAACTGGCCTGACAACTGGCCTGAGCGACCTGGCTGCCCTCACATCATGCCCAGCAGTTTGGGCAGCCATAGCGAGATCTGCGGCACGTAGGTGACGACCACCAGGAAGCACAGCATCGTCAATAACCACGGCCACACGGCAATGGTGAGCTCGGTAATGCCCATCTTGGCGATACCGGAGGCGACGTAGAGGTTCAGCCCTACCGGCGGGTGGCAGAGGCCGACCTCCATGTTCACGGTAATCAAGATACCGAAGTGGATCGGATCGATCCCGAGCTTCATCGCCACCGGGAACAGGATGGGTGCCATGATGACGATGATGGAGGATGGCTCCATCACATTGCCGGCCAGCAGCAGCAAGACATTGACGATCAGCAAGAAGCCGACCCAGCCGAGCCCCTGACCGGTAATCCAATTGGCGAGGGCTTGCGGGATGTTCTCGTGCGTCATCAGGAAGGAGAACAGCACCGCATTGGTGATGATGTAGAGCAGCATCGCGCTCAGGTTGGCTGAGGCGAGTAGCACGCCCGGAACTTCGCTCAGGCGCAGGTCGCGATAGACGAAGACGGCGATGACGAAGGCGTAGACGGCGCTCATTGCCGCCGCCTCGGTCGGCGTGAAAATGCCGCCGTAAATGCCGCCGATGACGATGACGATCAGCAGCAGACCCCAGAAGGCGTCGAGGAAGGCCTTGAAGCGCGCGCGCCAGCTCGCCTTGGGCAACCGTGGATAGTTGTTCTTGCGCGCAATGCGCCAGGTGGTCATGCCGAGCAGCGTCGCCAGCATCAGGCCCGGCACGATGCCGGCGATGAAAAGCTTGCCGACGGAACTGTTGGTGGCGACGGCGTAAATGACCATCGGTATCGACGGCGGAATGAGAATTCCGAGCGAGCCCGAGGTGGTGATGACGCCGGCGCCGAAGCGTTTTGGAAAGCCATGCCGCACCATGGCCGGTATCAGAATCGAACCGATGGCCACAACCGTTGCCGGGCTCGAGCCCGACACGGCGGCAAACAGCGCGCAGGCGACGACGCCGGCCAGCGCCAAGCCGCCGTACCAGTGGCCGACCATCGTCGTGGCGAATGCGATCATGCGCCGCGCCACCCCGCCGTGCGTCAGGAAGTTGCCGGCCAGGATGAAGAACGGGATCGCCATGATTTCGAAGTTTTCGATGCCCGTGAACAGTTTCAGCGCCACCGCTTCGAGCGGCACCTGGGTCAGCGTGAACAGGAAAGTGAGCACGCTGAGGCCGAGCGCGATCGACACCGGCATGCCGGTGACCATCAGGGCAAACAGCAGCGTGAAGATCAGCGTCCCGCGCGCTGCCGGTCCGAGTTCGACGAGGCCGTACTTGCCAGCGAAGCACAGAGCCACCAGCAGAACCGGCACGGCGATCAGTAGCTGGGAAATGGTGCGGCCGCGCTGCGGATCGGGCCCGCTGGCCTGGATAGCGCTGGAGACGGTCATGTCGGGATTGCCGCCGATTTGCTTTCCGCCTCGAGGCCTTTGACCTCCGCATGGTCGTGCACGGGCAGCTCGCCGCTATGGGCGTAGGCCCAGGCCACCTGCAGGAAGCGGAAACACATCAGGTAGGACCCCAGCGGCACACATAGGTAGACGATCCACATCGGCACCTCGAGGTCCTGCGATACCTGGCCGATCTGGCCAATGTGCCAAACCAGATAAGCCCCAAGCGATCCCACCACGCTGGTGAACAGCGCACCGCACAGCAATCCGAACAGCACCACCTTGCGCCGCCGCCCGACGCCCAGCATGTTGATGAAGACGTCGACGCCGACATGAATACCCGTGCGCACGCCATAGGCCGCGCCGAACTTCGCCATCCACACGAACATATAAATGCAGAGTTCCTGCGCCCAGGTGAAATCCCAGGTGCGCGCATAGGCGTAAAGCGCCGGCACCCCGGTGGCGTATCTTTGGATAATGGCGAGGAAGATGATGATGGTGGCCGCGGCCATGAGGACCGCAATCAGCACCTCCTCGAGCCGATTGAGAATGCGCATCGGCACCGGCGTTTTTACTCCCTAGGCATAACGCGCCGGGGACCATCGGCCTCCGGCGCGCTCGATCTTGCGACCGTTGGATCGCTATTGTGTCATGCCGGCTTGAAATCGACCACCTTGTAAAGCGCCTCGATGGTCTGCTTGCCGATACGCTTCTCCATCTCCCTATGCACAGGCAAAACGGCTTCCACCCAGGATCTGCGCTCCGCCGGCGTCAGCGGATAAACCTGCACCTTGCCGGTCTTCTTGATGTCTTCGAGGGCGTCGTCGTTCTCTTTTTTTGCAATTGAGTCAAAATAGGCGCTCGCCTCCGCCATGGCCTTGTCGAGGCCCGGCCGCACGTCGGCGGGCAAGCCGTCCCAGAACGTCTTATTGGCCACCACCGCGTAGGAAAGATGCCCGTGGTAGGAAACGGCGATGTACTTCACCACCTCGAAGAACTTCTGGGTCCAGAAATTCGACGGCACGTTCTCCAGGCCGTCGACCACGCCAGTTTGCAGCGCATGGTAGACCTCCGAGAAGGCCATCACTTGGGGAATCGCGCCCCACGCCTTGGTGGTGGCGTCGAGCACCTTTGAGCCCTGGATGCGCAGCTTGAGCCCTTGGAAGTCCTTGACGTCGCGGATCTGGCGGTTGGCGCCCATGACGTGGAAGCCGTTGTCCCAATAGGCGAGGCCCTTGACGCCTTTGCTTTCGAGCTTGGCGAACATCTGCTTGGCAAGCTCGCTCTTGACAAACGTCCGAAACGCAGCCTCGTCGTGGAAAATAAAGGGAAGATCGAGCGCCTCGAATTCATTGAAGCCGAGCGGCCCAAACTTCGAGGTGGATGGCGCAAGCAACTGTACCGCCCCCAACTGAAGCGCCTCCAGCTCTTCTTTGTCCTTGTACAAGGACGAGTTGGCGTAGACCTCGACCTTGACTTTGCCGCCCGTGTACTTCTCCGCCAGCTCCTTGAACTTCTCCGAGGCTTTGCCCTTCGGCGCATCGGTCGCCACCACGTGGCTAAACTTGATGACGATGGGAGCCTGCGCCGTGGCCGAAGGGATGCCGCTCGCCGCCGCGGCCGCCAGCGCGCTCGAACCCTTTAGCACATCACGTCTGTTCATCTTGCGACCTCCTTGCCTGTTTCACTTCGCCTGTCCATCCGGGGGGGCATGTTGTCGCCGGTTATAGCGACCTGCGCCAGCCCTGACCACGCGATACCTTCGTTGCCAGCCTGGCCCGGCGTTGCCTCGCACGGGTGGGCCAGAAGCCGGGCCCGCCGGCCCCGCAGCGCCGCCCGTCCCACCGCCGCGGAGCGCGAACCGGGGGCTCCCGCGGCCAGAGGGACCCCAAGCGATGGGCAACCGCGGCGCCAGCCAGCGGCAGGTCGCTGGCAATCGCCTACACCTCGATGGTGCCTGCGGCCACGCGCACCGCATGGCCGCCAATCCGCACCGCGGTGAGCCTGCCACCCTCGACCGTGACCGACAAATCGATCAGGCTCGGCCGTCCCATCTCGAAACCCTGCTCGATGGTGCGCTTGTGGGTGCCGTCCGGCAGTTCGTCAAAGCGGTGCACGATGCCGGCAAACGCCGCCGCCGCCGAACCCGTCGCGGGGTCCTCGGCAATGCCGTGGTGGGGCGCAAACATGCGGGCGTGAAACGCCGAGGTCGTGTGCACGGTTTGGCGACAATAAAGAAAAGCGCCGGTACCGCCCCCCGTGGCCGCCTCCCAATGGCCGCTCGAGACCTGCGCCTTGCCGATGGCCTCAAGCGAAGCCACCGGCAAGAACAGGAACGCGTTACCCGCCGAATACCGGGTAGGGCGGTGGTTTTCGAAACCGATCTCGGCCGGGATCAGCCCGACCGCCGCCGCGAGCCGGTCGACGGTTGGCGGAACCCCAAGGTCTTCAGGCAGCCGGGGCGCGTCGAACTCGGCGAATGGTGCACTGCCTCGACGCATGCGCACGCCGACGCGGACCGGGCCGATCTCTTCCTCGAGCACGACGAGGGCTTCGCTCCCCTCCTGCGCCGCCGGCAAGCGCAACTGCGCCAGCAGGCACGCCGTGCCCACCGTGGGATGCCCGGCAAAGGGCATCTCCGCCGCCGGGGTGAAAATGCGCACGCGCGCCGTGTGGGAGGCATGGCGCGGCTTCAGCACAAAAACCGTCTCGGACAAATTGAACTCGCGCGCGATGATTTGCATGCGCTTGCCGTCGAGACCGTCGGCCTCGAGCACGACAGCCAGAGGATTGCCGCCGAAGCGTTCGGTCGTGAAGACATCGAGAACGTGATAGTCGAGGGCGGCCATGCTCACGCTCATGCTTGTTCCGGAGCCGGCACATTGGCGTATTTCTTCGACGCTTCCAAGACCATCCCGTCAGCGAGGCACGATCTCAACTTCGTTTCTCGATGTTGCAGTGGGATCAATTCTTCGTCCCATCTGCCGCTGCCACGTCAACGCCACGTCTGCGCCACGCTACGGTCACATGCGAGCGCACACTCGCGCACGCGCAACGCGTGCCAGCGTGTGTTTTTTCACGGGGGAGGGAGCAGTTGCGAGTTTTGCCGCAACCCAGGGACCGGAAGGGCGTGCCATGCGCTCCTTCGCAGGGGCGGGGGTGATCGCCCGCAACACTACCGCCTCATTTGCTGGCGGAACCGTAACTGCTCCATTGTCGTTTTTGCACGCAGCAAAGAACAAGGGGATTCCATTGAAAAAACTGCGCTCTGTCGTGCTGGCCGCCATTGCCAGTGTCGGTCTTGTTGACGTCGCCGCCGCCGCCGATCTCGGCGGGCCGCCGTCGCGCCGTGGGAGTTTGAAGGACGCTCCCGCGCCCGTCGTCTACGAACAGCCGTTCTCATGGAACGGGCTATATATCGGTGCCAACGTCGGCTACGGCTGGTCCGATGTGGACTGGCAGGACGGTTTTGGTCCAGCCAGTCATGACGGCAAAGGCTGGTTGGCGGGTGCTCAAATTGGCTACAACTTGCAGTCGGGCCAGTTCGTGTTCGGCGTCGAGGCGGATTGGTCGAGCACCTGGATCGATGGCGGCACGACCTGCTGCGGCCACGAGTTCAATTGGCTGGCCTCGGTGCGTGGCCGCGCCGGCATCGCCTTCAACGGCAACCGTACGTTGCTTTACGGCACGGGTGGCGCGGCCTGGGCCGACGTCGAGTATACCGCGCCGGGTGCCACGGGCTTTTCCAACACGCATTTTGGCTGGGTCGCCGGCGGCGGTATCGAGCACATGCTCACCCAGAACCTGAGTGCCCGCGTCGAGTACCTGCACTACAGCTTCGACGATGCCACGGGAGCGGTCGGCGGCATCTCCACCACCGTCGAGCCGAAATTGGATAACGTCCGCTTCGGGCTCAACCTCAAGTTCTGAGCCGCGCGCGCCGTTATGCCTAAAAGGGGCGCCATCGGCGCCCCTTTGAGCTTGTCCCGGTCCGGTTACAGACACCCGGTAATGGTGCTGCCGCACTTCACGTAGTTGATCTCGTGCCACACGCAGCAGGGCTCTTCCGACTTGCACACCCAGGTCTTGACCTCGCCGCTGTATTTGAGCTTCACGCGGCAGACCTTCTCACCCTTGCCGGCCTTGGGAGTAGCCACCGCGGTCTTGGTCGTCGATTGCTGGGCAAGCGACCGATCGCCGGACCCCACGAGCAGCGCCAACCCCATCGCCATCGCAGCGGTCACCGCCATCACGCCTCGTTGCATGGAAGACCTCCTTGCGTCGCAAAAGAAAAGAGTCGTCTTGACCGATACTGCCGCCTACGCGGCCGGCCGCCTAGAGCATCCAGGCCGCAATGCAACGCAATTTCATGACTGCCGACGGCTTGGTGTGGCTATTGCGGAGTGCCACCCGAGGTCCTAGCCTGCCGGCAACCAAATAACGGCACCAGCGGCTTGCCGTGGCGCCTGGAGGTAGCCCATGCGCAACAGTCAGATCGAGGTCCGCCCCGTTTCGGGCGCAATTGGCGCCGAGATCCACAATGTCGACGTCAGCCAGGAGCTCGACGCGGCCACCATCTCCAACATTCGCCAGGCCTTGCTCGACCACTGCGTCATTTTTTTTCGGGACCAGACGCTTGCTGCCGAACGCCACAAGGCCTTCACGCGCCGGTTCGGCAAGATCTTCATCCATCCCAACTACCGGGGCATGCAGGCCGATCCCGAGCTTGTCATGATCACCCGCGAGCCCGGCGACAAGCACATCGTCGGTGAGGACTGGCACGCGGACACAACCATGGTGGCCGAGCCGCCGATGGGGGCCATACTCTATGCCTTGGAAGTGCCCCCCTATGGCGGCGACACCCTCTTTGCCAACCAGTACCAAGCCTACGAGGCCCTATCGGAAGGCATGAAGCGCATGCTGTCGCGCCTGAAGGCGGTACACTCCGATCGCGACGTGGCGGGTCCCCAGGCCAACCGCAACGCGCAGCGGTCCACCAAAGTGCGCCAGGACGCGGACTGGCGCGAGACGGTCAGCACGCATCCGGTGGTGGTCACGCATCCCGAAACCGGGCGCAAGCTGCTCTATGTGAACCGCTCCTACACCCAAGGCTTCGAGGGAATGTCGCCGGAGGAGAGCCGACCGCTGCTCGACTATCTGCTGGAGCACGGCCACCGACCCGAATTCACCTGTCGCTTCCGCTGGGAGCGGGGATCGATCGCCTTTTGGGACAATCGTTGCTGCAAGCACCTCGCCATCCACGACGCCGGACCCTTCCGACGCGTGATGCGCCGCACGCAGATCGTCGGCTCACGTCCCGTCTAGCGGCATCGAGCGCGACGCTGGCTCGGCGGCGGCCAAGAGAGGGAGATGGGCATGGCCATCGTGCTGCAGGAGACGCTGCGTGCCCCCTTCTATGCCCCTTTTTATGCGGCGCTTGCCCTCGGGGCCTACCGGCAAGAGGGCATCGAGGTTCGGCTTGTCACGGCGCCGACGCCCTCCGCGGCCGCGCGCGGCCTTGCCGACGGCAGCGCCGACCTGGCCTGGGGCGGGCCAATGCGCGTGCTGCATACCTACGACAACCACCCCGATTGCGATCTTGTCTGCTTCTGCGAGGTCGTCACCCGGGATCCGTTTTTCTTGCTCGGCCGCCAGGCAAAGCCCGATTTCCGGCTGCCGGACCTCACGGCGTTGCGCCTGGCCACGGTCAGCGAGGTACCGACGCCCTGGATGTGCTTGCAGGAGGACCTGCGCCGGGCCGGTCTCGACCCGGCGCGGCTCGAACGGGTCAGCGATCGATCGATGTCGGAGAACTCGCAAGCCCTGCGGCGCGGCGAAGTCGACGTCGTGCAGCTGTTCCAGCCCTTTGTCGAGACCCTGGTCGAAGACGGCGCGGGACACATCTGGTCGGCCGCCGCGGACCGGGGGCCCACCTCCTATACGACGCTCTATGCAGCCCGTGGGCTGCTGGTGAGGCGGCGCCAGGAGTGTGAAGGTATGGTGCGCGCCATTTATCGGACCTTAAAGTGGCTGCACGCCGCTGATGGTACCCGGCTCGCGGCCGCCATCGCCGACTACTTTCCGGACCTGCCCCAAGCTCGCCTCGCCAAGGCGCTCGACCGCTACCTGTCGTTGGGCATTTGGGGTCGCGATCCGTGCCTGCCGCGGTCGGGCTTCGAGCGTCTGCGCGCCAGCCTGCTTTCGGGCGGCCTGATCTCGACGGGCGCCGCTTACGAGCGCCTCGTCGACAACAGCCTGGCCGAAGGCGTCCTGCAGCAGGATCCACCGCCGCTGGCGAGCTGACGGCCACCCCAAAGCGAGCTGGGTGCCTTTGAGCTGCCGGGCAACCGCCCCATGCCCGCGCTGCGGATCAGCGCTTGCTGATCACGACCTCCAGGTATTCGCTGGGCAGCACCATGCTGCCGTCGTCGGCACGGTTCATGCTCCCGATCAAGGCGAGGAGATCGCGCCGTAAGCCCTGCTGCCCTGCGCCGTCGAGTGCGGCAAAAGCCTTGAGCATCGGGCCATAGTAGGTCTTGAACACGTCAAGGAAGTGCTCCGGCGAGCGGTAGCGAAAGACGAACTGACGCGCCTCAGTCTCAATCGAAGCCGCCCCCGCCCCGAACAGCTCACCCAGACGCGCCCGCGTGCCCCATAGGGCGGGCGACTTGGCGCCGGCGGGCGGCGGCAGGTACTTGCCCAAAGTTTTGAAAAGTTGGCCGATAAACCCGTCGGGCGTCCAGTTGGCGAGCCCAATCTTGCCGCCGGCTTTGCACACGCGCAGCAGTTCGGCGGCGGCCTGCTCCTGGTTGGGCGTGAACATCACGCCGAAGGTGGAGACCACCACGGCGAAGCTGGCATTGCCGAACGGCAGTGCCTCGGCATCCGCCTCCTGGAACTCGACCGACAGCCCCTCGGCCGCCGCGCGCATCCGGCCGCGTTCGAGCAGGCTTGCAACATAGTCGGTCGATACCACGTCGCAGAAACGGCGCGCCGCCGCCAACGAGACGTTGCCGTTGCCGGCGGCGACGTCGAGCACTTTTTGACCTGCGCGCAGGTCGAGGGCTTCGCACAGGTCTTCGCCCACGATCTGTAAGGTGGTGCCTACGACCGCATAGTCGCCGGAGGACCAGGCGCTCTGTTGGCGCGCCTTCAATTCCTTAAGGTTGATGGCCGCCGGCGGCGGATTTTGACCGATTGCGGTAGCTGCTGTAACCATGACCGTTCTCCGTTGCGCGGCGGTTGCCGTTTTTCCTTGCCTGGGCGTCACTTGCGGCCCATGACCGTCGAGGTGGAACCTAGCGGCCACGCGTGGAGGCGAACGTGGGTGGCGGCGTGGAAAAGGGCGTGGAAAAAGGTCGCGTGCATCTCTCGGGGAGCGCCTTGGGCCTCGAGGTGCGCTTGCTCGGGCCGCTGACGATCCGCCGCCAGGGCCAAGAGCTGGCGCTGCCGGCCTCGCGCAAGGCCCGCGCGCTGATCGGCTATCTGTCGCTGGCTCCGCAGGCCGTCCCGCGCAGCCAGCTCTGCGAACTGCTGTGGGATGTGCCCAACGACCCGCGCGGCGAGCTGCGCTGGTGCCTGAGCAAGCTGCGTGGCATCCTCGACGTACCCCAGCACCCAAGGCTCGAGAGCCGCGGCGACAGCATCAGGCTCGATCTTGCCAATTGCTTCGTCGACGCGGTCGAGATCAGCCAGGCGACGCAAACAGGTATCGGGTCGCTATCCCCCGCCCGCCTGCGCGAGCTGTGCGCGCTGTTTAACGGGGAGTTGCTCGACGGCTTGGAGGTCGACCGCAATCCTGGCTTCAACAGTTGGCTCACCGCCCAGCGGCGACGGTTTCGCAGCCGCCATACGGCCTTGCTCGAACAGCTGGCGAAAAGCGCCAGCGACGATGAGGTGTTCGTCTATCTCGAACAGTTGGCCGAGCTTGCACCCTTCGATCAACGCGTCCACGAAATGCTGCTCAATGCCTTCGCCCGGCGCGGCCGTATCCGCGAGGGGGAGGAACATCTGACCGCCACCGCCCGCCTGTTCGAGGCGGAGGGTCTCGATTGTACGCCCATTGCCAACCTGTGGCGGGCCGCCAAGGCGCAACGCGAAGTTGCGCCGCACGCCGCGCTGACGGCCGCCGCCGCGCCCCTCAACCCCGTGGCAACGAGCCTCAGCGTCGGCCCCAGGCGCGCCTCGATCGCCGTGATGCCGTTTGCCGCCCCGGACATCGCCACCACTCTGGGCCATGGCGGCCCCGCCGGCGGCTTGGCCGACGATGTCATCACGCGGCTTGCCAAGCTGCGCAGCCTGTTCGTCATCGCGCAAGGCACGATGTTTGCATTGAGCGAGCGCCGCATCGGCCCGGAGGAGGCCGGCCGCATCCTCAACGTGGATTACATCGTCAGCGGCTCGTTGCGACGCCAGGGCAACCGGCTGCGCGTGAGCGTCGAGCTGGCCGAGACGCGCAGCGCCCGCATCGTCTGGGCCGAAGTGTTCGATCAGAAGGTCGATGACGCCTTTCGTGTCCTCGACGAGATCGGCAACAGGATCGTCGCCTCCATCGCCACCGAGGTCGAGACGATCGAGCGCAACCGCGCCATCCTGAAGCCGCCCAACTCGCTCGATGCCTGGGAGGCTCATCACCGCGGCCTGTGGCACATGTATCGTTTCAACAAGACTGATAACGATCTGGCGACGCACTTTTTCGAGACCGCGGTGCGCCTCGACCCGACCTTTGCGCGGGCCCATGCCGGCCTGTCCTTCACCCACTTCCAGAATGCCTTTCAGGGCTGGGCCAAGCGCGAAGCGCAGATCGAGCGCGCCTTCGAGACCGCCGGGCAAAGCCTGATGGCCGATGATCGCGATCCCGCCGCGCACTGGGCGATGGGGCGTGCGCTCTGGTTGTATGGGCGCCAGGACCAATCCGTCACCGAACTGGAACGGGCGATCGATCTCAGTCCAAATTTTGCGCTCGGCCACTATACCTTGGCATTCGTCCACGCCCAGGGCGGCGACCCGCGCGCCGCCGTCACCTTCTCCGATCAATCGCGCCACTTGAGCCCGTTCGATCCCATGTTGTTTGCCATGTTCGGCTCGCGCGCGATGGGCCTCGTGCGCCTTGAACGCTTCGAGGAAGCCGCCGAGTGGGCCGTCAAAGCCGCGGCCCGCCCGAATGCGCACGAGCACATCCGTGCGATCGCGGCGTTTTGTTTGGCGCTGGCCGATCGGCACGATGAAGCACGCACCCTGCTTGCCTCGATCCGCCGCACGCGCCCCGACTACCGCGTCGGCGATTTCCTAGCCGCCTTCCAATTCGAGCCCGATGCCGTGGCGCTTTACCGCAAGGCCGCCAAGCGTATCGGCATGGAGTAACGCGCCCGCGTGCGCTCGGGCCCGACGCGCGCACCGCCACGGCCAGCAAAGGACTGCCGCGCCGGCCGTGCCCTCGCCAGCACCGGCGGCAACGGATTGCCTGGTTGGGAGTTTCGGCCGGTCTCACGCCTTGGCGCCATGGGCTCCTGTTCGCGCTACCACTGCCAACGGCCGGCCGCCGGCCCGGCCGTTGGCAGCGGGCCAAAGGCCTGCTTTCATAGGCGGCGTGGCGCAACGCTCAAGTGTCGGGAGAGAAACGTGCAGCAAGCCCTGTCCGGTATCCGAGTGATCGACATGACCCACAATCAAGCGGGACCCGCTTGCACGCAGATGCTGGGCTTCCTCGGTGCCGAGGTGATCAAGCTCGAGGAACCCAAGGGCGGCGACGTCGCCCGCAGCAACATGCGCGATGCCGCGGGCGGCGACAGCTTGTTCTTCCTACTCCTCAACGCCAACAAGCAGAGCCTGACCCTCAACCTGAAATCGGCGCGAGGCAAAGAGCTGTTCAAGCAGGTGATTGCCGACTCCGACGTCCTGGTGGAGAACTTCGGTCCCGGTGCCCTCGATCGTCTCGGCGTCGGCTACGAGGTGCTATCGGCAATCAATCCGCGCCTCATCTATGCCACCATCAAGGGCTTCGGCACCTACGGTCCCTACAGCGACTTCAAGAGCTTCGAGCCGATCGCCCAGGCCATGGGCGGCGCCATGTGCGTGACCGGGTTCCCCGATGGCCCGCCGACCTATGTTTGGCCCTCGATCGGCGATTCCGGTACCGGCATGCACACGGCGATTGGCATTCTCGCCGCCTTGCAGCAGCGCCATAGCACGGGCCGCGGCCAGCACGTGGAGGTCTCCATGCAAGACGCGGTTGTGAACATCTGCCGGGTCAGCCTGCGCGATCACCAACGTTTCGGTCACCCGCCACCGCGCACCGGCAATCAGCTCGGTCGCAACGTCCCCGGCACCACCTATGCTTGCGCCCCCGGTGGCCCCAACGACTACGTCTTCATCTACGCGCAACCGCAAATGTGGCCAGCCCTGCTCGGCGTCTTAAACAGGCCTGAACTGGCGGAAGACCCGCGCTTCAAATCGCTCGAGGCGCGCTGGGAACATCGCTCGGCGCTCGATGCCATCATTGCGGCTTGGACCCGTCAACGCGGCAAGCACGAGGTGATGCGGCTGCTGGGTGAGGCCGGCGTGCCCTGTGGCGCCTGCCAGGATACCGGCGAAGTTCTTGCCGACCCTCACCTCAAGGCGCGCGAGATGATCGTCGACGTCGACTACCCCCAGCGGGGCAGCTATCAAACGGTCGGCTGCCCTGTGAAGCTGTCGGCCTCGCCCGTCAGCGTCAGTCGCCCACCGCTGCTCGGCGAGCACACCGATCACCTGCTGGCCAAGCTGTGCGGCGTGGCGCCGGCGGACCTGCAGGCCCTGCACGAGGACGGTATCGCATAACGTTCCTCCGGAACTCCGCTCATGGCTTGGCCTGCTGGGCGCGCGCGAGCAGGGCCTTGGCGCGTTCCACCACCGGCACGTCGATCATCTTGCCGTCAAAGGTGACCGCGCCGACCCCCCCTGCCATGGCCGCGTCGTAGGCGGCGATCAGGCGGCGCGCCCGCTCGACCTCGGCGGCCGAGACCCCGTACTCCTCGTTGAGGATCGGCAGTTGGCTCGGGTGCACGCAGGTTGCAGCGGCAAAGCCGAATTTGCGCGACCGGCGCACCACGGCGCGGAAGGCATCGAGGTCCCCGAAGTCGGCTACCGTGCCCATGAAGCCAAGCGGTAGGATGCCGGCGGCGCGGGCGGCGATGATCACCGTCTGCTTCGGCATCTCCAGTGTCTCGCCGAGCGGCTCCATACCGACCGACCAGGCGAAGTCTTCCGCGCCCAACGACAGGGCCACCAACCGGGGCGTCGCTCCGGCGATCTCGCGCGCTCGAAAATACGCCGCCGCCGTCTCGATCAACGCCACCAGCTTGGTATGGCCGCGGCGAAGGCCGCGCCGGCGCTCCAGCACGTCGAGCATCTCGGCAATGACCTGCAAGTGCTCGGGGCTCTCAACCTTTGGGCACATCAGCGCCGTGACCGCCGGACATACCGCGGCCTCGATGTCGCGGAAGGCGTGCTGCCAGGGTCGATTGATCCGAACCAGGACGTCGGCGCCAGCTTTGCCGACCTCGCTGGCCGCGGCGGGGACGAGCTCGCGGCCGCGCTGCTTGCTTTCTTCCGGCACGCTGTCCTCGAGGTCAAGGATGATGGCATCGGCACCGCGCCTGTGTGCGGTGGCGACAAACTTTTCCCGCGTGATCGGGACGAACAACAGCGACCGCCAATTCGGCAGATCGGTGGGCGGCATGGACATCATACAATCCCCTCAGAGCGCAGGCGGGCAAGTTCGCCCGCGGCGATGCCGATGCGGGCCAAGACCTCCGGCGTATGCTCGCCCAGCTTGGGGGCGGGGCGGCGCAGCGCACCCGGCGTCGCCGACAGCCGCGGCAGCACGTTGTGCATGGTCACGCTGCCGAGTTCCTCATCGGGGACCTCGACAACCACCTGGCGCTCCTGAACGTGGCGATCGGCAACGAACTGATCGATGTCATAGACGGGAGCTGCGGTAACCTCGGCGGCCTCGAACACGGCCAGACACTCGGCGAGATCGCGACCGGCAATGAACTCGCGGATCGGCCGCTCTGCCTCCTCGTTGTTGGCAAGTCGCGCGCTGTTGCTGGCAAACCGGGCATCTTTCGTCATCTCGGCAGCACCCACGGCCGCATACAGCCTTTCCGCCATCGATTGCATCGAGCCGGAAATCGAAAGCCAGCGGCCGTCGCGGGTGCGATACACGTTGCGCGGGCTCGTGATGTTTGAGCGGCTACCCTGTCGGCGCGGCACGGCGCCGAAGGCCTTGAACGCGGCGGCATCCGAGCCGACCACCGAGTGCATTCCTTCGAGCAGCGACAGGTCGATGACCTGACCGCCCCCGCCCTTGCTCTCGATCTCGCGCAAGGCGAGCAAGGTGGCGTAGGCGCCGTAGAGGCCCGAGATCATGTCGGCCAGCGCCGTCGGCGGCAGCACCGGCTCGCGATCGGGGAAGCCCGTCTTGGCGGCGAAGCCCGACAGGCCCTCCACCAGCGTTCCGAAGCCGGGCTTGCGGGCATAAGGTCCGGTCTGTCCCCAACCGGACACGCGCACGATGATGAGCCGCGGGTTGCGCGCGTGGAGCACGGCCGGAGCCAGCCCCATGCGTTCCAGCGTGCCCGGCCGATAGTTCTCGATCAACACCTGGGTGTGCTCGGTGAGATTGAGCAGCAGTTCCTTGCCCTGCGGTTTGCGCAGATTGAGCGTCAGGCTCAACTTGTTGCGGGCGTAAGCCTTCCAGAACAGCGAATGCCCTTCGACGCGCCAGGCGCGCAAGGGGTCACCCTTGTCGGGATCCTCGACCTTGATCACCTCGGCGCCAAAATCGGCCAGCTGCAACGACACCATGTTGCCGGCGACGAGACGCGACAGGTCGAGGACCGTGATACCATCGAGGGGGCACGATGCGGTTGGTCGAAACGGCGTCATTGGGACTTCCCTCGACGGTTGCGCTTGCCGGCAGCTGGCCAGCAGGCAGCCAGAGGCTAGCAGGAAAATAACGCCCATGAAGCCGCCGAACGCGCTGGCCGCGGCGGCCCCGGGCGGCCCTGGGTGGCGCTCGGGCAGGGGCGCCGATGGCAACGACGGCTTTCGGCCGCTGACCTCAGTAGAGTTCCATCAGCTTGGCATTGTCCGCCAGATCGGCCGGCAATGCCTCCAGGATGATGGCACCCGCCTTCATCACCGCAACACGATCGCAAATCTTGAGGGCCTCGCGGACGTTCTGCTCGATCAGCAGGATGCTCATGGCGTGCTGGCGCTGCAGCGCGCGGATCGGTTGCAGCAAGTCCTGAAACAGTTTGGGCGCAAGCCCGATCGAGGGCTCGTCCATGAGCAGACAGCGCGGCCGGGCCAGCAGGGCGCGCCCGATCGACACCATCTGCTGTTGGCCCCCCGAGAGGAGACCGGCGCGCCGATGATAGAATGCGCGGATCGGCGGCAGCACCTCCAGCACCCATTCGACGCGCTGGGGGCGCTCGGCCTCGGGAACGCCGGCGGACCACATGCCGAGCGCGAAAATTTCCGCAACCGTGAGGCCCGGAAAGACGCCTCGGCCTTCCGGCACCATCGCCACGCCGTGCGCGGCCAAGGCGCGCGGCAGGTGGCGCGGCAGCAGTTGGCCGTCGACCAGAACGCGACCCGCCTCGGGTTTGGCCAGCCCGAACAGGGTGCGCAACAGCGTGCTCTTGCCGGCGCCATTGTGACCGATGAGGCAGAGCACCTCCCGCGGCCTTAGCTCGATGCTGACATTGAGCAGCACCGGCTTGCCGCCGTAGCCGACGCGCAAGTTCTCGGCCTTGAGCACCGCTGCTGTCATACTGCCCGTTCGCCGAAATAGATGGCGGCCAACGCCGGATCGGAGAGGATTGTCTTGGGGTCGCCCTCGGCCAACAACCGGCCCTGGTCGAGAAAGGCGATACGATCGGAGATGCCCTGCACGATATCGAGATTGTGTTCGATGATGCAGATGGTGACACCCTCGCGCACCTGCTGGCGCAACAGTGACAGGAAGCTTTGGTAGGAGCCGGGGTCGAGACCGGAGGCAGGCTCATCCAAGAGCCATAGACGTGCGCCCGACGCCATGATGCGGGCAAGACTGAGGAACTTGCGTTCCGCGTAGGCCAAGTCGACGGCACGCGCGTTGCGTTTGTCGCCGAGGCCGGTGGCGGCAAGCGTCGCCTCCACCTTGTTCCGGCGAGCCGTGTGGGCGGCGCGTCCGCCCGGTTGCCACAGCCAGGAGCCGCGTTCCGTCACCGTCTCGATATTCTCCGCCACCGTCATGTTGGCGAAAAGCTTGAGGTCCTGAAAGGAACGGCCGATACCCAAGCGCGCGATCTTCCAGTGCGGCAGACCGACAATGGACTTGCCGAGCCATGTCACCTCGCCGCGATCCGGCAGCAGGTGCCCGGTCATTAGGTTGAACAGCGTGGTCTTGCCGGCGCCATTCGGCCCCACCAAGGTGGTGATGATGCCGCTGCGCAGCGAGAACGAAACAGCATCGACGGCCTTGAGGCCGCCGAAGGTCTTGGCAACCTCGGTCGCCTGTAGCAAAACCTCGCCGCCCCCGCTCATGTCGCGCCGCTCTTGGGGCTGGGCGGGGTGTCCTGGAACCCCCAGAGGCCGCCCGGCCGGTAGATCATCAGCACCACCATCGCCAAGCCGTAGACGATTTGCTGGATCGAACCGATCTCGGTGACGGGCAGATACGGCAAGTAGCTCAAGCCGGCCGGGAGCAGCAGGATCAGCACGGTGCCGATCACCGGCCCTAACAGGGTGGCCGTGCCGCCGATGATGACCATGGCCATCAGTTGGATGGAGGTGTCGAGCACGAAGCTCTCGACATTGATGAAACTCAAATAGAAGGCATAAAGCGAACCTGCCACCGCCGCCAGGGCCGATGACACCACGACCGCCGTGGTCTTGATGATGGCCACGTTCTTGCCGTACGCCCAGGCGGCCGTCTCGTCGTCGCGAATGGCCTTCAGGCTGCGGCCAAAGCTGGAGCGGACCAGGGCGCGAATAACGAACATGACGAGCGCCAGGCAGCTCAAGGACAGCAGCAGAAAATGCTCCGGCTGGGTGACGGCAAAGCCCAACAGGCGGGCGGGCGGAATGTTGGTCAGGCCGCCGATGCCGCCAGTGACCGACTTCCACTCGGTGAAGACCGTGATGGCCAACATCTGCAGGCCGAGGGAGGCGGCGACGAAATATTCCCCGCGTACGCGCAGCGCCGGCAGCGCCAGCGCCAAGGAGATGAGGGCAGCAAGCGCCATGCCTGCGGCCGTCGCCGACAGGAAGCCGGCCGCGAATTTCATGGCAAAAAAGGTGGCCGTGTAGGCCCCGACACCAAAAAACAAGGCGTGGGCGATGGAGAAAATGCCGGCATAACCGAGAATGAAATTCAAGGTGACGGCAAGAATGGCATTGATGGAGATCAGCACCGCAAGATTGATGAGGTAGGCCCACATGCCGGCCTCACTTGGCCGCATACGGCCTGCCGAAGAAGCCGGCGGGCCGGAAGATAATGAAAAGGAACAGTACGATGAAGGTCACCGCCTCGCTCCATTGTGGATCGAGCCGCCACAGGGCAAGGTTTTCGGCCAGGCCAAGCAGCAAGCCGCCGTAGGCGGCGCCGCGCAACGAGCCGATGCCGCCGACAATGGTGGCCGCCAGGCTGATCAGCATGACATGCGCCCCCACCGCCGGGTTCAGTCCGGCGGTCATGGCCGTGAAGATGGCGCCCGGAACGACGATCGCCGAACCGATGGCGAAGGCGTACTGCGCCACGCGCCCCGGATCGAGGCCAAACACGCGGATCAGATCGGGATTTTCCGACAGGGCGCGCATGGCCATGCCCATGTGGGAGCGCGAAAGATAATAGCTCAACGCCGTGAAGCCGATGACGGCGACGACGAGTGCGAGCGCCGCCACCGGCGCCACGAACAAGCCGGGCAGCAGCTCGACGCTGTGGCTGAGCGGCGTCGTCACCGACGCGAAACCGCGGCCGAACACGGTACCGATCAGATTTTGCACGATGATCTGTACGCCGAAGGCGGCGATGAAAACGGTAAAGAATGCCCCCTCGTGCCGCTGGATCGGGCGGTAGATGAAGCGCTCCATGAACAGCCCGAACACGACGGCGGCGACCACCGCCAGGGCGGCGGCAAACGGCCACAGCAGCCCCAGCACGGCATTGGTCCACCAGAACAGGTAGGCGGCAATCGTGAATGCGGCGCCATGCGCCACGTGAAAGATCTTGGTGGCACCGAAAATCAGCGAAAAGCCAACCGCGGTAAGCGCGTAGATGGCGCCGAGCTGAAGGCCGTTGATGAGGAGCTGAAGCAGCAGCACGGGGCAAAACCCTGGGCGAAGGCGCCGTTACTTCGCCATCGTGCCGCCCTTGACCAGCTTGCCGGCGGCGCCGTCGATCTCGTTGATCTGGATCGGCATTGATACCGAGCCGTTCGGCAGGAACTCCATCTTGCCGCCGACGAGATCAAAGCTGCCGTTTGACTTGCGCTGCCTCAGCAGGTTCTCGCCGGTAATCGGCTGGCCGCTCTTTTCCAAAGCCTGCGCCAAATGCACGAACACCATCACCGCATTGTAGTAGTTGGCCACGTAGGCGTTGGGCTCCTTGCCGGACTTGGCCTTCCAGTCCTTGGCGACCCTCTCGCTGATGCCGGCCGCTTGCCAATCCACCGACTGGGTCGGAAACAGCGCACCCTTGGCCTCGGGCAGTTGCGTCACCGTCGGCGAGGAGAACGCCGAATAGCCGGCGAGCTGCTGCGTCACCCCATTGTCGCGCAACTGCTTGACGATCTGGGCCTGCTGCGCACCGAAGGAGGCGATAAAGACGAGATCGGGGCCGGCTTCGCGCACCTTGGCGGCGATGCTGGTAAACTGTTGCGCATTGCGCGGAACCTGCAGCTCGGCGACCATCTGCCCGCCGGCCTTCGGCACGTTCTCCTTGAGCTCTTTTTGAATGGCTTCACCCGCCGGGTCGTCGACGTAAACAAGCGCGATCTTCTTGAAACCTCGCTCCTGCACCAGGTAGGGCGCCATTACCCGGATCTCGAGATTGACGAGCGGGATGACGTTCCAGAAGTACTCCCCCAGCTCGGCGAGATCGGGCCCGATGCCGCCACCGTTGACGCTGACGACCTTGGCTCTGTCGCCGACCGGGGCAATTGCCTTCGACACGCCCGTGAACGCCGACAGGACCAAGGGTACCTTCTCGACATTTACCAGCTTGTTCATCGCCACCACGCCCTGCTGCGGTGTCGCTTGGCTGTCCTCGAATTGGATGATGAGCTTCTTCGACAGCATCTTGTCGGCGTTGGCATGCTCCACCGCCAGACTGGCGGCCGCCCCGAACAATTCGCCGTATTCCGCATTGGGCCCGCTCATGGGCAGGTCGGCGCCGATCTTGATGCTGTCCTGGGCGCTGGCGGCGCCGCAGTGCATGGCGGCGAGCAAAGCAAGAAAGCGAAGACGGCGCATGCGTTTCCCCCAATGGAGATTTTTGCAAGTGTTGTTTGAGAGGCTAGTGGACGGCGGCGATGAAAGCATACCGGTTCCCGGCTGGCAACGTCGCGCCTGCCCCACTCAGCTGGCCTCTGGCATGCCGGAATCGGACTGGCGATGGCGGAACTTTTGTGATCGACGGCCCTGCGACGCCGGTGGCTCCGGCCGGATGCCGCAGCCGCCTCTGCTCCGCGCTCTGGGGGAGGGCACCAGACGGCCGGTGGCGGCTATCGCAGCCGGCCGCGTGCGGCTCGCGGGGGTCGCTAGTTTTTGCTCTTATCGACCAGCGCGCGTTCCTTGATCCAGGGCATCATCGCGCGCAGCTTGGCACCCACATCCTCGATTGGATGGGCATCGTTGTTGCGCCGGGTCGCCTTGAAGCGCGGCAGTCCAGAGCGAAATTCTTGCATCCACATGGAGGTGAACTGGCCCGACTGGATGTCGCGGAGAATGCGCTTCATTTCGGCCTTGGTTTCATCGGTAATGACCCGCGGGCCGGACACGTACTCGCCGAACTCGGCCGTATTGGAGATCGAATAGTTCATGTTGGCGATGCCGCCCTCATAAATGAGGTCGACAATCAGCTTCACCTCGTGCAGGCACTCGAAGTAGGCCATCTCCGGTGCATAGCCCGCATCCACCAACGTCTCATAGCCCGCGCGGATCAGCTCCACCAAACCGCCGCAGAGCACCGCCTGCTCGCCGAACAGATCGGTCTCGCATTCCTCCTTGAAGCTCGTCTCGATGATCCCGGCGCGTCCCCCGCCGATGGCCGCGCCGTAGGAGAGAAACAGATCATGCGCATTGCCGCTCTTGTCCTGGTGGATTGCCAGCAGGCACGGCACCCCGGCGCCGCGCTGGTATTCCGAGCGCACGGTATGACCCGGCCCCTTCGGCGCAATCATGCCGACATCGAGATCGGCGCGCGGCTCGATCAAGTTGAAATGCACATTGAGCCCGTGCGCGAACATCAAGGCCGCACCATCCTTCATATTGTCGCGCAAGTGATCCCGATAGATGTCGGCCTGCAGCTCGTCGGGCGTGAGCATCATCATCAGGTCGGCCCACTTGGCGGCCTCGGCCACCTCCATCACTTTGAGTTTCTCGGCCTCGGCCTTCTTCACGCCAGCGGAGGCCTTGCGCAGGGCAATGGCGACATTCTTGACGCCGCTGTCACGCAGATTGAGGGCGTGGGCGTGTCCCTGACTGCCATAGCCGATGACGGCGACCTTCTTGCCCTTGATGAGGTTGATGTCGGCATCCCGATCGTAGTAGACGCGCATGGGTTTACTCCCCGGACTGGCTTGACTGGCAGACTTGCGGAAACTCTCTTCCCTGCTAGCGGCTTTGGGCGCTGCCCTGCAAGCGCAAAAGCGCCGCGCGGGCCGGCTCGGGCGGGCCGCCAAGCTCGGCAATGGTGGGCCGGCAGGCTATGAAGGCTGGTTCCCCCTCCGCCCAGGCGGCCAGCCGGTCCAAGGCCGGATAGCGGTCAACGGGCGCCGCCTCCGGCAAATAAAGCCGAATAAAGCCCAGCATGGTGGCAACACTGATCACCGGTTGCAGCAGCCTTTGCGGCGGCCAAATTTGGGGCGCCGAGCGACGGGCGAGCTCGCCAAGGCCAGCCTCGATTTGGGCGCGGTAGCGCCCGATCCAACCGAGGTCGAGCTTATTGGCCTCGCGCCGCCTTTCGTAGACGCTGGCTACCGTCTTGTCGCAGATGCCGGTGGCCAGCGCGACCGTCTTCAAGGCGTCGCGGCGCGCCGCTCCCGCCGCCGGCAGCAATGCCCGCCGCGGGCCCACGCGCTCGTCGAGATGATCCAGGATCGCCGCACTATCAATCAGCCACTCTCCATCCTCGATGAGGAGGGCCGGCACGCGCCCGAGCGGGTTGCGCGAGCGCAAGGCCTCGGCATCGGCAAAGACCGAGAGCGGCTGGCGCTCGAAGGGCAGCTCCAAGACGGTGAGCGAGACCGCCACGCGACGCACAAAGGGTGAGTCATATTGCCCGACCAAGCTCAGCATCTCATTAACCCTCCAGCGGCTGGCCTTGCGGCCGGCGGGCGATTGGCCGGCCGTATGCGCGCAAGATCGCAAACCCGCGGTCGACCCGCCCGGGTCGGCGCGCGGTCGGATGGTCGCGATCGGCACAGGTGTGGTGCGCAAAAGTCGGCGCCGTTCGCGGCACCAGCATCCGCTGCCGCCCTCGCCGGCTCGCGCGATTGGCTTCCGGGAAAGCTCGAACGTGACTACAATGCCCATTGGCGTGAGGGCATCGGCGTAAAAGACGCCGCACGCTGATCGCACAGGCAAAAACGCGATCTCTTGCTCGAGGAAACCCGATCGTCCGTGCCAGGGAGTTTGACCATGCAGCGACGCTTAGCGACACACATCTTCCCCTTTGCTTTGGGGCTCATGGCGTTGGCTATATCCGCCATCGAACTGGCGCCGCAGGCCACCGGCCAAACCGGTGACGGCTGGACGACGCTGCTCGACGACAAGACCATGGGCGATTGGAACAAGGTCGGCGAGAGCAACTGGCGCCTCGAGGACGGCGCGGTGGTCGCCGACAAGAAGACCGGTCAGGACCCAGCCTATCTCGTTAGCAAGGCCTCTTATAAGGATTTTCAGCTGCACGTCGAATTCTGGGCCAGCGACGATGCCAACAGCGGCGTCTTCCTGCGCTGCCAGGATCCCGGTAAGCTCGTGGACAGGTCCTGCTATGAGGTCAACATCTTCGACCAGCGCAAGGACCCAACCTACGGTACGGGCGGGATCGTCAACTTCGCCGAGGTGAACCCGATGCCGAAAGCCGGCGGCAAGTGGAACACCTTCGAGATCACCGCCAAAGGCCGGCAGATCTCGGTCCTCATGAACGGCCAAAAGACGGTCGAACTGCACAACGGCCTGTTCGTCGAAGGGCCATTGGGCCTGCAGCACGGGGCAGGCGTAATCAAGTTTCGCAAGGTGGCGATCAAGCCGCTCTAACCAAGACCGAAGCTGCGGCCTCGCCGCCCAAGGGCAATCGCACCGAGGTCGCCGGTGCCGGCGGCGGCCCCGTTACACTCTGAACCGGTCAAAGGCGCCGCGCCCGCGCGGCGCCCCCCGCCGCCACGTTTGCTCCTCACTTCCGCCAACTGCCGCAAGCATGAGCGCAGCTGGGAGGCGGTCCAGGGTAGCGGGAGATCCCAAAATGAGAAAGCAGCCTACGGCGGGCGCCGGCCTGCCGGTTGCAGGCGTGCCTGACGCTTGCTGGTCCTGCACGCGCCGAGCAACCGATCACCCTCGATGTGCGCCCGGCGCAGGCGGTCATGCGGGTGGGCGAAGGGCAAAAGGCGCATTTGCGCGTCGGCCTCAAGGGCTGCCAAGCCATAACCGGACCGCGCGCGTGTCCCCGTCAACGGCGCCTTCGTGATCGACCACTCCGGCTCGAGGTCGGGGGAACGTCTCGCTGACGGCCCCGGCCGGCAAGACGCTCAGCGAGCGCAAGGTTCTACGCAAGCTCGAAATCCCAGCGGCGGGCAGCACGACCCGCTATTGAGCCGAGAAGGCGCCCGGCCGCGGTCGGCCTTTGCTTTTCGCATGCAAGGGCCGACTTAGATGGCCGGTGCAACGGGCCGCATCGCCAGGGGGCTGGGCCGCCCGGCAACGACCAACGGCCTCACCTCTGGAGAGCGTTGAACGAGCGCTTGTGGGCGTCGGGCGCGACCGGACCGAGCCCCCGTTCAGAGACCTCATTGGCTGGCGCTGATCCCCGCCTCGCGGATCAGCTTGGTCCAGCGCTCCACGTCGCGCTTGATCAGCGCCTCGGTGTCCGCCGGCGACAGGGTGAGCAACCGGCCGCCGGTTTTGGCAAACAGCATGGCCACCTCGGGGTCGGCCAGGACCTTAGTCAGCTCGGCGCGTAGTCGCGCCAGTGTTGGCGCGGGCACGGCCGCCGGCGCGAACAGGCCAAACCAGCTTTCCATATCGAGCGCCGCCACGCCCGTCTCCGCCACGCTCGGCACCTCCGGGTGCATGGGCTGGCGCTGCTTGGAGGAAACCGCCAAAGCCCGCACGCTGCCGGCATCGACCTGTGGGCGTGCGGTGGAGGAGATATCGAAAAAGAGATCGACGCGCCCACCCAGCACATCCTGGTAGGCGGCCTGCGCGCCGCGATAGGTGACATGGGTCAGCTTGACGCCTGCCAGCTGCGCCGTCACCGCCATGGCGATGTGCTGGCCGGAGCCGCGTCCCGCCGATGCGTACGTGACCTGCTCGGGGTTGGCGCGGGCGAAAGCCACGAGTTCGTTCAAGTCCTTGTGGGGCAGATCCTTGCGCGCCAACAGGGTGTAGGACCATGTCACCGCTAGCCCGACGGGCACAAAGTCGCGCAGCGGATCATAGGAGAGCTTGTCGTAAAGCCCCGGATTCAAGGCGAGGTTGGACAGCGCCCCCAATAGCAGGGTGTAGCCATCGGGGGGCGCCTTGGCCGCCGCCTCGGTACCGACCAGCGTGCCGGCGCCCGGCCGGTTTTCGACCAGGAGCGGCTGGCCGAGCAGCGGCGATAGCCGATCAGCCAGGACGCGGGCCACCGTATCGAACCCGCCACCCGGCGGCTGCGGCACGATGATCTTGATCGCCCGCTCCGGGTAGGTCTGCGCCAGCGCCGGCGTGATCAACGCCCACGCGAGCAGTAAAACCAAGATGCAGCGCCCAGATCGCACCTTCGCCCCTCCCCTATCGGTCGCCGCCGCTTTCGCCCGGCGTCGGAAACGAGTATGACCGCGCATTGACGTCGCGCACAAGCCAGCCAGCCGCCAGCGACCATGGCACTTTTCAAGCTTCGCATCGAGGCCGCCGACGCCGATGCCGGGCGCACCGCGGCGGGCCGCTTGGGCGAACTCGTCGCACCAGAGCCGCTCGCCGTTACGCTGTTCGAAGCCCGCCCGCCGCGCTTCACGGTCGAGGCCTACTGGGACACGCGGCCGCCGATGGCGTTGCTGGCAAGGACGCTCGCCGATGTCGACGGTCTCGGCACCCCATCGCTGGAGGCTGTCCCCGACCTCAACTGGGTGGCCTTGTCGCAAGCGGCCCTGCCCCCGATCGAGGCCGGCCGTTTGCTGGTGCACGGCAGCCACGACCGCGCGCGGTTCGCACTGCGGCAAACCGCCATCGAGATCGACGCGGGCGAGGCGTTCGGCACCGGTCACAATCCGACCACGGCCGGTTGCCTGGTCGCCCTCGATCATCTGACCCGGCGCCGGCGCTTCCGCCGCGTCCTCGACCTGGGCTGCGGCACGGGGGTGCTCGCCATTGCCGCAGCGCGGCTGATGGCCGATGCCCAGGTGTTCGCGGTCGACAATGATCCGATCGCCACCGAGGTCGCAGGCGCCAACGCGCGCCGCAACCGAACGGCGCACCGCCTCACCATCCTCACGGCCACCGGGTTCGCCCACCCGAGGTTGCGGCGAGCTCAGCCCTTCGATCTCGTGCTCGCCAATATTTTGCCGCGTCCCCTGGTTCGGCTCGCCGCACCGATGCGCCGCGCCATTGCTCCGGGCGGTTTCGCCGTCCTCTCAGGTCTTTTGAACCACCAGGCCCGCGAGGTCGCCATGGCCTATCGCGCTGCCGGCTTTCGTCTTGCGGGCTGGGAGCGGCGCGCCGGCTGGTCCATCCTGACGCTGCAGCGCGCCTGAAGCCCGGCGCGAGACGCGTCTAGAGCGCCACCTCGATCAGGTAGGGTCCGCCGGAACGCAGGCCGGCGTTCAATCCCTTGATCAACTGCTCGCAGTCTTTGGCGCCTGCGGCCTCCACCCCCATGCCCCGGGCAAGGCTGACCCAATCGAGGTCCGGGCGCCGGAGCGAAAGCATGTCCACGGCGCGCGGCCCCGGATTCTTGACGCCGACATTTGCCAATTCGCCACGCAAAATGTTGTAGCTGCCGTTGGCGAGGATCAGCACCGTAATGTCGAGCCCTTCCCGGGCCATCGTCCACAGCGACTGCAGCGTGTACATGGCGCTGCCGTCGCCCTCCAGCGCGATCACCTTGCGCTCGGGACAGGCGATGGCCGCGCCGATCGCCACTGGCATGCCGTAGCCGATCGATCCGCCCCTGTTGTTGAGCCAATCGTGCGGCGGCGCACCGGCCGTCTCGGGAAAGAACTCGCGCCCCGTGCTGACGCTTTCGTCGACGACAATGGCGTTTTCCGGCAACATGGCGCCAAGGATCGAGGCGATGGCGGCGGGAGTGATGGCGCCTGCCGGAAGCGCCGGCCGACGCGGCTGCGCCACGCCGGCCGGCGCCATCTCGATGGCCCCGAGTTCCACCGCCAACGCTTCAAGCGCCCCTTCGATGTCCTGATCGAGGCCCGCAAGCGTGCTGGCGTGGGTTCCCTCGGCCATCAGCAGGCTGGGCTTGTCGGGATAGGCAAAAAACGCCACCGGTTGGCGGGCGCCGACCAGCACGAGGTTACCGGCGGCGCGCAGCACGGCGAGCGCCTTGTCGACGACGTAGGGAATGCGCTCGACCTGAACGCGCCCGGCGCCGCGCTCCAATCGGGTGTTGGCGCCCTCCGTTAGAATGCCGCAGCCGGTTTTGGCCGCAATCTTACCGGCCAATTCGAGGCAGCGCTGGCGCAGGGCGGCGCCGCCCAGCAACAGGGTGGCGCGCTCGCCGGCGCGCAGCATCGCCGCGGCCGCCTCGATCGCGGCATGCGAAGCTTTCCCGACCGGCGCATCCGGCGCCGGCTCGGCGATGCCATCGGCCGCATTCCAGGCCGTATCCGCCGGCAGAATGAGGGTGGCGATCTGTCCGGGCGTCTGCCGCGCGGCGGCAATGGCGAGCGCGCCATCCCTTGCGAGGCTCGCCGCATTGGGCGAGGTCTTCAGCCAATGCGACATCGGCGCGGCCAGACCCTGGATGTCCGAGGTCAGCGGGGCGTCGTGGGCAATGTGATAGGTGGCGTGCTCGCCGACGATGTTGACGATGCCGGAGTTGGCCTTCTTGGCGTTGTGCAGATTGGCGAGCCCGTTGGCGAGGCCCGGCCCCAAGTGCAACAAGGTCGAAGCCGGCTGCCCCAGCATGCGGTAATAGCCGTCGGCTGCGCCGGTGACGACGCCTTCGAAAAGGCCCAGCACGCAGCGCATGCCTGGCACCTTGTCGAGGGCCGCAACGAAGTGCATTTCCGAGGTGCCCGGATTGGTGAAGCAGACGTTCACGCCCCCGGCAAGCAGGGTGCGCACCAAACTTTCCGCCCCGTTCATGCTACCCATCGCCCTTTACCGCTCGATCGTGACATCGACCCGGAGGTCGTCTGCCGTCGGCCTGCCATTGAGGGCATCGACCCGCCCGCCCCCACCTGCGGCGGCCATATCATCGTTCCTGGCCGGCATGGAAGAAAAACACCGCGGTGGGCGAGATTTTATTGGCGCCTGCGCCGCGCCGCGGCACCTTCGGCAAACGGGCGCTGCCTAGAAGGGGCTCAGGCCGAAGCTGAAAGCCTGCGTCTTGTCGAAGGGCTGCTTGACGATCGGGAAGGCATAGTCCGCCCTCAGCGCACCGAGCGGGGAATCCCAGGCCAATCCCATACCCACCGAAGCGCGCGGCGCCAGCGAATTGCCGGCAAGACCCGGGAGCGATGCCGCGGTCTTGTTGACACCCCAGAGCGAACCCGCATCGGCGAACACGGCGCCGCGCAGACCGAAATCCTGCGGCAGGTAGGGGATCTGGAACAACAGTTCGGCGGTGGTCGCAAAATACATGCGCCCGCCCAGCGCGTCTTTGTTGGGGCTCAGGATATCGCGCGGCCCGATACCGGAAAAGGCAAAGCCACGCACGGTCTCGCTGCCCCGATAGAACAGATCGAGGAGGCGGACATCCTGGCCTCCCCAGCCGCCGATCACGCCGCCCGTGACGCGACCCGCCGCCGTGATCGTATCGGACACGGGGTAGTAGCCGCGGGCGTCTCCCACCGAGCGCAGATAGCGCACGTCGCCGCCGACGCCGGCGAGATCCTGCGATAAGGTGTAATAGAGGCCCTCCGTCGGTCGGCGCTTGTTGTTGCGCGTATCGTAGGCCAGGGAATAGCCGACGGAGGAGGTATCGTAGGTGTTGGAAGAAACATTGGGAAACCCGGGCACCGCCTCCTTGATTGCGGCGGAAGCATTGGCGCCGACGTCGTAGATGGTGTTGCGCGAGAACGTATAATTGACGCTGCCCGACCATTCGTCGGTGATCTGATAGCCAAGCCGCAGGTCGCCGCCGACCCTCTGGCTCTTGAACGACGACTGCGTGGTGTAGTCGGTATCCCTGTAGAAGATGTCAAAGCCGCCGGCGTAGTTACTGCCGAACAAGCGTGGTTCGGTGAAGCCGACTTCGGCCTGGAAGCGCATGGCGCTGCCCGTCAGCTTTACGCGCAAGGCTTGGCCGTTGCCGAAGAGATTGCGTTCGCTCACCGCAATATCGCCGACGATACCCTCCGAGGTCGAGTAGCCCGCGCCGAAGGCGATGTTGCGGGTATCGTCCTCGATCACCTCCACCGTGATGACGACGCGGTCCTGGCTCGAGCCGATCTTTCGCTTCAGCGTGACCTTCTTGAAAAAGCCCAATGCCTGCACGCGCTTGCGGGCCCGCTCGAGGACAAAGGCGTTGACCGCGTCACCCTCGGCAAAGCGCAGCTCGCGGCGAATGACAAAGTCCTTGGTTTGGGTGTTGCCGGCGACCTCGATGCGCTCGACATAAATCGGGGTGCCCTCCTTCACCTCGATGGCCATGGTGATGATGCGGCTTGCCTCATCGCGCTTGGGCACGACGCGAACATTGGCGGCAGCATGCCCCTGATCGCTCAGCAGCAGGGTCATGCGCTCGACGGACTTTTCCACCTGCTCGGCATTGTAGGTGGAGCCCGGCTTGATCGTGACGGAGGATTGCAGCGATGCCGTGTCGACCTTGGCGATGCTCGACTGGATGTTGGTGGGCCCGAACGCGTAGCGCTCCCCTTCCTCGATCGTGAAGGCGACCGAAAAGCCGGTGCCCTGCTCGTTCTTGGTTGCATCCGCCGTCACCACCCGCACATCGGGAAAGCCGTTCTTGAGGTAGAACTGCCGCAGCAGGTCCTGATCCTGCTTGATGCGCTCGGGATCGTAGAAGGCGGCCGTTTTCAGGATGTCGAACCAGCCCGATTGACTGGTGGTGACGACGTCGCGCAGCTGGCGATCGGTAAAACTTCGATTGCCGATGAAGACGATATTGTCGACCTTGGTGACCTCGGCCTCCTTGACGGCAAACACGATCTCGACCTGCCCATCGGGACGCTTACTGAGCTTTGCTTCGACCTCGGTCGCGAGCCTGCCCAGGCTGCGATAGTAGTCACGAACCTTGAGGGCATCGGCGTGCGCCTTGGCCGCCGTGTAGCGGGCACGGGCCTTGAGCGCGATGAGCGGCTCGAGCTTGGATTTGTCGGCATTGGCATTGCCTTGGAAGGCAACGCTGGCGATCACCGGGTTCTCCGTGACGCTGATGACGAGCTTGCCGCCTTTACGGTCGATGCGCACGTCGGAGAAGAGCCCGGTGGCAAAGAGGCCTTTTAGCGCCTCGTCGATCTGGGCGGGCGTAATCGTGCCCCCGGTGCCAAGGCGCAGGTGGCTACGGATCGAGGCGGCCTCGACGGTGCGGTTGCCCACCACCTCCACGGCGCTGACGCTATCGGCGGCAAACGCCCGACCCAGCATCAGGCAGACGAGGGCCGCCATCGCAAGCCCCACCCGGCTCTTCCACGATCGGCAACGCACGCGAACTCACGTCCCTTGAGTGTCCCAGGTGGCGCTTTACACCATCCCTCGAGGCCAGCCTTAAGCGTTTGATGTAGATTGCAATCTGGGCGGGATTGGGTAAGCGGCGAGGTCTTTCGTGGGCGCGGCCCCTGGCAAGCGGTGACCCAAGCCCGCTCCTGCAGGCCCCGACACGGCCCTCATGCGGCCTTTCTGGTGCGGCCTTGCTGGTGCGGCCTTGCTGGCGCGGCCTTGCTGGCGCTCCGGCCTCTCCGCTGGAGGGGAGCGCAGACCCGGCCGGCCCCTCCCCACCCCCTGGCGGCTAAGGACCTCGGCTTGGTGGCAAATGCGTCTCACGGGCGGCTCAGGATCCCGGCCAGATCCCGGCCAGATCTCGGCCAGATCCCGGCCAGATCCTGGGCAGACCCTGCGCCCGGCAAGCCGGCCGCCCCAGCCCGCGGAGCCGCGGGCGGGCGAGGCCGTCGGGCCTCCCGACAGCCGATCGGGCGCGGGGGGGCCTTTGCAAAGAGCCCCTACCCTTAGGCGGGAGGCGCCACGGAGAGGCCGCGCACCTTGTGCTTCTCGATCAAGCGGCCAACAAACCCCGAGGCCTTCACCTCCGCGACGAAGCTGCGCAGATAGTTGGCGGCCACGCTATTGCGGCGCGCCGTTCCCACCGCCTGCTGTACGGCCGTGAACTGGCCATCGAGGATACGAGCGCCGGGCAGCTTTTCCACATCCGACAACAGCCGCGGCCGCAGTCCTGCCAGCGCATCGAGCTTGTCGGCCACGAACTGCTCGTAGGCGCTATCGAGCGTGCCGGATTTCACCAGTTGGGCCTGTTTGATGTTGCGATCGAGCCAGAGGCCATAGGCGCTGCGGCCGGTCACGGCGATCCGCACCCCGGGACGGTCGACGTCGGCGATCGACTTCAGGGTCGAGCCCGCCGGCACCAGATAGGTTGCCTCGATCTCCACGTAGGCCGGCGTAAAGGCAATCTTCTCGGCGCGCTGCGGCTCGGCACCGATCAAGCCGATATCCCAGGCACCCGTGTCGGCCATGTCCGCCAGTTCGCCGGGCGTCTTGTAAGTGACAAATCGCACCGGCACGCCGAGGCGCATGGCGATTTCGCTGGCCATGTCGGGCGCCACGCCGACGGGATCACCAGCGTCAGTCTTGCCCGTCACCAGCAGGAAATTCGACAGGTTGATGCCCGCGCGCAGCACGCCCGTCGGCGCCAACTCGGCTTTGACTTGTTGCGACATGTGCGCTTCCTCCTGCTTGGCCGCTGCTGATTGTGGCGAGGCCGCCTGCGGCAATAGCCCGACGAGACTGGCTGCGAATACGGCAATCGATCTGATCACGCTTCTACCTCGCCACGGTCGAGCCGACACTTTAGCCGCTGCTGGTCGGCAAACGCCAGCGGCCCCGTCAGCCGTCATTGCCGCGGAGGTCTTTTGGCGGTGTCATGGCAGTGGTATGGCGCCGCCGGTCACAACCCCAGCGCACGCGCAGTGGCCCCATCTCAGCCCTCGCCCTCCATCGCCAGTTCCGCTGCAAGGCTGGCGACGTCGCGGTTGATCGAGGCGACCGCCAATGTCCGGCCGCCCAACCGATAGCGCAGCAGGCAGTCCCTCGCCGCCGGGTCGCCAGCAACGTCAATGTCATCCCAACGCTCGGCGTGACCCACATAGTTGATCGCCACGTCATAGTGCTGGCTCCAGAAGAACGGCACGGCCGTGAATTTTTGCGTTAGGCCCAACATGTTGCGAGCGGCGACCTGCGCTTGTCGCTCGGCCACCACCCAATGCTCGACGCGCAGGCTGCCGCCCGTTCGGGGATCCGGGCAGCGGGCGATGTCGCCGGCGGCAAAGACACCAGGCACGCCCGTTTCCAGGCAGCCGTCGACAAGGACGCCGCGGTCGATAGGGAGGCCGGCCTGCTGGGCCAGCTCGAGGCGCGGCTTTACCCCGACACCCGCCACGACGAGATCCGCCTCAAGCCTCGTCCCGCTTTTCAGCTCGACGTGCTTGCCGGTAATGGCGGTCGCGACATCGGGCAGGTGGAAGACGACACCGTGTTCGAGGTGCAGCAAGCGCACGAACTCGCCGAGTTGCGGCCCGAGCAGGCGCTCCATCGGCCGCACCTCCGGCGCCACCACGTGCACCTCGAGGCCGCGGGCGCGCAGGGATGCGGCAACCTCGAGCCCGATGAAGCTCGCTCCCAAGACGACCGCCCGCTTGGCCGCTGCCGCCGTCGCGATGATGCTTTTACAGTCGGCCAGCGAGCGCAGCACGTGCACGTGGGGCAGGCTCGCGCCGGCGATCGATAGCCGCACGGGCTCCGCACCCGTTGCCAACAGCAACCGGTCGTAGGCCACCCTGTCGCCGCCGGCCAGCACCACCGCTTTGGCGCGCAGATCGACGGCCATGACATTGGCCTTAAGGCACAGGTGAATGCCTTGCTCGGCATAGTAGGCGTCGGGTCGCAACGGCAGCCAATCCTCCGGCGCGTGGCCGGCCAGATAGTCCTTCGAAAGGTTGGGCCGATCGACGGGCGGGGCGTCGTCGGCGCTGAGCAAGCTAATGCTGCCCTGGTACTTGAGACGGCGCAGCATTTCGGCGGCCGCGAAGCCCGCCGCCCCGCCGCCCACGATGACGATGCGGTCGGGCGCTGTCGCGCCTTGGGGCGGGCTTTCGGTCTCCGGCTGGGTCGCTTTCTTGCGGTGCACAAAGAGCCGGCCATCGCGTTCTTCCACCCGCCAGCACCCTAGCGGCGAAAACGCCGGGGCGTTGAGCGCCTCGCCGTTGGCGAGATTAAAACAGGCATGATGCCATGGGCAGCGCACGGTGGCTGCGACCAGCAGCCCATCGGCCAGGGGCCCCCCGTAATGGGAGCACTTGGCGTCGACGGCAAAGATTTCTTTGCCGCAGCGCGCCAGCAGAACGGCGTTGTCGCCAACCTGGCCCACGAGCATGCGGCCATCGCCGAGCTCCTCGCTGGCGATGCCTTGTGTCAGGTCGGGCCCGGTCGGCTGCCCCTGTGCGGATCCCATGCTGACCTCCTGCGCGATCTCCTGCAGCAGCCACATCGCTTGGCTGTGCTTGACCACTTGGCAATCGCATAGATGCACAAGGGCGGGAAAGGTTCCAAGTCGCTCAAGGCACGGCCCGAGCTGGGAACCAATTGTGCGATCGGACATCCAATGCGGCACAACCCCCAACGCGCGAGGGCGAGGTCGAGCTATGAACGGGCTGGCAAGAGACGTGCAGTCGCTAATTCCCGCGGTGGCGCCATCGAGCGCGGGACGGACGGCGCCGAGGGATCGTCCCACGCGTGGGGAGGCCGAACGGGCGGTTGAAACCCTCATTCGTTGGGCTGGCGACGACCCCAGCCGCGAAGGGCTGCTCGAGACGCCGGCCCGGGTGGCGCGCGCCTATCAGCAGTGGTTCGCCGGCTACCACCAGGACCCCGCCGAGCATCTGCGGCGCACCTTCGAGGAGGTCGCCGGCTACGACGAGATGGTGGTGATGCGCGACATCGATTTTCAGTCGCATTGCGAACACCACATGGCGCCGATCAGCGGGCGGGTACACATCGGCTACCTGCCGCGCAACAAGGTGGTCGGCATTTCCAAGCTGGTGCGCCTTGTGCAGGTCTTCGCCGGGCGACTGCAGACCCAGGAAAAGATGACGGCGCAAATCGCCGACACGCTCTATAGCGTATTGGCGCCACAAGGTGCGGCGGTGGTGGTAGAAGCTAGGCACGGCTGCATGACCAGCAGGGGCGTGCGGCAACCGAGCGCGACCCTGCTCACCAGCCGCATGCTGGGCGTCTTTCGCGACCGGCCGGAGACGCGTCAGGAGTTCCTGACGGCCATCGAGCTCGATCGGGCGCGGCAGGCCGGTGCGGCAAGGCTCTGACGGGTGCACGGGTGTGGTTGGGGGGGAGGGCAAATGCAGAGCTTACGCGCCAGACCACCGGAAAATCTGGAAGGGCTCGACGACGCCGAGCTCGCCCGGCTTGCACGCCAACGCCACGGCGAAGCCTTTCGTCTCATCATGCAGCGCAACAACCGTCGCCTCTATCGGGTGGCGCGCTCCATCCTGCACGACGAGGCCGAAGCGGAGGACGTCGTCCAGCAGGTCTACGTCGTTGCCTTCGGCAAGCTGGCAGAATTTCGCGCCGAATCCAGTCTTGCCACGTGGCTCACACGCATTGCCGTCAACGAAGCGCTGGGGCGGCTGCGCCGCCGACGGCCCAGCCTCGAGTTGTCGGTTCTCGACGCGGCCCCCCGAACCAACGCGCACGTTATCCCCTTTCCCCAGATGCCCACCCACACCGATCCCGAGCGCGGCGCCGCGCTCAAGCAAATCCGCCAACTCATCGAGCATGCCATCGACGCGCTGCCCGACGGCTTCCGGGCCGTTTTCGTGATGCGCGACATCGAGGCCATGAGCGTCGCAGAAACGGCGGAGGTGCTGGCCTTGTCGCCGGCAACAGTGAAAACGCGGCTGCACCGCGCTCGGCGGCTCCTACGCCGGGCGCTGGATGCCCAGCTGGCCTCGGCATTGAGCGACACTTTTCCCTTCGAGGGTGATCGCTGTCGACAAACGACGGAAACGGTGCTGGCCAGGCTCGGCGTGCCGCCCGCGCCGGCCGGCTGAGGTCCACCGCCGGCGGGCGGACACGACGCCGGCGAACCACCAGCGGGAAAGGCTCAATGCGCTGGGCAAGTTTGCGCCGCTGCCGCAAGCGCAGCTCGACCTTATGCCAGGGGATCGTTGCTCAATCTGGTGCGGCCCACGGGGCTTGGCATGCTTTCGATGCTCCCCCAAAAAAAGCGACATCTTCATGCCGCAGTCGCTGCGCACACGGCATGGGGAGACGGCTCGAAAGCCGGCCAGCCAACCGGCCATTGCCTGCCTCGGCCTGCGCCGCGGCGAAGGGTGGTGCGATTGGATCGGTGGACACATGCGCAAGGGCATCCTCAATGCTGCGCCAGGATAAGCAATTCTCATCGTCTCGGGGGCGCGGCGGCGCACCGTGGCGGAGCCCTGCCAAGCGATGGTGCCTGCCGCGGCCGACGCGATGCGCACGCTGGACGCCATACGAGCTGTCTAGGCCCAGCAAACCCTTGCCGAATCGGCCGCATGCGAAGCTGATCTTTGCCATGCGATAATTGGGCCATGACGGCATTCGATTCGTTTTTGGATTGGTTCGGCCGCAAGCTTGGCGAACGCTTGCGACGCGAGGTTCCTGGTCAGGAACCATACGTGCCATCGAACCCCGTGGCGTTGCGGCGCGTGTTGCGCCCCGCCGACGTTCTCTTGGTCGCCGGCGGCAGCAAGCTCTCGAGCGCCATCAAGTATCTGACCCAATCGACCTGGTCGCACGCGGCCATCTTCGTTGGCGATTGGTTTGAGCTGCCCAGCGACGACCCCGAACCGCACGTGCTGATCGAGGTGAACCTGGGCGAAGGCTGCATTTCGGCACCGCTGTCCAAATACGACCGCTTTCATACCCGCATCTGCCGCCCCATCGGCCTCACCGAAGCCGATCGCGAGGACGTGCTGGCCTACATGGTCTCGCGACTTGGTACGCAATACGATATGCGCAACATCATCGATCTTCTGCGCTATTTGCTACCCGAACCCCCCATCCCCGCCCGTTGGCGCCGGCGCATGATCGCGCTCGGATCGGGCGAGCCGACCCGCGCCATCTGCTCGACCCTGATCGCGGACGCTTTCGGCCGGGTGCGCTATCCGATCCTGCCGCGCGTGGAGCGTCGCGAAAGCGCAAAGCGGGGCGTCACGCGCTTTCAGCGCAGCGAGATCCTGCACATCCGGCACCACAGCCTTTACGCGCCGGCCGACTTCGACCTTTCCCCCTACTTCAAGATCGTCAAGCCCACGATCGAGGAGGGCTTCAACTACAAGGGGCTGACCTGGGCCGAAGACGACGTGCCGGCGGAGCGACCGCCGGTCCAACCCAAACGCCAAGCCCGCTAGCTAGCACCAGTTGCGGCCGGCCCGGGTCGCCTGGGGGGCCGCTGCCGGGAAACGCATTTGGCCTTCCCGCTCAGGCCGGGCTGGACTTCAGCTTCAGCACGATCGTAATGATCACAGTCGTCGGTTTGGAGGAGTCGGCGTCCGGCACCTGCTGCATTTCCTTTTTCGCCGCCTGCAACACAATGGGGCTTTTCTCGCCGATCAGCGGGGCAACCTGGGTGGCGGCCGTGCCGGCGTCGACGGTAAAGGACTGCTGCAGTAGGCCGGGTTGAATTTCTGTTGCCGCCGGACCCTTCACCGTCCACATCAGCACGCCCTTGTCGAAGGGCCGTTCGTCACCGGCGCTTTGCAAGGTTCCGGTATAGGTTTCCTCCGCTCCCCGCGCGGCCGGTTGGAAGGTGCACAGCATGTCCCGCGCCTGCCCGATGCCGGCTTCGGTGTCCGGTGAGCCGCTCTGTTCGGCCAGGCTGCAGGTGAGATTACCGATCTCCGCCAGTTCCTGTGCCGAGGCCGGTAACCCGGCGCAGACCAGGGCAATCAGACCAAGCAATCGCGCGCGCATGATACCTTTGGCCTCCTGCTGACTGCAGCGACAACGCCCGGCGCAGCCGGAGGTTGCATAGGGGGGTCCGAGCTTGTGGAAAATTGATGAGTGGTCACGCCAACAACCGGGCGGTCGCTCTTACGCCACGGGCTTGGAGGACGCGACCGATTGTACGCTGCGGCTATCGGCACCGAAGGCATAGCCAGCGCCGCGCACGGTGCGGACGGGATCGACTTGCCCGTATTGCATCAGGGCCTTTCGCAACCGCCCGATATGAACATCGACGGTGCGCCCATCGATGAAGGCATCGCGCCCCCAAACCCCATCGAGCAGCTGCTGGCGCGACAATACCCGGCCCGCATTCTCCATGAAGTAGGCGAGCAGCTTGTACTCGGTCGGTCCCAGGCGCACCTCGCGGCCGCCGCGCGTGACGCGATGCGCCAGCCGATCGAGCACGATGTCGCCGCCCTGCAGCGCATCGGCGACGCGATTGGGTGAGGCGCGGCGCAATAGCGCTTTGACGCGCGCCAGCAACTCCGGCAGCGAGAAGGGCTTGACGACGTAGTCATCGGCACCCATGCCGAGCCCGCGCACGCGATCGTCTTCCTCGCCGCGCGCCGTCAACATCAGGATTGGCACGCTGCGGGTATCGTCCCGGCGCCGCAGGCGGCGGCAGAGCTCGATGCCGGATAGGCCGGGCAGCATCCAATCGACGATGGCGAGATCGAAGCGGTCCTCGGCGACCTGCAGCTCCGCCTCTTCGCCGCTGGGCACGACCGTCGGCCGATAGCCCTCCGCCTCAAGGTTGTAGCGCAGAAGTTCGGCAATGGCGGCATCATCCTCCACCACGAGGACACGCGGAGACATATCGATGCCGCCCGGCATCACCTGCTACTCCTTGCGAATGAGGGTTGAGCTGGTGTCATCGCCCTTGGGTCGATCGTCGGTGAGCGTTGTACCATGCACCAGATAGTAGACGTTCTCGGCGATATTGGTCGTATGGTCGCCGACGCGCTCGATATTTTTGGCGCCAAACAACAGGTGGGTACAAAGGCCGATGTTGCGCGGATCCTCCATCATATAGGTGAGCAACTCGCGAAAGATTGAGTTGTACATGGCATCGATGCGTTCGTCCTGGCGCCAGACCCCCAGCGCCTTGTCGGCGTCGAGTTCGGCGTAGGCATCGAGCACGTCCTTCAACTGGTGCAGCGCGAGCTCCACCATGTGCTTGAGCCCCGTCATCAGCGGCTTGGGATGGCTCTCACCCGAGACGGCCAGCGCCCGTTTGGCGATATTCTTGGCCAGGTCGCCGATCCGCTCCAGGTCGCCGGCGATCTTCAAAACGGTCATGATATGGCGCAGATCGTTGGCCATGGGCTGCCGGCGCGCGATCATCTGGATGGTCTGGTCCTGCAGCTCGCGTTCGAGCTGATCGACGGCGCGATCACTCGCCACCGTGTTCTCTGCCAGCTTCGGATCACGCCGCTCGAGGGCATCGAAGGCGTTGCCCAAGAGACGCTCGGCCAGACCACCCATCTGCGCGACCTTCTTGTCGAGCAGCTGCAATTCCTGGTCGAAAGACTTGACGGTATGTTCGTTCATTGGTGGTCCTTTTCGAACCTCGCTCGGCCTTAACCGAAGCGGCCCGTGATGTAGTCCTGCGTGCGCGAATCATTGGGCGTGGTGAAGATCTTTTGCGTGTCGCCGAATTCAATCAACTCACCCAGGTACATGAAGGCGGTGAATTCCGAGACGCGGGCGGCCTGCTGCATGTTGTGCGTGACTATAACGATCGTGTAGTCGGCCTTGAGCTCTTCGATCAACTCCTCGATTTTCGCCGTCGAAATCGGATCCAGCGCCGAGCACGGCTCGTCGAGTAGGATCACCTCTGGCCGTACGGCGACGGTGCGCGCGATGCACAAACGCTGCTGCTGGCCGCCGGAGAGGCTCAAGCCATTGGCCTGCAGCTTGTCCTTGACCTCGTTCCAAAGTCCCGCGCGCTTGAGCGACTCCTCGACGCGACCATCAACCTCGGATTTCGACAGGCGTTCGTAAAGACGAATGCCGAAGGCAATGTTGTCATAGATCGTCATCGGAAACGGCGTCGGCTTCTGGAACACCATGCCGATGCGGGCGCGCAACAAATTGAGGTCCTGCTTGGGCGACAGGACATTGGCGCCGTCGAACAGCACTTCACCCTCGGCACGCTGATTGGGATAAAGGTCGTACATCCTGTTCAAGACCCGCAGCAACGTCGACTTGCCGCAGCCGGATGGGCCGATGAAGGCCGTAACCTTGCGATCGAAGAGGGGCAGGCTGATCGCCTTGAGAGCACGGCTATCGCCGTAATAGAAATCAAGCTTGCGGATCGAAATCCGCTCGCGCAGTCCGGCCTTGCCGGCGGCGGCGCGGTCGACTTGAGGTGCACTAACCATTGCGACGTTCATGACTGCCTTCTCGATCCTGTTACAACGCGGGCAACGATGCTGAGCGTCAAAACTGAAAGTGTGATGATCAAGGCGCCGGTCCAGGCAAGCTTCTGCCAGTCCGCATAGGGGCTGAGTGCGAACTGGAAGATGACAGCCGGCAGGCTGGCCATCGGGGCATTAAGGTTGTGGCTCCAGAATTGGTTGTTGAGGGCGGTAAACAGGAGCGGTGCCGTTTCACCGCTGATGCGCGCGATTGCCAGCAGCACACCGGTGACGATGCCTGCCTTAGCGGCTCGATAGGCAACGTGCCGAATGATATAGGCGCGCGGTATACCGAGCGCCGCCGCGGCCTCGCGGAGAGGGTTCGGCACCAGCAGCAGCATATCCTCGGTGGTACGAATGACCACTGGAACAACAATGACCGCCAGCGCAACCGCGCCAGCCCAGGCTGAGAAATGACCCATCTGCGCGACCATGACTTCGTAAATAAACAGTCCAACGATGATCGATGGCGCACTGAGCAGGATATCGTTGATAAACCGCACGACCGAGGTCGTGCGCGCGTAGCGGCCGTATTCGGCCATGTACGTGCCCGCAAGAATGCCGACCGGGGTGCCGATCAGCACCGCAAGCCCCGTCATGATCAGGCTGCCGACGATCGGGTTGAGCAAGCCGCCGTCCGAACCGGGCGGCGGCGTCATTTCCGTGAAGACCTTGAGCGACAAGCCGCTCAGGCCTTGCCAAAGCAGCGCGCCCAGGATCAGCACCAACCAACCCAGCCCGATCATTGTGGCCAGCAAAGACAGGCTCATGGCAACGGCGTTGCGGCGGCGGCGGCGGGCGTAAAGGGAGGGGCGCATGCTTTAGGCTCCGAGCCGGCGCTCGACCCGCAGCAGCATATAGCGCGCCAGGGCGAGCACCACGAGGGTGATGGCAAACAGAATGAGGCCGAGGGCAATGAGCGCCGAGGTATATAGGTCGCCAACGGCTTCGGTGAATTCGTTGGCGATGGTGGCTGAGATGGTGGTACCGGGAGCCAGAATCGAGGGGGAAATTTTGTGCGCGTTGCCGATCACAAAGGTGACGGCCATGGTCTCACCGAGGGCACGCCCGAGCCCGAGCATCACGCCGCCGATGACGCCGACGCGGGTGTAGGGCAGCACCACGTTGCGGAACACTTCCCAGGTGGTGCAGCCGAGGCCATAGGCCGACTCCTTCAACACAGCCGGCACGGTCTCGAACACGTCGCGCGAGATCGACGTGATGAACGGCAGGACCATGATGGCCAGGATCAGGCCCGCGGTCAGCGTGCCGATGCCGTAGGGCGGGCCGGCAAACAACGACGACAGGATCGGCACCTCGCCAAACGTGTCAATCAGCAAGGGCTGCACATGGCTCTGCAGAAACGGG
>DATMZT010000001.1:0-11007 GCA_035573335.1 Hyphomicrobiaceae bacterium | reverse complement strand
AACGGACTTTCCGGCTTGTCCCCCGGCGGCGTCGCCAGCGGACCCTCGAACACCGCCCCCGGCTGGCGCGGAAACGGATCGATAGCGGCGGCGAGACTTTCAAACACGATGCGACCGACGTCTATGCTGCCGCCCACGATCAGTTCCGGATCGGGTTCGCCGTTGAGCGCCACCTGCCCCTTGGCCGGTTCGGGCATGGCCTCCGGCGGCCAATAGGTCGCCGCATAGGTTTCCGCGATCTCGCTCCTGACGGGCTCAAGCGTGACGACGCAGGTCTGCTCGAGGACGGCCCGCAGCTCGCCCGTGAGCTTGTAGCGACCAAGGCTCAAGGGCGTGATCTGGTAGCGCGCCTGCAGCTGAGGCAGGTCGATGAGATCGAGGGCGGCGGCGACCGCCAAGCGCTCCTCCAACTCCGCCGTGCGCTCAACGCTCAGGCCCGTCGCGGGAACGTCCTCTACCAAATGGTCCCAGCTGAGCTCACCTGCCATGCCGTCTCTTGCTCCTTTCCGCCGATCAATCTTGCTCTTTATGCCGCGTTTTCACCCCGACGAGGCCTTCCTGCGGGGTCGGAACGGGCCAGCCCAGCCGTCCCGCCAAAAGCGCGCGACCGGGCTGGCCGCCGAGGCCATCGGCGGCCTCCAGCATGTAGTATGCGATCCGCCCCACGTCCAATCCGCCGGCCGGATCAAGATAGGCCAGTTGCGACTCGAGCGCCCGCCGCAAAAGCGCCGGCTGCCGCGCCGCAAGCGGTCCGCGATAGGCCCCATGGCGGTCGAACAGGGCCGCGGCGGCACGCTTGATTTCCCTCGGCACGGCAAGGTCGCCAAAGGTCATCTCGCGCATGTTGGCGTCCAGGTCGGCGATGAAGGCTTCGCTCAAAGCCCGCGCCAGCGCGGCACCCTCGCTACCCTCTTGGCTCAGCCGATCGAGGACCACCGAGACGTGCACCACCAGCATCTCGAATCGGCCTGCAACCGTATCCGGCACGCCCCAGGCCGTATAGAAGGTGGGCACGCGCGCCTGCGTCACAATCGAGCCATAAAACTCGCGTGCATTTCGGCGCCGGTGCGATCGTCTCGATAGCCAGGCCAACATAGCAACAAGGATGCTCCGGGCTCAGGTTTGCGCTGTGCCGCAGACCAAAGGCCCAAGGGTCTGCCAGCGTTGCAAATAAAAGCTTCTTGCGTTAGGCCACGGCTTGGGCTCTGCAGTCGATTCTCGTGAGGAATGCTCAACCATGCGCTCCGGCCGCCCAGCGCCGCAAGAACGGGCCAACGGTGTCGGCCCGAGGGGGACGCCGTCCAAGCCATGGCTGCGCCCGACCGCGCTCGGCCTTCTGATCGCGCTGGGGCTCAGCGCCTGCGCCGAGACGGTGACCAAACGCGGCCATCAGTTTCACGACAACGATCTCAAGCAGATCCAGTCGGGCATGAGCCAGGAACAAGTGAAGACGTCGCTCGGCACGCCCACCAGCACCGCCACGGTCGGCACGGGATCGGCCTACTACTATATTTCCAGCATCGAAGGGCAGACATCGTTCTTTGCGCCCACCGTCAAGGATCGCCAGGTGGTCGCCATCTACTTTACCTCCCTGGGCGCGGTGGAAAAAGTCGCCCAGTACGGCCTGAAGGACGGCAAGGTATTCGACTACATCAAGCGCGAAACGCCGAGCCACGCCCGCGACGAGGGCATCCTCAAGGCCCTGTTCCGCAACCTGGGCACCAAGCAGTTCGGGCTCGATTGAGGCCTCGCCCCTGCTAGTGCGCCAGCACCGCCAACAGCAGCAGCGCCACGATGTTGGTGATCTTGATCATCGGATTGACCGCCGGGCCGGCCGTGTCCTTGTAGGGGTCACCCACCGTGTCTCCCGTCACCGCCGCCTTGTGGGCTTCCGAGCCCTTGCCGCCGAAGTGCCCGTCCTCGATGTACTTTTTGGCGTTGTCCCAGGCCCCGCCGCCCGCGGTCATGGAGATGGCGACGAACAGGCCGGTGACGATGACGCCGAGCAGCATGGCGCCGAGCGCGGCGAAGGCATTGCCGGTTCCGCCGATCCACTTCACCACATAAAAACACACGATCGGAGAGAGCACCGGCAGCAGCGAGGGAATGATCATTTCCTTGATGGCCGCGCGCGTCAGCATGTCGACGGCGCGGGCATAGTCGGGCTTGTCCTTGCCCTGCATGATGCCGGGCTTCTCCCGGAACTGGCGGCGCACCTCTTCCACCACCGCCCCGCCGGCACGGCCGACGGCGGTCATGGCGATGCCGCTGAACAGGTAGGGCAACAGCCCGCCGAGGAATAACCCCACCACGACATAGGGGTTGCTAAGCGAGAACAGGTTGTCGACATTCAAGCCATAAAAGATCGAGCCCGGCTTGGCCTGGGCGACGAAGAACTTGAGGTCCTCATTGTAGGCCGCAAACAGCACTAGCGCGCCAAGTCCCGCCGAGCCGATGGCATAGCCCTTGGTTACCGCCTTGGTGGTGTTGCCGACGGCATCGAGCGCATCGGTGGTCTTGCGGATTTCCTTGGGCAGACCGGCCATTTCGGCGATGCCGCCGGCGTTGTCGGTGACCGGACCGAAGGCGTCGAGCGCCACCACCACGCCGGCCACCGAAAGCATGCTCGTGACGGCAATGGCGATGCCAAACAGTCCCGCCACGTTGTAGGAAACGATGATGCCGGCCACGATGATCAGCGCCGGCAAAGCCGTGGCCTCCAGCGACACCGCAAGCCCCTGGATGACATTGGTGCCGTGCCCGGTCTTGGAGGCTTCCGCGATGCTGCGCACGGGCCGGTAGTTGGTGCCGGTGTAGTATTCGGTCACGACGATGATCAGTGCCGTGACGATCAATCCCACCAGCGCGCACCAGTAAAGATCCATGCCGGTGAAGCTGCCGCCGCGGGTCGAGAAGACGGTGCCGAGCCCCAACAGCCCCTCGGTGACGGGCCACAGCGCGAAAATCGAGATCACGCCGGTGGCAATGAGGCCCTTGTAAAGCGCGCCCATGATCGACTGGTTGGCGCCGAGGCGGACGAAGAAGGTACCAATGATGGAGGCCACCACGCCCACCGCGCAGACCGTGAGCGGATAAAGCATCACGTTGTAGACCACCGGCTGGCCGCTGAAATAAATGGCGGCCAGCACCATGGTGGCAACCACGGTGACCGCATAGGTCTCGAACAAATCCGCCGCCATGCCGGCGCAGTCGCCGACGTTGTCGCCAACGTTGTCGGCGATGGTTGCGGGGTTGCGCGGATCGTCCTCGGGTATGCCGGCCTCCACCTTGCCGACCAGATCGCCGCCGACGTCGGCACCCTTGGTGAAAATGCCGCCGCCCAGACGGGCGAAAATCGAAATCAGCGAGGCGCCAAAGCCCAACGCCACCATGGCATCGACAACGGTGCGGCTGGTGGGGGCATAGCCGATGCCGGCCGTCAGGATCGAAAAGTAAATGGCAACGCCCAACAGCGCGAGGCCGGCCACCAGCAGGCCGGTCACCGCGCCGGCGCGGAAGGCCATGGAAAGCCCGTCGGCGAGCGACCGCGTCGAGGCCTGCGCGGTGCGCACGTTGGCACGCACCGACACCAGCATGCCGGCAAACCCGGCCGCCCCCGACAAGACGGCGCCGATCAGGAAACCGATCGCCACCAGCCACCCCAACAGCACGCCGACGATCAAAAAGATCACCGCGCCGGCAACGGCAATCGTAGTGTATTGCCGGGCGAGATAGGCCTGCGCACCCTCTTGGATGGCGCCGGCGATCTCCTGCATGCGAGCGCTGCCGGGGCTTGCGGCCATGAGGGCGCGCACCGTATAGGCGCCGTAAACGAGCGAGAGCAATCCGCACAGGATGATTGCCCACATGACCATCGGCATGGCGGAATTTCCCTTCTTAAGATGGCTGGACCGTTCCGGAGGCCACGAACTCTTGAGCCCACAAATGACGGAGCCGGCCCAGGCTGCGCGGCATTAAACCGCGGCCAACGCCGGCGCATGAATCGCGGCCGGACCATGCCAAAAGTCCAAGGGTGTTGCAACACGGCGCGGCACTTTGCGCAGGCGCGCGGGGCAAGCTTTGGCCCCAAGTAGGCACGCCCGGAGCCTCGCTGGGCGCCGGCGCGGGGCCGAGCTCGGGCGCTTGCGCTTGATTTTCAGGGGGATTCTGCGGCAAAGGACGCTCTCACATTGCAGCCGCGCGCCTCGGCACCTGCCGCCGTCGGCAGCGGCCCACCAGCTATCCGCGCAACCGCATTGGATCAAAGAGCCGCAGCCGATGCATGCTCCGCAGCCTGGCCTGACCTTCCCCCGGGACGTCCCCCCTTCGCCAGGGACCGTCACCGAGATCGCGCCTGGCGTCTTGTGGTTCCGGCTCGCGCTTCCCTTTCTCCTCGATCACGTGAACATCTACCTGATCGAGGACGAGGATGCTTGGACCCTGATCGACACGGGCCTCGGCGATGCCGCCACCGAAGGCGCCTGGCGGCAGCTGCTGGCGGGACCCCTGCGGGCGCACCCGATCAATCGCATCATCGTCACGCATTTCCATCCCGACCACGTCGGCTCCGCCGGTTGGCTGCTCAAGCGTTTCGATGTGCCACTTTATATGAGCGCCACCGAGTATTTGCTCAGCCTCAACCTGCACCTCGATCCGGGGGCTCTGGAGGCCGAGCATTACCGCAACTTCTATCGCAACCACGGTCTCGACGCGGCCACCACCCAAAACGTCGTCACCAAGGGTCACGAATACCTGCGCATCGTTTCCGGCTTGCCCAAGACCTACCGGCGGCTGCTCGCCGGTGACGTCCTGCGCCTCGGCGGACGCGATTTCGAGGTCTTGACCGGGGGTGGACATTCCCCCGAGCAGGTCATGCTGCTCAGTCGCGACGACAAGCTCTTTTTCGCGGCCGACCAGGTGCTGGCCAAGATCACACCCAATGTCAGCGTGGCCGCGGTCGACCCGGCCGGCGACCCGCTCGGCATCTATTTGCGTTCCCTCGCCGCGCTGAAGGAGACCGTTGCCGAGGATGTGCTGGTGCTGCCCGGACACCAGCTGCCGTTCACGGGGCTCAGCGCACGCGCCAGTCAGCTCGAGCGCCATCACCTTTTGCGCTGCGAAGCCATCGCGCGGGCCTGTCGGACGGCGCCGCGCTCGGCCGCCGAGCTCATTCCACATATTTTCGAGCGCGCGCTCGATGCCCACCAGATGGGCTTCGCCTTCTCCGAGGTGCTGGCGCACGTCAATTACATGCTGCGCCGGGGCGAGTTGCAGGTCGTGACCGGCCCCGATCGGGTGGAGCGCGTGCGCGCATGAGGCGCCGTGCTCGCGTGGCCGTTGCCGCTTTGCAGCGCACCGCCTGGCGCCGACCGCGACCGGGCTCACTTTAAGCGAGGCGCCGGAAGCGATGGCGCCCCAGGTGATGACGTCCGCAAACGCTCCTGTTCGGCCGCGGCGGTCTGCTCTATCTTGCCGGCGCGGGGGCAAGGCCCAGCTTGGCCTGGCCTGACATGGGGGGCTGACGTGGGGGGCCGACGTGGGGGGCCGACGTGGGGGGGGCCGACGTGGGGGCCTGACGTGGGGCTGACCTGGATGGCTGATGCAGGGCTTGGCGGCACCGGCGCGCACGCCGTGAGCGACCGGCAATTCGGACCGGCGGAGCGCACGGCCACCTCGGGCGCCGATCCGCTCCTCGCCCTTGAGGACATCAGCAAGCGCTTCCCGGGCGTGCTTGCCAACGATCAGGTCACCTTTGCCGTCGGCCGGTGCGAGATCCACGCGCTCCTCGGCGAAAACGGGGCCGGCAAATCCACCCTGGTCAAACTGGTCTATGGGCTGATGCGCCCGGACACCGGCCGCATGACCTTGGCGGGTGCCCCTTACGCCCCCTTGAGCCCCGCCGACGCCCGCGCCCAGGGGGTCGGGTTGGTCTTTCAACATTTTTCCCTATTCGAAGCCCTGACGGTGGCTGAAAACATCGCGCTCGGCATCGGTCGACAGCGCGCCGATCGGACGCTCAAGGCGCGCATCGCGGCGACGTCTGCCACCTACGGCCTCGAGCTCGACCCGGATCGTCAGGTCGGCACCCTGTCGGTGGGCGAACGCCAGCGCGTGGAAATCGTGCGCTGCCTATTGCAGGCGCCGCGGCTCATCATCATGGACGAGCCTACCTCCGTGTTGGCCCCGCAGGAGGTCGAGGCCCTGTTTGCAACGCTGCGCCGGCTCGTCGCGGAGGGTCGTTCGATCCTCTACATTTCACACAAGCTCGAGGAAATCCGTGCCCTGTGCAGCCGGGCCACCATCCTGCGCGCCGGCCGGGTGGCGGCGAGCTGCGACCCGCGCCAGGAAAGCGCGCAAAAGATCGCGGCCATCATGCTGGGTGGCACGCTGCCCTCCGTCCGGCGCAGCCATCCCCCGGCCATCGGTCCGGTGCGCTTAAGGCTGAACGCCCTCAGTCTCGCCAAGACCGAACAGTTCGGCGTCGATCTGGCAAACATCGAGATCGAGGTGAGAGGCGGAGAGATCGTGGGCATTGCCGGGGTCGCCGGCAACGGCCAGGCGGAGCTGATGGACGCGCTGACCGGTGAGCGGCTCGCCGTGGCCGCTCGGACCATCGAGCTCGACGGCTCGGGCGTGGGGCGCAAGCCGCCACGCGTCCGGCGCGCCTTGGGACTGTTGAGCGTGCGCGAGGAGCGCCTGGGACATGCCTCGGTGCCGGCCATGACCCTGTGGGAAAACGGCGTCTTGACCGCTGAGGCGCGCCGGCACTTGAGCCGCCGCGGCCTCCTCGACAAGGCCCGCGCCCGAAATTTTGCCGCCCACATCGTGGCCGACTTTGCCGTGAGCAGCGCCGGTGTGGAAAGCAGCGCCGAGCGTTTGTCAGGGGGCAACCTGCAAAAATTCCTGGTCGGACGCGAGATCCTGCAAGCCCCGGGCGTGCTGGTGGTGGCGCAGCCCACGTGGGGGGTCGACGTCGGGGCCGCCGCCACCATTCATGCGCGCCTGCTGGCGCTGGCGAGCGCGGGGGCGGCCATCCTCATCATCTCGCAGGATCTCGACGAGCTATTTGCCGTTGCCGATCGGATCGCCGTGATCGCCAACGGCCGCCTGTCACGGGCAGAACCGGTCAATCTCATCACCGCCGCCGGCCTGGGCCTCAGCATGGCCGGGCTCAGCATGGCTGGGCTCAACATGGCCGGGCACCACCGCCGGGAGCCCGCCGATGCTTAGGCTCGAGCCGCGCCTGGAGCCCTCCCGCCTGATGTTTTACCTGTCGCCCTTAGTTGCCGTCGCCTTGGCCTTGGCGGCCGGCATGGCGCTGTTCGGCGCGCTTGGCAAATCTCCGCTCGGGGCCATGCAGCTGATCTTCCTGGAGCCCGTGAGCTCGCTGCGCGGCATTGCGGAAATCCTGGTCAAAGCGACACCCTTGATCCTGATCGCCGTCGGCCTCGCCGTCGGCTTTCGCGCCGGCGTCTGGAATATCGGCGCCGAGGGCCAGTTCACCATCGGCGCGCTGACCGGCGGCTGGGTGGCGCTGGCGGTCTATCCGGTCACGGGCTGGTGGCTGCTGCCTGCCATGGCGCTCGCGGGCATCGCCGGCGGCATGGCCTGGGCGGCGATCGTTGCCGTCCTGCGCACGCGCTGCAACACCAATGAGATCCTCGTCAGCTTGATGCTCACCTACGTCGCCGTGCTGCTATTGAGTGCGCTCACGCACGGGCCGCTGCGCGATCCCGATGGTCTGAATTTCCCCGAAAGCCGCCTGTTCCAGACCGCCGTGCCCCTGATCATCCCAGGCACGCGCGCCCACGCCGGCTTCCTCGTCGCCCTGGCCGCGGTCGCCCTCGCCTGGGTCTTGCTGGAGAGCCATGTGCTGGGCCTCAAGATCAAAGTGCTGGGGCAGGCGCCGCGGGCGGCGGCTTTTGCCGGTTTCTCCGAGCCGCGCCTCGTCTGGTTTACTTTGCTGCTGTCGGGCGGCGCCGCCGGACTGGCCGGCCTGTTCGAGGCTGCGGGTCCCGTCGGCCAACTCGTGCCGCAGTTGCCGGCGGGCTACGGCTTTGCCGCCATCGTCGTCGCCTTCCTGGGGCGGCTCAATCCCCTCGGCATTTTACTCGCCGGCTTGCTGCTGGCGTTGACCACGATCGGCGGCGAGATGGCGCAGATCAGCATGAGCCTGCCCAGCGCTACCATCTCCACCTTCCAGGGCATGTTTTTGTTCTTCATGCTGGCAGCCGACGTGCTGGTGAACTATCGACCGCGCTGGCAGCCGCGGCGAACGCTCGCCGAGTTGCGTGCGACGCCGTCCAACGCCCGGGCAAAAGCAGCGAAATAGGTGGCTCAGGTTGGACCTTCTCGGCAATATCCTGATCAGCGTCATGATCGCCGCCACCCCGCTGGTGCTGGCGGCAACCGGCGAGCTCGTGGCCGAGCGTGCCGGCGTCCTCAACCTGGGCGTGGAAGGCATGATGGTGATCGGTGCGCTGGCCGCCTTCGCGGCGCTGATCAAAACCGGCAGCCTCGTGGTGGCGGTTCTCGCCGCCACCGGCGCCGGCGTCACCATGGCGGCGCTGTTTGGCCTCATCACCTTGAGCTTGCGCGCCAACCAGGTTGCGGCCGGCCTGGCGCTCACCATGTTTGGCCTCGGCCTTTCCGCCCTGTGGGGCCAAGGCTACAGCGGACTCTCGGCGGCACCGTTTCCGCGGCTCCAGGTTGCCGGGCTCAGCGATTTGCCGTGGATCGGCAAACTGCTGTTCCAGCAGGATGCCCTGCTCTATCTGTCGCTGGCGCTGGTGGCGGCGGTGGCCTTCCTGATGGAGAAGACGCGGCTCGGCCTGGTCCTGCGGGCGATCGGCGAGAACCACGATGCCGCGCACGCCATTGGCCATCCGGTGATTGCCTATCGCTACGGCGCCACCCTGTTTGGCGGTGCGCTGGCCGGTCTCGGCGGCGCCTACTTGTCGCTCGTGCAGACACCGCTGTGGGCCGAGCGCATGACGGCCGGCCGCGGCTGGATCGCCCTCGCGCTCGTCGTGTTTGCGGCCTGGCGACCGTGGCGCCTGCTCGGCGGTGCCTATCTTTTCGGCGCGGTGACCATTCTCCAGCTGCACAGTCAGGCGCTTGGCATCAAGATCGATGCCCAGGTACTCTCGATGCTGCCTTATCTTGTCACGGTCGTGGTGCTGGTGATCATTTCCCGTGACACGATGCGCGCAAAGCTGACGGCGCCGGCCTGTCTCGGCAAACCTTTCCATGCCGCCGCTTGAGCGAACCGGGGGTTGTGAGGTTTTAGAGGAGGGAAAAGCGATGCAATTTGCCAAGAGGATCTCGGCGCTGCTGGGTCTGCTGCTGGCGGCGGTGCTCACCGGTGCCGGCGTTTCGGCGCAGACGCCAAACAAACCCAAGATCAGCTTCGTCTACGTGGGACCGATCGGCGACCACGGCTGGAGCTATCAACATCACAAGGGGCTCGAGGCGATCAAGCAAGAGTTTGGCGACAAGATCACGACGAGCTACGTCGAGAACGTGCCCGAAGGTCCTGACGCAGAGCGGGTGATCGATCAGCTGGCAGCCACCGGCAGCAACCTTATCTTCACGACCTCCTTCGGGTTCATGAACCCGACGATCAAGGTCGCCGCCCGGCATCCCAACGTCAAATTCGAGCATGCCACCGGCTTCAAGCAGGCGCCAAACGTGGCAACCTACAATGCCAGGTTCTACGAGGGTCGCCACGTCATCGGCCTGATCGCCGGCAAAATGACCAAGACCAACACCATCGGCTATATCGGCTCCTTCCCGATCCCCGAAGTGGTGATGGGCATCAATGCCGCCTATCTGGCGGCAAAGTCCGTCAACCCGAACGTCAAATTCAAGGTGGTGTGGGTGAGCACCTGGTTCGACCCAGGCAAGGAGGCGGCCGCAGCCAAGGCCCTGGTCGATCAGGGAGCCGACATTCTCATGCAGCACACCGATTCACCGGCGGCCATGAAATATGCCGAGGAGAATGGCGTGCTGGCCTTCGGTCAAGCCTCCGACATGGCCCCGTTCGGCCGCAACGCGCAGCTCACCGCGATCGTCGACGACTGGAACCCCTACTACATCCAACGGGTTAAGGCGCTGTTGGATGGGACCTGGAAGACCGGCGATGTCTGGGATGGGATTGCCCAGGGCACCGTAGTGCTGGCGCCCTGGTCGCCGAAGATCCCAGCCGATGTCGTCAAGCTTGCCGAAACCGCACGCGACAATATCGCCAAAGGCGTGCTGCATCCCTTCACGGGTCCAATCAAGCGCCAGGACGGCAGCGTCTGGCTCAAGGACGGCGAGAGGGCGAGCGACAAGGACCTGCTCGCCATGAATTTCTACGTCGAGGGTCTGGAAGGAGCCCTGCCCAAGTAAGTTAGCGCGCACCCGAAAGGTAACGGTCATGCGTGAAGGAGACGGGCTCAAGCCCGGCAGCTACAGCGTTACGGCGCACGAGAGGATCTTGTGGGGACGGCCGGCCGCCGAGGCCGTCCTTGAGGAGGCCGACCGCTACGGCGCCAAGCGCATTTTTGTCACCTCGACCCGCTCCTTGGCGGCAAAGCAGGATGGGCCGCTGCAGCGCCTCGAGCGGGCCCTCGCGGCCCGTCACGTCGGCACCCATGCCCAGATCAGTTCGCATAGCCCGCGCGAGGACGTGGTGGCGGGTGCCGCCGCCGCGCGCGCGGCCAAGGCCGATTTGCTGGTGGCGGTCGGCGGCGGCTCGGTGATCGACGCCACCAAGGCCATGCAGCTTTGCCTTTGGGCCGGCCTCGACAGTGCCGATGCCATGGAGCCCTATTGCGTGGGATTTGAGCGCCACAAGACCGTGCCCCTGCCGCTACCGGCCGATCCCATCCGCATGATTTCGGTCTCCACCACACTGTCGGCTTCCGAGTTCACGGAGAACGCCGGCATCACGCAATCGGCCACCAACACCAAGCAGTCGTTCCGGCATCGGCTGTTTGCGCCGCGCACGGTGATCCTGGATCC